>NZ_JAGQDN010000014.1:0-154570 GCF_021270385.1 Brevibacillus sp. AF8 | reverse complement strand
CAGGTGGAGCACATACGTTGATGGTGAAAGAAGACGGAAGTGTATGGGCATGGGGACAAAACGCGAAGGGGCAGCTAGGAGATGGAACGGCACAAAATAGCACAGTTCCAGTATTAACGAATGATAAATAAAATGGAGTGAGCCTAAGTGAAAAAAAATCTAATTAAGTCAAATTTAATATGTAATATTTTACTGATGATGCTTGCAGTACTTTTTCTATCAAAAGAGACGACTTTGGCAGCGGGTAATGCAGTGAGTAGTGCTGCAGGTTCAGAGCACTCTCTCATTCTGAAGAGTGATGGTACCGTTTGGGCGTGGGGTGCAAATGGTGCCGGTCAATTGGGCGATGGTACAACCGTTCAAAAAAATGTTCCTGTCCAAGTAAGAGGCATTACAAACATTTCGCGTATTGCTGCGGGAGAGTACCATAGCGTAGCTTTGAAAGCAGATGGTACAGTATGGAGTTGGGGAACTAATGGTTATGGTCAATTAGGTAACGACACAACTAATAGTAGTGCCACACCAATACAAGCAATGGATCTAACAGATATTACAGAGATTGCTGCTGGAAGATATTATGGGTTAGCTCTCAAGAAAGATGGTACAGTTTGGATGTGGGGATATATGGCTGGAGGGAGCGTACAAAAAAAACCAATAAAAGTATGGGGTCTTACAGACATAAGGGCAATTGCTGCTGGGGGAGGTCACAGTCTTGCTGTTAAAAAGGACGGAACAGTATGGGCTTGGGGGGAAAACGAATATGGTCAATTAGGCATAAACAATACAACAGCGAATCAAGTTCCAACTAAAATAAACGGACTTTCAAATATTGTCTCTGTTGCTGCAGGATTCAAGCATAGTATGGCACTTGATGTAAATGGAAAAGTGTATGCGTGGGGCCTTGGGAACCAAGGACAAATTGGTGATGGCAATAATACGCTTAGAACTACTGTCCCAGTGAATGTACTAGAAGTGACAGAAATTGTGGAAATTGCAAGTGGGTCTCTTGCTAATCATAGTTTAGCTTTAAAGAGAGACGGAACAGTATACGCATGGGGAAATAATTATCCCGGTCAACTAGGAGATGGAACAACTAATAACAGTTTCAAACCTATAAAAGTTAAAATTACACCATAATATTTACTAGTAAATCCCCCTTCTAACCAAGGGGGACAACATTTCTTTCGGAGGCAATATGAAACTCCTGTCGACAAAATCAACCCTGATTTTTATATTAAGTCTTTCCCTATTTACGACGATGACACCACCAGTGAGCACCCTGGCAAATGAACCGTCAACCAGCGACTTATCAAATACTCAAGATATAGAATCATCAACTCCAAACGAGACAATAAATGAAATCCAGCAATCCATCGCAGAGCAAAATCTCAACCCTTTACCAGAAAAAACAGAAGCAAAAAATCCGGCATCATATAACGCCGAGGACATCGCTTCACTAACATGGACCCAGCTGGATGCAAACACAGCAATCGAAATCCACCAAACATTCGACCGATCCTTACTAAAGTACGCTGCCTATTTCTATCCAGATCTAATGCAGCTGCTTTCAACTGAAGAACAAGCAGAAGTCAAAGCTTTTTCCAGTGACCAGCTCATTTCTCAATTCGATAATCTCAGTCAGGAAAATAAGGACCTCTTAAATCGCCTTACACCCCTCGTAGCATCGAAAGTAAATGAAATCAAGAGTCTGGAAGAAACGCTCGACATTCAAGCAGTGAATACAACTCCTCCAGAAGTTCTCTACACAGAAAAAGATCAGGAGTTTCGCTTTGCTCGTTCAAAAACAGAGCAAGCCGTAGATGATGTATATCGCTCTGCAAACTTGGTCGAGCAAGATCTCTACTTACCAGGAAAGCATGGACTGGATCTGGATATAAAACGCCGATATCACTCCCTGAGCAGTAAAATCAGTGTACCAAGCTGGGACGATGATCTAGACAAGAATGAAGCCTTAAAGGCCAATGAGAAATTTGCAACAGGCTGGGATTTTAATATGCCGAGACTGGATATCGTCACGCGTGAGCAGGCAGCCACGGTAAGGGACGACCCCTATAATTCAGGCCAGCAAATCTACTCCACCAACGTAGACAAGAGTCCAACGGCGAATCGTTATTACATTAGCTTAGAGGACGGGACATCTTTAGAATACCGGTTCAACAAGTTTGTGAATTATCCATATAAAGACATCATGTTCATCACAGATGACGTGAATCGGAAGTACACACTGCATTACCGGAATCTGAAGTATGAATTTGATGTCAAGCTGGGAACGGTCGTCAAATCCAATATTTATGGGGACACGATCAAGTACAACCTGAACAGCGACGGAGAGCCAGTCAGCATCGAAGACAGTGTCGGCCGCTATGTGGTGCTGAAACGAAAGCAAAACGACACCACGCAAGACTTGATTGTCTATAAAGATAAAACTGAAACTACCGTGCTTAAGCACATTCGCTACCACTTTGAACGAAAGCTAGCATTGAACGGTTACTTTCAGCTCGTTCGAGTAGAAGTCCTGCCGACAGCAGGGAGTGGAAGCGGTCCTTATACTGTAGCAAATTATTCGTATCATAATCCTACTACCAAGGGCATTGCTTATTTCAATTTAAACAAGGAATACACATTGGACAAGCTCCCAACTGATCAAACGCTTCAAGATTCAGCAAAGTATTGGGAATCGGATACAAAGAAGCGTAAGGAAATCGATTACTTGCTCATGCAAGAAGTTTCCTATCCGTTGCAAGGATTAAAAATCAACTACGAATATCGCCCCTATCAACTAGGTCAAACGACGTTCAATGACGGTCTCGTACGGATTTTTCAAGACAAGTATGCACTAAGCTATGTAGCCTATCATCCTGTTAATAAAGTATCGTACAGCTATACGCAGAAAACGCCGAAAGGAACCAACACGTATAAGCTGGAAAAGAGCTATGCCAATAACGACAACCTCCGCGAAATATGGAAGGTGCCAAAGGAACAACTACCTAGATTGAAGAATTTTGCGGAACGACATGGGGATACCATCCAAGTCACCGAATCTGAGGCTTCCCGTTACACAAAGAATTCCATTTACAAGGTCAATCAGGACGGAAATACGTTGCTGCGAAGCGTTAAGACAACAGGCGTGAGCAAAGGCGGTACGAATGTATCTGGCGCGAAGTATCGGGTCGAGTACAATCCAACTACGTACACGACCTATGCCTATTCCGGCCGGAATACAAAGCCGACGTATCAATACGTTTTCTTGGAACCGACATCGGCAGTGAGCGATCTGGATGTATACAATTCCTACTTGAAAGATCCGAACCTTTCCAATCGTTCACGGTATGCGGCCAAGATAAACAATTACGCGCAAGAATCGTACTTCGAATATAACGATTACGGACAGCTGATCAAGCAGATTGCACCGGACGGGATTGTAAGTACATGGACATATGATGCAGAAGGGGTAAATCCATGGGGCTTCCGGACCTTCTCCGTACTAAAGGCAGCCAGAACGCAATCAACCTCCGCCTCGGGCGATCCGTATTATTCGAATACGACATTCGAGTACAACAATCAATATTTGCTCCGGAAGGAAACGGAGATCAACTCGTTCCCTGCCAATTTGATCAATAATCACAAGAGCCAATCGGTTGAACGGACATATGAGTACACCAATAACCAGCTCTACTCGATTACGGAAAACTTTGGCGCAGGAAAGACAAGGACGCAGACCTTTACCGCTTATGATCAATATGGCGTTCAGCCAACACAAATCGCACTCGCAGGTGTTGAGCTGGAAAGCGGCAAATCGGATGTATTGAATTTTTCCTACGACATCGATGACAAAGGCCAAATCAAAAGCCAGACCTATCCGAACGGAAGCAAAGCTACATACGATTACGATGAGTTAGGCCGACCGTTATCGGAGACTTTTCACAATCAAGGCGCAAAACGAACCATAACGTATGTGTATCGGGACGGCGAAGCTTCTGGATCGAGTTCAGAAGGACCGGGCATCGTGGAGAAAATTGCCCCGGATCAATCGAAGCTGATCACTTACTACACCCCGTATGGAGATACCGCCTATCAAGAGCAGGTGGGCACGACAGGTGCGAAGCGTCCATTGGTAGAAAACGAGTTTACGCCAGATGGCATGGAGATTAGTCGCACGGTTCCTTACGGGAAGCAGGAGCAAAGCACCTCGTACCTGTATGACTGGGACGGTTTTGTGTACCAAACGATGAATTCCTTAGGAACCACTAAGAACCATCGAAACAATGCCTACTCGGATGGAACAAGATACTTACCTCGTCTGACGGAACAAACGCTCTCTCCGAATGGCTATATCGCGACCACCTACCGTGATTTGTATGGAAAAGTGGAGAGCACGGAGGAGACGACGCAAAGCGGCAGTCATCATCGCGTGACGAACTACCAGACGGATCGATTCGGGAAAGTAACTAATAAAGAAATCTCAGACGGAAAAACTTCCCAAGCGTGGAGTATGCGCTTCGACCATAACGACAACCTGGTGTATTTGCAGGACCCTGAAAATAACGTAAATGTATACGGGTACGATGGGCTAGGCAATCTCACCAGTGTATTGGAGAATGGCACGACTACGGCAGAGTATACCTACAATAGTTTGTCGTGGAAGCTCTCGGAGAAGAATCCAGAGACAAGAGCGGAGACGTACACCTACGACAAAAGCGGTCTTGTGAAGAGTTACAAGGATAAAAACGGTGTCACATTCAACTACGACTACACGCCTTTCCATGAGTTAAAGAAAGTTTCTTCCGGCGCTTCTTTCTATGAAGACCGCGTGTATGATCCACAATCTGGCCTGCTTCTGAGTGAAAATAATCACACAGGAAACTCTATCAGCTATGGCTACGATGGGTTCCATCGGAAGAATCGCCAAACGATGATGGGCAAGGACTACCAGCTTCTGTATTCTGATAACGACGATACGATAGATACACTCGTATACCCTGCAAGAAGTGCGGTATCTGGTTCTGCCCCATCTCTAAGTGTCGGATACACCTATGACAACGCAAACCGCTTAAATTCGGTGGCGATACCGGGAGTCGGAACAACCACGTACACGTACGATATTAGTAACTCAGGAGAAACCAATGCGGTATCGTATCCGGGACAACCGAAAGCGATGCAGCAATCGGTCAGCTCATTTGGTGAAAAAACAGCCTTGAATCACGCAGACGGCTGGAATGAGACAAATGGCTACGATCTGTTTGGGAATATCACCAGCCAAAAGCGATCCGGTACGAATTATGGATTGTTTGTGTACGACAAGCTTTCCCGGATCAAGGAAGAATCGGTCGAAGGAAACGTCAAGCAATACGCCTATGACAAACGCGGTAACCGCCAAGTGTATGCAAACGCTCCGGTAGATATCCTGCGCTCCTATGAAATGAAGCACGATTTGTTTAATCGTTTACAGGAGTATAAGGACGAGAAAGGGACAACGACATACACGTATTATCCAGGTGGACTGCGGGCGACGAAGCAACAGACTGGTAGCGTAACGGATACGACTCACTACGTTTATTTGAATGGGCAAGTGATAGAAGAGCTGACGCAGGATGGCAGGGTCAAGGCGCGGAATGTGTTTGGTAACCAGTTGATCTGGCGAAAAGACTATGCGTCGAATCTTGAAGGTAATTACTATTACAATAGCCATGGTGATGTTGTCAAAATCAAGGCTCCCAATGGGAATGTTCTAAATACGTACGACTACGACATCTGGGGCAATTTGATTGCGGATAAGGTCAAAGAAACGATTTCCAACCCGTTTATGTATGCGGGGGAGATGTTTGATAAAGAGAGCGGGTTTTACTACCTGCGTGCCCGGTATTATGATCCGAAGATAGGGAGGTTTATCTCGGAGGATACGTATAAGGGGCAAGTGGATAATCCGTTGTCGTTGAATCGGTATACGTATGTAAGTAATAATCCACTGCGGTTTGTCGATCCAAGTGGTAATAAACAATGTGAAGGCGCGAATAATTGTGATGGAGATTACGAGTCACGTCTGCATTATATTTATGTAAGCACCAAAGATTTGGACTTGTCACAAGCTCTTACGATATTATCGACAAGTGGAAAGTTTTCCGATACAGTTGTCCAAGGTGCTCAAAGAACGGTATTACTATCAGTTATGGGACCAGACAAAGTCTCAAAATCATTCAGGAATGCGAAGAGTGCAGCCCAATTAACAAAATACAAAGAGGTTTTAAAGACATGGCAGGATGCTAACCCATTAATTGAGAGTTTAAGAAGTACTGGTAAACTACCGTCAAACTATTTTACTAAAGACCAAGCTCGGGCATATGGATGGGCAGAAGGTAAAGCAGTTGGAAGTTGGGTAAAGCATATCCCTAATGCACAAATAGGTGGAGACATATTTGAGAACAATAAAGGTACATTACCAATGATAAATGGAAGGGTGTGGTATGAGGCAGATGTAGGACTTGTAAATACAATGGGTAGAAATAAGCAGCCCGGTACTAGATTGGTATACTCAAATGATGGTCAAATGTGGATTACTATAGACCATTATGATAACTTTTATTACATTGGGAATTATTTTGATAATGGAAATATGACATAAAATAAAGGAGTGTCTTTATGAACGAATTTGATGATGAAGTACGTGTTGCAATGGTTGTTATTGATGTGTCGGAAGTCAAAGATCCTTTCGAGTTACAGAATGTATTGAAGGAGAAATTGGGGTTTCCTGATTTTTACGGTAAAAATTGGGATGCTTTTTGGGATGCTATTACTGGACTAGTTATGTTACCAGAAAAACTAGTTTTTATAGGATGGGATGATTTAGTAAGAAACCTACCTAAGGATGCAGAGTTTTTAGAAAAGTTAATTGAGAAAAAAAATAATAAGTACCCATCCACATTTGTGGAAGTAGACTATAAATAATGATTAGCCCCAAGCGAGTAACCAAAACTCGTATGGGGCTTCTTTAATTTATTCATGAAAAAAGCAAAAACTCTATTCTTGCTTTAAGGTGAAAATTTATAGTAATATAAATTCAAGGAAGTCAAACTGTAAATTTATAGTACACGTGTTTCAAAGAAAGGTGTGTAACCATGTTTAACCCCGAAACAAAAACAGCCTTTCTTCAAGGATATAAAGAAAATACCCAAAAAGCTTATTCTAGAGTGTTCAACCTGACAATGAAGTTCGAAGTGGAAAAGGATAAGGATTTGCTCCACTTTACACTGGATGAGATTGAAACTGCCCTGCACAGCTTCCATGCTTCTACAGGAGACTCTCTTAATACGGCTGGGAGAACGATTTCTGCTTACTTGAATTGGGCAAGGGCAGGGGGGCTTAGAGAGGACACCAATCCACTGGAGTCCGTTTCAAAAGAATGGTTTAAGAACATGGTAGGTAACACCCACCAACAATTTATTACGAAGCAAGAAATCGATGCAATTATTGACCAATGTAATAACGATCAGGATTCAGTGATTCTCTCCCTGTTATTCGAAGGTGCGGGTGGTAGAGAGGTAAGTGAACTACGCAATCTAAAACGTGATCAAGTCAATGATGAGAAACGAACATTGATATTGATTAACGATAAAGAAGAAACAAGAGAAATTCAAATATCCGAGCAGTGTCTGAAATTAATAAATGGCGCAATCAAGCAAAAGGATTATCTCAAAGGTAATGGGGAGATGAGACGAGATCATCTCAAAGAAACAAGTGAATTAATTGAAACAGGCTATGTAATCAGACCAGCCAAGACAAGAAATGTTCATATGGAACAAGTCAGTCCTCATCTGATTTATGGGAGATTACATGCATTAGAAGAATACTTTGGTTTTGATAATCTACGAGTGAAAACGATTCAACGCAGCGGGATGATCTGGATGGGAAAACAACTGTTAGAACGTGATGGCGAACTCGGAAAAGAGCAGTATTATGAGATATGCCAACAGTTCGGCATTAGCCAAGTCATGAATGGAAACAAGCTAGAGTATATGTGGTGGGGATTAAAAGACTTCGTAAATCCAGACATGATTGCTGTATTGTACAAGTAACGCACCTAGAGGATGTAATTCCTCTGGGAAAACAAGATAAAACTAAAAATTTATTGTAAATAGATAAAGGAAGGTGATCGAACGTATGAGTTGCTATCTTTTGTTCTAACATGCCAAATCATATTCAATATATTAAAATTTATAGTGAAAAGGAGAGAATACTATTGTTTGATTCCATCAAAATGAAAGTAAGTTCCGTATTTATTCAACCTGAAATATTACGACAATATAACTTTGCATCTTTAATCAGAAAACAGGTGTTATGACCACATTCCAAATGCAAGACGAGATCATACCATATATTAAATATCAGGATGCAAGCGGCACTTTAACTATCCAAGTTTCGATTCCCAAGATGCTTTATGGAAATAATGTCAAAGCAATCGAACAATCAGATATTCCCATTTTCTTTCAGCGTGTACAAGAACGATTACAGCAATTATTCGGCATCCACATTGCCACGAACCCCTGTTGGAAGCATACAAGATCATTCATGTAGAACAAGACTGTCTCGCAAGTAAAGAATTCCACTACACGAGACAGTCTTATTTTTCCAACAACCAAAAATTACCGTTCTAAACCTAAATGAATCAAAGGAAACGACCTCCCCGAACCATCCAGCTCAGACCGTCCTGTCTGCACAAACCCATACCTTCTGTAGAAAACGTAAGCCCCTTCGTTTTGCTCGTTGACATCTACTTTCAGATTCGGTCCATACTTACGTTCCGCATGTTCGAGTAATCTGCGCCCAATCCCTTTCCCGTGGTATTCTGGATCAACGAACAGCATTTCGATTTTCGCTCCATCAAGGCCAATGAAGCCTACAGGCTCTTTCTTCTCGTTAATTTCCATCCATACTTCAACAGCAGATAGTGCTTCATTTTTTACCATGTTTTTATAAAACGCAATATCTTCTTTCGCCAAAAAATGGTGCGTACGGCAAACGGCACGATACCAAATATCTACCAATTGATCACGATAGCTGGCTTCAAATTCAACAGTTTTGGTATTCATCATGAAACCTCCTGATTCAAACTAACAAATAAGAAAAGAGCGCTCTTGAGAGCTTATTATATAGAGTCGCTAAAAACTTTCCTATCCTGTTCACAGCTTTTCTATCCTCCCAGAATAATCTGACGATTGATCGGCGAGAAGGGGAGGGGAACCCAACCCTACCTGGCCTCAATCCCCCCAGGCACTTCCAAATACCCTCTCTTCTCCACAAACAATGGCTCTACAACCCCAAACTCATTCTGCAATTGCTTCATTTTCTCTTGAGCCTCGGCTTCCGTCCGATAATACCCGGCCTCGACAAAATATCCACCTTGCTTGTCCTTCAAAACCCGCATGTTGTCCGCGAACAACAGAGCTTCCTCCATAGCCCCGAGCGCCTCTCCATACGGCACGGAAGCAGTGCGCACCGAGTACACAGGCTGCTGCTCTTCTGGCGTTACTTCTTTTGGAGAAATCGTAATAACAACTTGCGCTGGCTGCTTATATTCCTTCACCTTATAAGCAATCGCTTCTTTAAAGGTCACATTAAACCGCACGAGAGAATCGTCCAACGAAATGATCTCGTAAGCATCTTCAATGTACGGACTTTGCTTCAATGTCTCGAAATCTTTGACAGCCGAAAATTTTCTCGCGCCACCAACAGCAAACGTCATCGTATTCGGATATTCCGTAAAACTCACGTGGAACGAGCTGGCGTTCTGCTGTACCTCATTATCCTGGGTAAAGTTCAAGATGATGTTTTCCCGGACTCCTTGCTTCTGTACCGTAATGAAGCTAACATCTACGGCATCCTGCGGAGTCCCCCCGCCTGCACTGCCTTTATTGAATTGCAATATTTTCACTAGCTTGCCCAGACCAGGCACGTTTTCCAAAGCACTCGCAAAGGCGGGGATTGTGTTCACGCTGACCGTGAAAAGAACAAAGACAGCGGCCGCGCTAACACCAGCGTGCTTTAACCAACGCGTTCTTGCTTGCGCACGTTTTCGATGAAGCTTTCCACGTTCGATGGCTTGCTCGGTGACTGCCGCCAACTCTTCGGGTATTTCAATATCGTGATAGGCTTGTTTGTAATCGTCCAGTTTGTTATCCAAGAGATTCACGCTCCCCAATGTTCACTTTCAATTTCTCCAGTCCGCGGTAAATGATCGACTTCACGGAGCTGAGGGGTATGTCTAGCACATCGGCAATGTCCTTGATGGGCATGTCTTCGAAATACCTCAGCATAATGACCGTTCTGGATTTTTCATCGAGTTGGCCCAAGGCATCATGCAAGTCGATGGCATCTTCCCGTGGTTTTTGCTCGTAGCTGCCTTCATGCTCTTTATCCATATAAACGACTTTTTTTGCTTTGCGTATGTGATCCAAGGCGCAGTTGACGGCGATTTTGGTTAGCCATGTTTGAAAATATTGCGGCTGCTTCAATTTGTGTATGGAGATAAAGGCGCGGTAGACAGTCTCCTGCACGATTTCCAGCGCGTCTTCCTTGTTTCGTACATAAGTAAAAGCCATGCGATATATTTTTTCTCTATTCTCTTGGATCAGAAGCGTAAAGCTGTCTTCATCACCGGAAATGGCTCTTTGTACCAGTTCAGTTTGATTCACGATGCTGCACACCCTCCTTGCTGAATACGTTAGGTTCTTCCTTTCCTCACCTAAATAATCCAGCAGCGCGAGACACACTGCGGGAGCGTAAATCCTTCTTATCCTTACTTTAATGGGAATACCATTTTATTTTTCGTTTCGCCGCTTTCTTGATCGATTTCAAACAGCTCGAGGGTGCTTGTGTTATTTTTAGACAGATTGCTCAGCGGAATGACAATCTCCTGAGAGAATTCACCCCATTCCGGGCCGCCTTTCGATGCTGTTCCAAAGCCTTTGGCAACGACTTGTTCGTCTTGCTTCACGGCATATTGATAGGTACCTTCGAAAACGCTAGCTTCGCCGGATACCGTGTACACGACAGACGGTGCTGCAAGCTTCAGGTTACGAAATACTTGGGTGTTTTTTACTTGATCGGAGCTATTTAATGGAATGGAAAGCTTGTTGATGATCTTCCCGTTCTCTTGATTAATTTCAAACATCTCGAGCATCAATGGCTCTTTTCCTATTAGCTCACTTGTTGGAATTTTAATCGTTTGCGCAAACGTTCCCCATTCCGGGCCACCATTTGAAGCTGTGCCGAACCCACTTGCGACAACGTGCTTCCCTTGCTTGACTACGTATTGGTACGTACCTTCAAAAACATTTGCTTCCCCTTTTAAAGTGTACAGGAGAGCAGGCTCTGCTAGTTTGATATTCCGAAACCTATTTTGTTCGGCTGGTTCGTTGTAGTTTGTTTCTTGCTGCGTGGTTACTGGGGGAGCAGCTTGGTTAGCCCAAGTCGTGCCGAGGACTCCGGCAAAAACAGTGCAAGTCAAAATAGAAGCAGCAACTACAGTGATCGTCTTTTTATTCATGGTATGTCTCTCCCTTATCAGGCATATGGTCGTGATGGATTGTTTGTTTTTGGTAGTAGCTTCATGAAGGTTACAAGGGTTAGACGGGGGAGGGACGCAAAAAGACGCAAGAGATTTTATGGGAAAAAATGATATTTTCTCGCTGTATTTAGCAGAATTTTTAAAATATTTCAGACAACGATTCACAGATTAAGCTATACTGTCTTTATGGAACAATCTTCTAATTAGTGGGGGCGGAAAATATGAAAAAACTCGTTTCACTGGCAGTCGTTGCAAGTATTGCGATCCCGTTACTAAGTCCAACGTTTGTCCAACATGCTGCTGCAAATGCTATTCATGACTATCGTAGCGAAGCTCAGGTCAACCAGTTCCGCCCACATGGTGGAGATAAGCAGGAAGTGAATGATTACATAGCGTCCTTGGTGAAACAACGATCCAATCCTGCTGAGGTAGCAAAGCTGGTGGCAGATGACTCCTTGACGAATTTTGCGATGAAAACCTATGTGGAAGGATTGGCGCAATACAAAAACATTCAGGTGATCGAAGCAAAAGTTGACAAGCTGTACACCGTCACGAAGGAGGATGCTTACAATAACTACCGTGCGATTGTGAAATTCAAATACGTCGGGTATACCGCAGATAACAAGGCCATTGAAAAAACGGATTATCTCGGTTTGGCCAGACTCGGTACAGACCCGGTGAACTGGAAGGCGTGGGGAGTCATTTGGCAGGACTCTGGCATCGATGTGTCAGATGTGAAGCTAATTCAGTTGGAGAAGCCGAGCAAAGGCGAAGAAATATGCGTGATCACGACAGATGCCGGTGTGATCAAGCTGAGACTGTTCCCGAACAAAGCTCCAAAAGCGGTGGAAAACTTTAAGACTCTCGCCAAAAAAGGGCAGTACAACAATATGATTTTTCATCGTGTGATTAACGATTTCATGATTCAGGCGGGAGATTTGAAAGGGCCGGATGGCAAGGAGCTGCCGAGTATTTACGGCGAGTCCTTTGAGGACGAGTTTAGCAGGGATCTGTTCAATTTCAGGGGAGCGCTCAGTATGGGGAATGCTGGACCCAATACGAACAGCACGCATTTCTACATTGTACAAAGTCCCAAGGTAGATCAGGAGTACCTCGATTTGTCGGCGCTGCCGTTGAACGCAGAAGCAAAGTATAAAGAAATTGGCGGACGGGCTTACCTCGACAACCGCCACACTGTTTTTGGTCATGTATTTGCCGGGATGGAAGTCGTTGACAAGATCGCTGCCCAGAAAACAGATGAGAATGCGAAGCCCATCCAAAATCCGATCAAGGTGCAAAAGATCGAATTTGTCCCGTATAACGAATAAGCTTCGCCAGCAAAGCAAAAACCCCCTCTCATTCCTGGCATTTGGGATGACGAGGGGGTTTGTCAATGAAGGGGAGATGCAAGTCAATACGGCTCCCAGCGCAGTTTGCGTGCCTTCTCGAATCGCTCTTCCACATAGGGCCAGTTGACGATATTCCACCAGTTCTCTACATACTTGTCTCGCTGGTTTTGATACGCCAGGAAATAGGCATGCTCCCATACGTCCAGGGCCAGTAGCGGAATCACATCCCATTGTGACAGGTTCTGGTGCTTTTCGGCCGTAAGAATCTCCAGATGATGTGCCCGCGGGGACCAAACGAGGATCGCCCACCCAGGACCTTCTACCTTTTCTGCCGCCTGACTAAATTGTCTCCTAAAGGCGTCATACGAACCGAAATACCGATTGATTGCCGCCGCGAGATCACCAGAGGGAGTGCCACCCCCATTTGGACTCATGGAGGGCCAAAAGATCGTATGCAAGTAATGACCGGCCCCGTTGAAGGCTAGCTCACGTTCCCAATGGCGAATGAGATCGAAGTTGCCACTCTCTCGGGCATCCGATAGCTTCCTCTCTGCTGTATTGAGATCGTCTACATACTTTTGGTGCAGTTTGTTGTGATGGATTTGCATGGTTGCTTCATCGATGTACGGCTCTAAAGCGTTGTACGCATAAGGGAGCGGGGGAAGGGTATGCCGGCCGACAGCCACGGGGCGTGCCGCACGGACTGGCTCGCGTGCACCGGGATAGGAAACGGGTTCTGGCACAACAGGCACTTGTGCTTCTTCCGCCACCGCTGGCTGTGCATTCATTGATTCCGCAACAGGTTCCCTCGTTTCTCCTTCCAGTTGGTCATCTTCACTCAACTGAGCCAGTCGTAAAAAGTGATGGAATTGCTGCTGCACTTGTTCGGCGCGAGTGATGAGAGCAGGGAGTTCGTCGCTGTCTTTTGCCGAATTGAGCATGGATGCTTGCCTTCCGATCTGTGTAAATGTTTCCTCGAATTTGTGCAGATGCCGTTCGAGTTCTCGGTTGAGGGTCTTATGTCTTCGCAAATGATCGATCCATTGGCGGCCCCATTGGCTCCAGTCCAGCAAATTCTTGGCTTCTTCTACCAAAAGATTCTCCTCCTCGTGGGCACATCATCACTCCTCACATTATGAAAGGTGCCTAGAGAAGGTGCGACATTTGCGGAGTACAAGAAATTTCATCTCGGCATATGGTAGTAGCACAAATGTTTGAGTGGTATGCTGTACTATATTCATTTCAACAGGGGAGACACATTAGCATGAGTAGAGAACGAGCGATAGCCGTTATTGATTCAGGAGTGGGAGGATTAACTGTTGCGAAGGAAGTCATGCGTCAGCTACCCGAAGAACGGATTGTTTATGTAGGCGATAACGCCCGTTGTCCGTATGGCTCCAAATCGCCGGAAGAGATTCGTACCTACAGCTTTCAAATGATCGACTATGTGATGCGTACACCGTTAAAGGCATTGGTGATCGCCTGTAATACTGCGACTGCCGTCGTGTTGGAGGAAGCGATGGGTGATTTGCCGCTGCCCGTCATCGGGGTGATTGAACCAGGGGCGCGTGCAGCTGTTCAAGTGACGAAAAACGGAAGGATCGGTGTCATCGGGACGGAAACGACCATTCGTACGAGGGCTTATGAACGTGCGCTTTTACGGATTCAGCCGGATCTGTACGTCGCAGGCATGGCTTGTCCCGCATTTGTGCCACTGGTGGAGAGCCACATGGCGAACACGGAGGAAGCAAGAAGAGTAGTAAAAGAAACGCTTGCCCCGTTCTTGCACGAAGATTTGGACACGTTAATTTTGGGTTGTACACACTATCCGTTGCTAGCTCCAATTATCTCGGAAGTGATGGGAGATCGAGTGCGCCTGATTAACTCCGCAGAGGAGACAGCACGAGAATTGTCCATGCAAATTGCGACGGACGCCGAAAGCAAGCAAATAGAGCGCCCGGAGCATCTGTTTGTGACCAGTGGGGACGCCCACAAATTCCGGACCATTGCAGAAGAATGGCTGGATTGCAAAGTAAACGTCCAGCACAACTCATTGGAAAAAACCGTCCAGCCCTAATGAAAGGCCTTGTCTGGCGAGACAAACTTTCAACGCATAAACCCAAGCCTAGCTCGTATACATGGTAGTACAAAGTGTGTGGAGGAGGCTGGGGAAATGAAGATAAGGCACATCGGGAAAATGACGGCCGTGCTGGGGGTGAGCGCAGTGCTTTTGTCGGGCTGCGGTCTCTTTGGCCCGGAAAAGGAAACGATAAGTATTGATGCACCACCACAGTCTGAGGTATCAGTTGATTTGCCAAACGGCACGCCGTCCCCGGATGCTGCAAAAGAAGGCGCACAACCGGTCGTTCAGGAGACTGGCGAGAGAATGGTGTACTTGCAGGATGCCAACGGATATATCGTTCCTGTCTCGATGACGCTCCCAAAATCAGAAGGTCCTGCCAAACAAGTATTGAGCTACATGGTAAAAGGTGGACCGGTAGAGAGCATGCTCCAGGGTGGCTTCTCCGCTGTCTTGCCGAAAGGGACGGAAGTAAAAGGACTTGTCATCAAAAACGGCATAGCCACTGTCGATTTTTCCAAAGACTTCAAAACGTACGAGGAGAAAGACGAGAAGAAAATTGTCGATGCCGTCACCCGGGCGCTGACGGAATTTAGCAATGTCAAGACTGTGCAAATTTGGGTGAACGGAACTCCATTAACAGAAATGCCAGCAGCCAAAACGCCCATAACGCTATTAGACCGTAATCAAGGAGTCAATCTCGAATTGGGCGATGGAGCAGTACCAGGAGACACTTCCAGCGTAACGGTTTATTTCCAGGGACAGCTGGATGATACCCGTACGTATTATGTCCCAGTCACTCGCCTGGTTCCTGAAACGGCTGATATCGCCAAGGCAACCGTTGAAGAGTTGATCAAAGGGCCGAAACAAGGATCTCATCTCTTCAGCTCCTTGCTGCGTACGACACGTGTTCTAAATGTGAAGCAGGAAAAAGATTTGGTGACGGTCAATTTGAGCAGTGACATCCTCAAGTATGACGATGGCAAGGAAGCGAGCCCAGAAGCTCTGCAATCGCTCGTCTTGTCATTGACAGAGACGACAGGAGCCAAGCAAGTGCAGCTGCTGGTGGAAGGAAAACCGCTAGCTAGTGGCGAGTTCACCAAGCCAGTGAGCCGTCCGGTTCAACTCAATCCCATACAGATGTAAGGAACGAGCCACGCCCGTATTAACGAGCGTGGTTTTTGTTCGTCAATGATTCGTTGCCACTACCGCGTACAGTTCTCCAAATAACCAGCCCGAGCACAAGTGATGGGATCGTGACCAAAAAGCCCGCCACAAAGCCGACTATGCGAGGCTCTGCTATCGTCAAAATCCAACCGCCAAGGAGCATGGATAGACCGATCAGGATGTTTGAAATCGTCGCATCCAAGGCAAATACTCTGCCATGGTAGCTGGGTGCGACATGCCGCATGATCAGCGTATTCAGGCTGGCGTTCCCCATTCCTCCTGCAACGGTGGACAGCGCAAAGAACAGTGCCGTTACATAAATCGTAGGTGAAAAGCTGGTCAAAAGCAGCGCAAAGCCTTCCAAAGCGAAGCTACTGGCAGCCACTTCGTTAAAGTAGCGCTGAAAGCGCTGAGCAAGCAGTCCCCCGATGATGAAGCCAATTCCGATCGCACCGTACAACAAACCAATTCCCCATTCACCGGCAGTAAACACTTGATAAGCATAGACACTGATCAGGACATTGATGATCCCCCCGCCGATTGGCCACACGGCTTTCAGCAAAAGGATTGCGTAGACAAGCGGTGTGGATGTGATGGCGCGAATCACCTCTCCGTAGGAAGAGACTTTAACCGTCTGCTGCAACTGCACGCTATTAACGGATTGGTCTGGGGAGGAGGGTACCTTCAGTCGAGCCAAAAACAGAGCTGCCTACAGCGATAGCTGTTCCCGTTATTTCGAGCAGCAGAGCGAGCACAGCAACGCTGTTAAACCAATCACCGATTCCGCTAAGGAAATTGGCGGTTAAAAGACGCCGCAAATTCGGCTTTTTCAAAAGAAACAGGAAGCTCATTACCTAAATTCACCTACCATCAAATTAATCAAATATCTAATTAGATAATATTCAAAGTAACGGGTGGTAGCAAGAGCTTTTTTTATGTGGAAGGAAGTGAAAAGAATATTTGCAATTAACGTAAATAGGGAAGAGGCGTTTGTGCAGTGGCAGATCGTTTCCTGCGTCTGGTATAATGAGCGGAGTGTAACAAAGCGATTTAGGAGGAACTTGGAATGAGAGTGGATGGCCGTGCCCATGATCAATTGCGCCCTGTAACCATTACGCGCAATTACATTAAACACGCAGAAGGATCGTGCCTGATTGAAGTCGGAGACACAAAGGTGATTTGTACGGCGACTTTGGAAGACCGGGTACCGCCTTTTATGCGTGGTGGCGGGAAGGGCTGGATCACAGCCGAGTATTCCATGCTTCCCCGAGCAACAGCGACCCGCAACGCGCGTGAGTCGTCCAAAGGAAAAGTCGGTGGACGAACCATGGAGATTCAGCGTCTGATCGGACGTGCTCTGCGCTCCGTTGTGAGCCTCGAAGCAATGGGTGAACGCACCATTTGGTTGGATTGCGATGTCATTCAGGCAGACGGTGGTACACGGACAGCTTCGATTACCGGAGCTTACGTGGCAATGGTAGACGCGATGCAAAAGCTGGTGGATAGTGGCACCTGGAAACAGCTGCCGCTCAACGACTTCCTGGCAGCGACCTCAGTAGGGGTAGTCGGTGAGGAAGCCGTGCTCGATCTCAACTACAAAGAAGATTCTACAGCGATTGTCGACATGAATGTCGTCATGACGGGAAAAGGAAAGTTTGTCGAGCTGCAAGGAACAGGGGAGGATGCTCCGTTTTCTCCTGAACAGCTACAAGAAATGATTGCCCTTGCAAAAGTCGGCATTGACAACTTGATTAACAGCCAAAAAGAGGCGCTCGCTGATGTTACGCTCTCTTTTGCACAATCAGTAGCGGAGGAAAGTCATGCCTAATCGAAAAAAAGTCGTTCTTGCAACACGTAACCAGGGAAAAGTGAAAGAATTCAACAGGCTGTTCGCAGATGCAGGCTGGGAAGGAATCAGCCTCGCTGAATTTGACGGTGTGCCTGAGGTAGTAGAAGACAAGGACACCTTCGAAGGAAACGCGCTGAAAAAAGCAATCGAAATCTCTACATACCTGAACATGCCTGCCCTCGGAGATGATTCCGGTCTGGAAGTAGATGCGCTGGAAGGACGCCCTGGTGTTTACTCCGCACGCTTCGCTGGGGAAGATGCAACAGACGAGCAGAATTGGCGTAAATTGTTGAAAGAGCTGGAAGAGGTTTCGACACAGGAACGCACAGCTCGCTTCCGTTGTACGTTGGCGTTGGTGATTCCGGGCGAAGAGCCAATCATTGCCACTGGCGCTTGCGAGGGTGTGATCGCACGTGAACCAAAAGGGACAAACGGCTTCGGTTACGATCCGGTATTCTACATCCCATCGATGGACAAAATGATGGCCGAACTCATGCCAGAAGAAAAGAACCAGATCAGCCATCGTGCTCGTGCCATGCAGCAACTGCTTGAAATCATCAAGTAGACAAGAGAGAAAACAGGAGAGTGAGGCGTGATGGGAATTCTCATCATGAGCGATAGCCACGGCTTGGTTCGGGAAGTAAGCCAGGTTGTCAACCGACATCATGTCGAAAAAATTTTGCATTGTGGCGATTTTTGTGTGGACCATAAGCGCGAGCCGTTTTCCAACATGACGCTTGTCCGAGGCAATTGCGATTCGACACAAGAGGTGCCGACCGAGCAAGAGACCAAATGGCGCGACCTTCACATCCTGCAAACGCACGGGCATCTTTATGGTGTGAAAGGCTCTCTTCTGCGCCTTCATTACCGTGCAGAAGAGGTCGGAGCAAACGTAGTCATATTCGGTCACTCTCATGTGCCTGTCTGTGGTGTGGAAAGAGACATCTTGTTTCTGAATCCGGGCAGCTTGCAAATGCCACGCGGCTTTCATGTACCGACATATGCTCTTTTAGAAGAGACAGGAACGAGTCCGACAGAAACTTACATATCAGTGGCGTTTTATGATCATGTAGGCAACCCGGTTTCACAATTGGGAGGGAACTATTCTGTTCGTCGACCAATGAGGTCTTCTTGAAAACTAAAAGATTTGTGCTATACTAGAATGGTTATAATGGCTAGAATATTATCATCCGAGCCTGCGAAGATACCATGGCGCGGCTGGCGATGTTCTGTTGATTCGATTTAGGAGGGGAAGTTTACGTGGCAGCAAATTGGGAAAAGGTAGAGAATAACCAGGGAGTCCTGACGGTTGAAGTAGATGCTACGCAAGTAGACGCAGCATTGGATCAAGCGTTTAAAAAAGTGGTTCAAAAAGTTCAAGTTCCAGGATTCCGCAAAGGAAAAGTACCACGCAAAATGTTCGAATCCCGTTTTGGTGTAGAATCTTTGTACCAAGACGCTCTTGACATTCTGCTTCCAACTGCATACGGACAAGCTGTTCGTGAAGCTGGTATTGAGCCAGTAGATCGTCCAGAAGTAGACGTAACGCAAATGGAACAAGGGAAAAACCTGATCTTCAAAGCGACTGTAACTGTGAAGCCTGAAGTGAAGCTGGGCGACTACAAAGGTCTGTCCATCGAAGATAAAGACTTCTCTGTAACCGAAGAGAGCGTTGACGCTGAACTGAAGCGCATGCAAGAGCGTCATGCTGAGCTCGTAGCAGTAGAAGAGGGTGCCGCACAAACAGGCGATATCGCTGTAATCGATTTCGAAGGCTTCCAAGACGGAGTAGCTTTTGAAGGCGGTAAAGCGGAAGATTATTCTCTGGAACTGGGTTCCGGTACTTTCATCGCAGGGTTCGAAGAGCAACTGGTTGGCCTGAACATCGGCGAAGAAAAAGAAATTACCGTAACTTTCCCTGAAGAGTACCACTCTCCTAACCTCGCTGGTAAAGAAGCGGTATTCCAAGTGAAGCTGAACAGCCTGAAGCGCAAAAACCTGCCTGCTTTGGATGATGAGTTTGCCAAAGACGTGAGCGAGTTCGACACGCTGGAAGAGCTGAAAGCAGACACCAAGAAAAAACTCGAAGAAAAAACTGCGCAAGAAAAAGATCAATATGTTCGTGAGCAGCTCGTTCTGAAAGCAGCTGAAAACGCTGAGATCGATTTGCCAGCAGTAATGGTTGAGCATGAATTGGATCAAATGGTAAATGAATTTGGTCAACGTCTGCAATACCAAGGCATGACGCTGGAACTGTACTACCAGTTCTCCGGAATGGATGAGAGCCAACTGCGTGATCAATTGCGTGCAGACGCAACATCCCGCGTTCGCACTTCCTTGACTTTGGAAGCAATCGGCAAAGCAGAAAACATCGAAGCAACAGAAGAAGACGTAAACGCAGAGCTGGATAAACTGGCTGGCGTATACGGCCGCCCAGCAGATGAGCTGCGCAAAATCTTCTCCGCACAAGATGGCATGGCTGCTCTGTACCGCGATGTGCAAACTCGCAAAACAGTAGATTTGCTGGTTGCAGAAAGCAAAGTAACAGCATAAGCTTAGAAGAACGCATGATTGGTCAGTGGGCAGGCTAACCCTGAGCGCTGGCTGTCAAGACCACAAGGCACGAGTGTATCGTGCCTTGTTTTTCCACCATTGACTTTTTTCGGCAAAGGAGGAAAATACATAATGCTAATCCCAATGGTCATCGAGCAAACAAGCAGGGGAGAGCGCTCCTACGATATTTACTCGCGCCTCCTGAAAGACCGGATTATTCTCTTGGGCACCGAGATTGATGATGAAATCGCCAATCTGGTTGTTGCTCAACTGCTTTTCTTGCAAGCAGAAGATCCGGACAAAGACATATCGCTATACATAAACTCTCCAGGTGGTTCTGTTACAGCCGGAATGGCCATCTATGACACCATGCAGTACATCAAACCGGATGTGTCCACGATTTGTGTGGGCATGGCTGCCAGCATGGGTGCGTTCCTGTTGGCTGCTGGTGCAAAAGGCAAGCGCTTCGCTCTGCCAAATGCCGAAGTCATGATTCACCAACCGCTCGGCGGTGTGCGTGGGCAAGCAGAAGACATCCGTATTCATGCGGAATGGATTATGAAAACGAAGCGCCAGCTGAATGAGATTTTGTCTGAGCGGACAGGTCAGCCTTATGAACGCGTAGAGCAAGATACAGACCGCGATAATTTCATGAGCGCAGAAGAAGCAAAGGCCTACGGATTGATTGACTCTATTATCGAACGCAAAAACTGACCCGTTGTGAGGTGAAGCGCATGTTTAAGTTTAACGACGACAAAGGCCAACTGAAGTGTTCCTTCTGCGGCAAGTCCCAGGAACAGGTGCGCAAGCTGGTAGCTGGTCCTGGTGTTTACATTTGTGACGAATGTATCGAACTGTGCAATGAAATTGTACAGGAAGAACTGGGCACTGAAGAAGAAATCGATATGAAAGAAATTCCAAAGCCAGTGGAAATTCGCAAAATCTTGGACGACTATGTGATCGGTCAAGATATGGCGAAGAAGTCCTTGTCTGTAGCGGTGTACAACCACTACAAACGGATTAATTCCGGGGCGAAGATCGAGGATGTGGAGCTGCAAAAATCCAACATCATGCTGATCGGGCCGACTGGTAGCGGGAAAACGCTGCTCGCGCAAACGTTGGCGCGCATTCTGAATGTGCCTTTCGCGATTGCGGACGCAACTTCTCTGACAGAAGCAGGCTATGTGGGCGAAGACGTTGAAAACATCTTGCTCAAGCTGATTCAGGCTGCCGACTATGATGTGGAGAAGGCTGAAAAAGGAATCATTTACATCGACGAGATTGATAAGGTAGCCCGCAAATCGGAAAACCCATCCATCACGCGTGATGTGTCTGGTGAAGGCGTTCAGCAAGCGCTTTTGAAAATTTTGGAGGGGACCGTTGCGAGTGTTCCACCACAAGGCGGACGCAAGCATCCTCACCAAGAGTTCATCCAAATCGACACGTCGAACATTTTGTTCATCTGCGGTGGTGCATTTGATGGCGTCGAGCAGATTATCAAGCGTCGTTTGGGTAAAAAAGTCATCGGTTTCGGTGCAGACTTCGGCGATGGCGTAAAAGGCGATCTGAAAGCCGGAGAATACCTAAAATACATTTTGCCGGAAGACCTGCTGAAATTCGGTCTGATTCCGGAGTTCGTCGGTCGTTTGCCAGTGCTGGCTACCTTGGAGCCGCTGGATGAGGAGACGCTCGTGCGTATCCTGACAGAGCCGAAAAACTCTTTGGTGAAACAGTACCAAAAACTGCTGAGTCTCGACGGTGTTGAGCTGGAGTTCGATAACGGTGCGCTGCTGCAAATCGCGAAAGAAGCGATTAAGCGCAACACTGGTGCGCGCGGACTGCGTGCGATTATCGAACAAATCATGCTCGATATGATGTATGAGCTTCCTTCCAGAGAAGACGTCAACAAGTGCGTCATTACCGAAGAAACGGTACGCGACAAAGTGAAGCCGCAACTGTTGACCAAAGAGGGACAGGAATTGCACGAAGAAACAGCCTAAGCATCGTCTACACGAACCATCTCGCGATAAGCGAGGTGGTTTTTTTGTTGTTGGTTTACGTCTACGCTTGCGGGGCAATACTACTTGATATCGTTCAAGAGAAGCTTTACATATGCACAAAACGGTCATGAACGTGTTCCTCTCTCTTCGGGGGACAAAAGTTGACCGCAAGCGAAGACGCATGGGAGGGACTGCATATGGACTATACGACATTGGTCATTGCTGTCATTGAAGTGGTTGTTGGTATCGTGATCGGCACCTACTTTTGGAACTTGCTGCGAGCGCAGAGAAACACGAAAACCTCAACCGAAAAGGAATCGCGCAAGGATCTGGATTCCATTCGTAAAATGAGAATGGTTGCATTGACAGAACCTCTGTCAGAAAGAACAAGACCAGCGACTTTGGAAGAAATTGTAGGACAAGAAGATGGGCTTCGTGCGTTGCGTGCCGCCTTGTGTGGTCCCAACCCGCAGCATGTCATTATTTATGGACCACCTGGTGTAGGCAAGACCGCAGCGGCTAGGGTCGTGCTGGAAGAAGCGAAGAAAAATCAGCTATCGCCGTTTTCTTCTGATGCCAAGTTTATTGAAATCGATGCGACGATTGCTCGTTTTGATGAGCGCGGGATTGCTGACCCGTTAATCGGCTCTGTACATGATCCGATCTATCAAGGGGCAGGCTCGCTTGGGCAGGCGGGGATTCCGCAACCAAAGCCAGGTGCAGTGACGAAAGCGCACGGTGGTATGCTTTTTCTTGATGAAATAGGGGAACTTCATCCTATTCAAATGAATAAGTTACTAAAGGTTCTTGAAGACCGCAAAGTCATGTTGGAGAGTGCTTACTACAGCGAGGAAAATAACCAAATTCCTTCGCATATTCATGACGTTTTCAAATACGGTTTGCCCGCCGACTTCCGTCTGGTTGGAGCGACGACGAGGTTGCCAGAAGAACTGCCTGCTGCGCTTCGTTCCCGTTGCCTGGAAATCTTTTTCCGCCCATTGAAGGCTGGGGAAATTGGGAGTATCGTGCGTACAGCTGTTCCTAAAATGAATATGAATATAGAAGACAGCGCTGTTTCCGTGATCGAGCGCTACGCGACCAATGGACGTGAAGCGATCAATACATTGCAAATCGCTGCGGGAATTGCCTTAACGGAAGAACGCGAGGACATCCAGGCTGCCGATGTGGAATGGGTGATGCACAGCAGTCAAAAATCGCCTCGCCCCGAAAAGCAGGTGCATGATGCACCGCAGGTCGGATTGGTCAACGGTCTTGCTGTGTACGGTCCGAACATGGGTAGTGTGATGGAGCTGGAAGTGACTGCTTCACCTACAGCTATTCCGGGTCAAGGTCGAATGGCGATGACAGGAATGGCAGAGGAAGAGGAAATGGGCAGCCGCAACCGGACGATTCGCCGGAAGTCGATGGCAAAAGGCTCGATCGAAAACGTTTTGACTGTATTGAACAGAATGGGCGTCCGTCCGTATGATTATGATCTGCATATCAATTTTCCGGGAGGCATCCCTGTGGATGGGCCTTCTGCGGGCATTACCATTGCCACTGCGATCTACTCGGCGATTGTGAATCAGCCTGTTGATAATTTACTGGCTATGACTGGTGAAGTGAGTATTCATGGGAAGGTAAAGCCAGTTGGGGGTGTAGTCGCAAAGGTGGAGGCTGCTAAACAGGCGGGAGCGACCCGAGTCCTCATTCCCCAGGAAAACTGGCAAAGCATTTTTGCCGACATGAAAGGGATCGAAGTCATTCCGGTCTCTACCGTCTCTGAAGTAATTGAGTTAGCTGTACCGCAAGCTGCCATGCAAGAAGCAGAGGCGACGGGATTTACTTTGCAGATCCCAGCAGAGGATCTCGCTTCCTCTCCGCTATCCCTGTAACAGTCGGGTATGCTCGCGGATTAGACATCGGATTGTGTTTGCGCTACAATGGAAAAAAGCTTCTGCTTGCAAAGAGCCTGAGGCCTTGCCCAGCCTGAAACGAGCTCCACAAAAAATGATTGTGTATGATCTTTTTTGTCTCGTTTTTGGGGCTGGGTGGGCGTTAGAAAAACGGCTTTGAGGGCCGTTTTTGTCTGTTATAGGGCTCTTTGCAAGAGGGTAGATCAACAAGGAGAGGTGCATCCGCTTGGGCGAACGTTCCGGTAAACGAGAATTACCGCTTCTCCCGTTGCGAGGATTGCTTGTTTATCCGACAATGGTACTCCATTTGGACGTTGGACGGGAAAAGTCCATCCGCGCATTGGAGCAAGCCATGGTAGACGATAACAAGATTTTGCTTGCGACACAGGAAGAGGTCCATATAGAAGAGCCAGATGCTGAGCAAATTTACAGTATTGGTACCGTTGCGCGTGTGAAACAAATGCTGAAGCTGCCGAATGGGACAATCCGTGTATTGGTAGAAGGCTTGCAGCGCGCGAAGATCGAGGAGTATCTTCAGCAGGAAGATTATTTCGTCGTGTCGATTACATATTTGCAAGATGAAAAAACAGAGCAAAACGAAGTGGAAGCCTTGATGCGTTCTTTGCTGGGCCACTTTGAGCAGTACATCAAGCTGTCCAAAAAGGTTTCTCCAGAGACGCTAACCTCTGTGCAGGACATTGAGGAACCGGGACGTTTGGCGGATGTGATTGCTTCGCACTTGCCGCTCAAGATGAAGGACAAACAAGAAATTTTGGAGACGACCAACATCAAGGAACGTCTCGAAATTCTTTTGACCATTTTGAACAACGAGCGCGAGGTACTGGAGCTGGAGCGCAAGATCGGCAACCGCGTGAAGAAACAGATGGAGCGCACGCAAAAGGAATATTACCTGCGTGAGCAAATGAAAGCTATCCAAAAAGAGCTGGGCGACAAGGACGGACGCCAGGGCGAAGTAGATGAGCTGCGTGCTCAGCTCGAAAAGTCCGACGCTCCTGAGCGAATCAAAGCGAAGATCGAGAAGGAGCTCGAGCGTCTGGAAAAGATGCCGGCGACTTCTGCGGAAGGCTCGGTTATCCGCACGTATATCGATACCTTGTTTGCGCTGCCGTGGACGAAGACGACAGAGGACAATCTGGACATTCATCATGCGCAGCAAGTACTCGATGAAGATCATTACGGCCTGGATAAACCGAAGGAGCGCGTTTTGGAGTATTTGGCAGTACAAAAGCTGGTAAACTCCATGCGTGGACCAATCCTTTGTCTGGTAGGTCCTCCGGGTGTCGGAAAAACATCTCTGGCCCGTTCCGTAGCGCGTGCAATCGGGCGTGAATTCGTTCGCATTTCCTTGGGTGGAGTACGCGATGAAGCAGAAATTCGCGGTCACCGCCGCACGTATGTAGGTGCTCTCCCAGGACGAATCATCCAAGGAATGAAGCAAGCCGGTACGATTAATCCTGTCTTTTTGCTGGATGAGATCGACAAGCTCGCATCCGATTTCCGCGGAGACCCTGCGTCTGCCCTGCTCGAAGTACTCGATCCAAATCAAAATGATAAATTCAGTGACCACTATATCGAAGAGACCTATGATTTGACGAACGTGATGTTTATTACGACTGCAAACAGTCTCGATACGATTCCACGTCCGCTTTTGGACCGGATGGAAGTCATCTCGATTTCCAGCTATACCGAACTGGAAAAGCTGAACATTTTGCGTGATTACCTCCTGCCGAAGCAAATGCAGGATCACGGTCTGGGCAAAGATAAGTTGAAAATGAACGACGATGCGATGCTGAAGCTCGTTCGTTTGTACACGCGGGAAGCGGGGGTTCGTAACCTCAATCGCGAAGCAGCCAACGTATGCCGCAAAGCTGCCAAGCTGATTGTGGGCGGTGAGAAGAAGCGAGTCGTGGTTACAGCCAAGACGTTGGAGACACTGCTCGGCAAACCGCGCTACCGCTATGGACTGGCGGAGAAAAAAGATCAAGTCGGCTCCGTTACAGGTCTGGCTTGGACACAGGCAGGCGGCGATACGCTGAATGTAGAAGTCAGCATTTTGCCTGGAAAAGGAAAGCTCACCCTGACAGGAAAACTGGGTGACGTCATGAAGGAATCTGCGCAGGCTGCATTCAGCTATATTCGCTCCCGTGCAGATCAGTGGGGAATTGATCCTTCCTTCCACGAGAAGAATGACATCCACATCCACTTTCCAGAAGGGGCGATTCCAAAAGACGGTCCGTCTGCTGGGATTACTATGGCAACCGCACTCGTATCCGCCCTCACGAAAATCCCTGTGAAAAAAGAAGTGGGGATGACCGGGGAGATTACGTTGCGAGGTCGGGTTCTGCCAATTGGCGGGCTGAAAGAAAAATGCATGTCTGCTCACCGTGCAGGTTTAACCACGATCATTTTGCCAAAAGACAACGAGAAGGATATCGAGGATATTCCGGAGAGCGTACGTGGTGAACTGACATTCTATCCAGTTGATCATTTAGATGAAGTGCTGCGTCACGCGCTAACTAAACAGCCAGTAGGTGACAAAGCATGAAAGTAACATCAGCAGAGTTTATTATCAGCGCGGTTGGACCGAAGCAGTATCCGACGGATGGCCTCCATGAGATCGCGCTGGTAGGACGCTCGAACGTAGGAAAATCATCATTGCTCAATAAAATGATGAATCGCAAAGGGCTAGCCCGGATCAGTTCTCGTCCGGGTAAAACCCAGACATTGAACTATTTCCGTGTCAATCAAATGCTCTACTTCGTTGACTTCCCGGGTTATGGGTATGCAAAGGTAGCGAAGACGATCAAGGAACAATGGGGAAAAATGATCGAGGGCTATTTGAAAAACCGGAAAGAGCTTCGTTTCATTATTCAACTGGTTGATATTCGCCATGCTCCGAGTAAAGACGATATTGCGATGTACGACTGGTGCAAGCAAATCGGGATTCCTACCGTAGTCGTAGCGACGAAAGGTGATAAAATCGCTCGCGGGCGTTGGATGCAGCATACGAAGGTCATCCGTCAAAGCCTGAATTTGCGCGGGGATGATACGATCATTGTATTTTCCTCGGAGACAGGTCAGGGCAAGGATGAACTGTGGGCAGAAATCATGCGTCGTATCCGTGCTGGAGAGGAAATGGCTAGGGAGACGGCTGCTATGGATGAAGAGACTGCTCCAGCCAATGAGTAATTCTTAGACCCAATTCGTCGTGGGGAAGGGAGCATCTGAGTGAGCGGGAGTGCTTGCTTTGCTGTACGTGGTGTGATCGAAGGTTTCTATGGAACACCTTGGACACATGAAGAGCGGCTGGATATGATCGACTTTTTGCACCGATATGATTACAACGCGTATTTCTATGCTCCCAAAGATGACGAGTATCTGCGGGAACGCTGGATGGAGCCGCTTCCTGAGAAAGCCAATCAACAGTTAGATGAGCTGATCCAGCGGGCAAAGGCTCATAACATGCAGTTTATTTATTGTCTGGGTCCTGGACTTAGCATGGAATATACGAATTGTCAGCACTTGGAGCTGTTGGGCAGGAAGTATCGGGATTTGTATGATCGTGGTGTGCGTTACTTTGCGCTATTGTTCGATGATATCCCCATGCACCTGTTGCATGACAAGGATGTAGCCGAGTTTGCCCATTTGGCGGAAGCGCATGCCCATACGACGCTTTACGTGTGGGATTTGATACGCAGTTGGGGCGATCCAGTCAAGCTGGTTGTCTGTCCTACGCAATACAATGGGATTGGAAAAGAAGCGTACATCATGTACCTCGGTCAGCATTTGCCGCCAGAAATCGATTTGTTCTGGACGGGACGATTCGTCTGTTCGCCCTATCTGACGGACGGCGATGCGATTCGTTTCCAAGAGTACACGGGTCATCAACCATTTTATTGGGACAACTACCCGGTGAATGATTTGGCCATGGCGAACGAACTACATATCGGTCCATTGCGTCACCGTGACCCTGACCTGTGGCAATACGCGGCAGGTTATGTGGCGAATGCGATGTCCAGACCAGAATGCTCGAAGATTCCTTTGATTACGACGGCAGCTTATTTGCGAGATCCGATCGGCTACGATCCTGATACAGTATGGAAACAAGCGGTCGAGGAAGTAGCGGGACAAAAGGATGCGGATGCTTTCTTCACCTTTGCGGATAACGTGCAAAGCTCGTTTTTATGTGAGGTGGAATCGCCGCGATTGCTGGAAGCGATCCTGACCTTCCGCTTTCATTTTTTGCAGGGAGATCGGCAAAAAGCCATTGCCGACTTGACTGCTCTTTTCCAGAAGATGGAGGCGGCGGCTGACAAGCTGTTGGCAGGGATGACGAATGGGAAGCTTGCAGAAGAAACGAGGCCATGGTTGGAGAAGTTCCATCTGTGGACCAAAGTCGGTCTTTCGGCAGTCGCTCTCATCGATCATGGGACAAGAGGAAGACTTCCACAAGCAGCCTATCACTTGCTCCGGCTCAAACAGTGGCTCAAACGAACGGAGCGTTACCCGCAAGAAGTGTGCGGACCGGTCATGCAGCTTTTTGTGGATGCGGTAATGCTAGAGGTTAAGAAGAGCTCATAAAAAAAGTTCCTTTCCCGAAGGGGTGAAGGAACTTTTTTTGCTTTTCGCATCAGGCGGATTCACGCCCGTCATTGGGTTTTCTCTGACGGAAATTCCGCAACCATTCTTGAATCGGCAGTTCTGCGAGAATCATGCCGGTGAAAATCAGGAGACATCCGGTTAACTGTCTTCCACTCAGTACTTCATGAATAAAGACGTAGGAGGTGAGGGCTGCAAATACAGGCTCCAAGGCGAAAATGAGAGCGACCCGCGTCGAGCTGGTTTGCTTTTGCAAGGCTGTCTGCGCGAGAAAGGCCAGTGCCGTGGCGAAAATAGAAGTGACGATCAAACCAAAGGCCACCTCGGGTATGAACAAGATCGCCGGATCAAAAGCACGACTCCAATCCTCAAAGAAAAAGGAGTACAGCCAGCTCATTACACCTACCGTGCCTAATTGCGTAATGGCAAGGGGCAAGGCTGCAAAACGAGGTGCGTATTTGCCTGTAGAGACGATTTGCATGGCGAAGCAGATTGCACCGAAGAATATCAGGGCATCACCAAGGT
This sequence comes from Brevibacillus sp. AF8, assembly GCF_021270385.1. Taxonomy (NCBI): domain Bacteria; kingdom Bacillati; phylum Bacillota; class Bacilli; order Caryophanales; family Paenibacillaceae; genus Brevibacillus; species Brevibacillus sp. AF8. The sequence continues at coordinate 124,930 of NZ_JAGQDN010000014.1, read as the reverse complement.
TAAAGGAGAATGACTGGTTCTGCGTCAGCAAATACAAGCCGAATGCTGCCAGAATCACACCGACGATAGCGAATGGTTTGACACGCTCACGCAAGAGCAAAAATGAGAAGAGCGGCACCAATACGACAGATAAGCCAGTGATAAATCCAGCTTTGGACGGCGATGTATACAAAAGTCCTACGGTCTGAAAGGCGTACCCCAAACAGAGCCAAAAACCGAGGATGACGCCGGCACGAAGCAGTGGTCCTCTCCATTCAGAGGTCTGCCCACGATGACGATTGCGGATGAAATAAATGATCAATAAAAATAGCGCAGCAATGGTAAAACGAACAGCGTTAAACGTATTGGGAGGCAGCGATGCGATTGCCTGCTGGACGATCAAAAACGTGGTTCCCCAGATAAAAGCAACGAGGAGCAGCGTTATGTCTGCCATCCATGGTTTTCTCAAAGCTTCTTTCCTCTCCTTTCTGACATTTTCGCAATTTTTCTTCTGCTTCATGTATAGCCGACATCATAAGGTATTCCCGGAAGGAACGCAAGCGGATTATACAGGATATACCCAAAGTGCACTCCGTTAAAAAACTTTTCACAATTACTCCTATCCGATTCGGGACATAATGATATAATAATAGTGCATTTTACATATGCCGCTAACAGGTTTGTTATTCTGGGAGGACATTATGGATATTCTTTTGCTGGGTTTAAACTATAAAACAGCTCCTGTCGAAATTCGCGAAAAGTTTACATTCAGCGACGATGGGACAGCACGCGCTCTTCATCTACTCTCCCAGACGAAGAGTATCGCAGAATGTATCATCCTGGGGACGTGCAACCGGACGGAAATTTACGTCGTTTGCGACCAGGCAAATATAGGCCGAGACTATACCCGCCGTTTTTTGGCTGAATGGTTCGGCGTGGAGAAAGAACAATTTAAGGATCATCTCTATATAAAAGAGAACGAACAGGCAATCGAGCACTTGTTCCGCGTCTCTTCCGGTCTTGATTCGATGGTAATGGGAGAAACACAAATCCTCGGACAAGTCCGGGATGCGTTTCTGTTGGGGCAGGAGCATCAAACGACAGGGACTGTCTTCAACACCTTATTCAAGCAAGCGATTACGTTTGCCAAGCGTGCCCATACAGAGACAGCGATTGGACAAAATGCGGTTTCTGTCAGCTACGCTGCTGTCGAACTGGGGAAAAAGATCTTCGGTTCCTTTGCAGGGAAGTCTGTCCTGATCGTCGGAGCGGGCAAAATGAGCGAGCTGACCGCCAAGCATCTGCACGCAAATGGATCGGAACGCGTCATGGTTGCGAATCGTACATTGGAGCGAGCGCAGCTTTTGGCAGAGAAGTTCAAGGGTGACTCCTGTACGATGGAGCAGCTGCCTGAGGCACTGCTCACAGCAGACATCGTCATCAGCTCGACCGGAGCGACAGGTTATGTTCTTGGCAAAAAAGAACTGGCTCCGATCATGAAACAACGAAAGCATCGTCCGTTGTTCATGGTGGATATCGCAGTTCCTCGCGATCTAAATCCTGACTTGCATGATCTCGATAACGTATTTTTATATGATATTGACGATCTGGAAGGCATCGTTGCGAGTAACGTTGCGGAACGTTCTCGTGAAGCGGAACGTCTGGATGTCATGATTCAAGAAGAGATCGTGGCTTTCACGACCTGGTACCAGACGCTTGGCGTGGCGCCATTGATCGCTGCACTGCGTGACAAGGCAAACACGATCCAAAGCGAAGCGATGCGAAAAATCGAAAACAAGCTGCCGAGCCTGTCTGAGCGGGAGATGCACATCATCCGCAAGACAACCAAGGGCATTGTCAATCAACTGTTGCACGATCCGGTCGTGCGTTTAAAAGAAATGGCAGCTACCAAAGATGGGGAAGAAGTACTGGATATTTTCGAGAAAATGTTTGCGTTGGAGGAGATCCTGGAGCGAAAAGAACAGGAAGCAATCTGGGCTAACGATAAAAATAAACAGACATCTTCTTCTCGGGAGCAAGTATTGGTTTCCCGGTTCCCTGACTAAGCTGACCTGACAATCTATCTGCTACTAGAGGTTGTTCAAAAAGTCGTCTTTTGATCACGAAGTAGCTCCGAAAGCTAATTCGACATCGAATATGGCGTTCACCTCCGAAGTCCGGTGCTCATGTAGATTACCTACACTGCGCTCCTCCTTCGTTCGGTTCTCGCCATCTTCTCGGTGCTAAAAAGCCGACTTTTTGAACACGCACTGTTAGAAACCGATTGGGAAAGTGGGGGAGAGAGTGCATGGCCGAGGTGAGATGGATCTACGACTTGACGATCTTTCTCTACGCTGCAAGTGTTCTCTTCTATTTTAACGACTTCTTGCAAAGCAACCGGAAAGTCAATCGTCTGGCTTTCGGGTTGCTTGTTGTCGTTTGGGCCTTGCAAACCGCATTTTTTGTCTCGCAAGCAGTCATGAAGGGGTATTTTCCAGTCATTACGCTGTTTGAGACGCTCTTTTTTTATTCATGGGTGCTGGTAGGCCTGTCGCTTGCCATTCACTATTTTTTTCGGATTGATTTGCTGGTTTTTTTTACCAATATTATCGGGTTTGTCGTGCTCGTCATGTCAATGTTTTTACCAGAAACGCCGATTGAGGCTGTATCGAGCATTTTGACCTCTGAGCTATTGCTGACGCATGTGACACTGGCCATGTTCAGCTACGGGGCGTTCTCGCTCTCGATGATCTTCTCGGCCATGTACTTGCTCCAGCACAAAATGCTCAAGGGAAGACGGTGGTCACCGTTGCTCAGGCGTTTGCCTAGCCTCGATCAATTGGAAGGCTACGCGTACCGAATGAACATGCTGGGTGTACCAATGCTCTTGCTTTCGATTGTATTAGGGATCATTTGGGGTAAAATGGTTTTGCCGGAGAAATTTCTGCTAGATTCAAAAGTAGTGCTCTCCGTGCTGGTCGTTGCGATTTATTCGCTGTGGCTGTACCAGCGCTATCGGGATACGATGCAGATGCGCAGACTCGCGCAGTGGAACGTCGTGGCGTTTTTGTTACTGCTTATCAATTTTTTAGGCTTCACTACTTCTACATTTCACGACTGGTGGTAGGAGCTGTTCATCAAGGAGGCTGTCATGGGAAAATGGAATGTGGGAACGCGTCGCAGCAAATTGGCGCTCACTCAAACGAATTGGGTCGTTGATAAACTGAAGGGGTTCGCACCTGAGGCTGATTTTGAATTGCATGAAATCGTGACGAAAGGCGATCGAATCCTCGATGTGACCTTGTCCAAAGTTGGCGGAAAAGGATTGTTTGTCAAAGAAATCGAGCAATCCTTGTTCGATAAGGAAACCGATTTTGCGGTACACAGCTTGAAGGATATGCCTGCTGAATTGCCAGAGGGCTTGGTAATCGGCGCGATTCCGAAGCGAGTTGATCCCAGAGATGTCCTGCTTTCCAAGGACGGCAAGACGTTGGATGAATTACCGCAAGGAGCTTTGGTAGGGACCAGTAGCTTGCGCCGTTCTGCACAGATTCTCGCCTATCGCCCTGATATTCAGATCGAATCTTTGCGTGGAAATATTGATACGCGCATGCGTAAGCTTGCGGAAGGAAATTTTGATGCGATCATCCTTGCTGCGGCTGGACTTGAGCGCGTGAACTTTGAAGGGGAAATCTCGCAGTTCCTGCCTGTTGAAATCAGCTTGCCAGCAGTCGGTCAAGGCGCGCTTGCCATCGAATGCCGAGCAGACGATGAGGAGACACTCGCTCTCTTGAAGCAGTTTGATGACGCACCGACGCGTTTGGCGGTAACGGCAGAGCGCAGCTTCCTGCACAAGCTCCAAGGGGGCTGTCAGGTGCCGATTGGCGCATATGCGACAATTGGTGAGAACGATGAAATTACGTTGACAGGAATGGTTGGCTCCCCAGATGGGAAGCAAATGTTCAAAAACACGGCGACTGGCCAGGATCCGTTAGCGCTGGGCATTCAAGTAGCAGAAGCACTTCTGGCGCAAGGAGCGGGAGACGTACTTGCGGAAGTATTGCGGGAGAATGAGCAATGATTGTCCACGGATCGCACAAGCCGCTGACTGGCAAGTGCATCATGGTCACCCGGGCAAGAAGTCAAGTTCGCGAGCTCGTTGAACAGATCGAGCGGTTGGGTGGAGAAGCATACGCATTTCCCCTGCTAAAAATGATGCCGCCGACGGACACTGCCAAGCTCGACGAAGCCATCACCCAGTTGCCAGCATACGACTGGGTGGTCTTCACGAGTGTGAATGGTGTGGGCTTTTTCATGGAGCGCATGCGCGAGGTCGGGGTAGGCCTTGAAGCGTTCACTGGCAAAATTGCTGCGGTTGGTCCGAAGACGGCCAAGGCGCTTGAGCATCACGGGCTCGAAGTAGCTGTCATCCCGTCTGATTACGTCGCGGAGGGCTTGCTGTCGAGCTTGTATGATCAGTTGCTTCCTGGTCAGCGCGTTCTGCTGCCTCGTGCAGATATTGCGCGCAAGACATTGCCAAAGGAGTTGGCTCGCTTGGGGCTTGCTGTGACAGAGGTAGACGTGTATCACACTGTCATTGATGCGGAGCACGCTCCAGAAGCAGCGGAAAAACTACAGCAAGGTCTCATTGATATCATCTTGTTTACCAGCTCTTCAACGGTGACGCATTTCATGGCGGCGATGGAGCCCTATGCATCGTTAGACTCGCTCAAGCACGTTCAGATAGCCTGTATCGGACCAATAACGGCAGATACAGCAAAGCAAAACGGGCTTTCTGTTCATGTGGTAGCAAGTGAGTACACCGTGGAAGGATTACTAGCAGCTATCATAGAGAATCTGGGAGGGAATCGACATGGCACAAACATTTGACCGTCATCGCCGTCTTCGCAAAAGCGCGGCTATGCGCAATCTGGTGCGGGAGAACCACGTACGGGTGGAAGACTTGATTTATCCGTTGTTCGTAGTGGAAGGAACCGGTATTAAGAACGAGATTCCGTCCATGCCAGGCGTATATCAGCTCTCTTTGGACAAACTGGCCGAAGAGATGAAAGAAATCGTAGCTCTGGGAATTCAAGCTGTTCTGATGTTTGGGGTACCAACACATAAAGACGCATGCGGAACAGAGGCGTACAATGATGATGCGATTACCCAGCAGGCGATGCGTCTGATCAAGGAAGCCCATCCGGAAATGATCGTGATTGCCGATACATGCCTGTGTGAATACACCGATCATGGTCACTGTGGTGTCATTCACGAAGGTGAAGTTGTGAATGATGAAACCTTGAAGCTTTTGGGTCAGACTGCCGTTTCCCAAGCAAAAGCTGGAGCAGATATTATTGCACCTTCCAACATGATGGACGGTTTCGTGATTGCAATCCGTGAAGCTTTGGACGAGGCTGGTTTTGAGCACATTCCGATCATGTCCTATGCGGTGAAATACGCTTCTGCCTTCTACGGGCCGTTCCGCGATGCGGCAGGCTCCACTCCACAATTCGGAGATCGCAAAAGCTACCAGATGGACGCGGCCAATGCACGTGAAGGTCTACGCGAGGCAGCTTCCGATGTAAAAGAAGGCGCGGACTTCTTGATCGTCAAGCCAGGTCTTGCCTTCATGGACATGGTTCTTCGTCTGCGTGAGAACTTCAACCTGCCGATCGTGGCTTACAATGTGAGTGCCGAGTATTCCATGGTAAAAGCGGCAGCTTTGAATGGCTGGATCGATGAAGAGCGTATCGTTATGGAAACATTGGTTGGCTTCAAACGCGCAGGTGCAGATATGATCATTACGTACCATGCAAAAGATGTTGCAAAATGGCTGGCGAGGTGAGCACGAGATGAATAGAGAAAAATCTACTCAGTTATTTGCAGAAGCACAGCATTACATACCAGGCGGAGTAAACAGTCCGGTTCGTGCGTTTAAGAGCGTGGGAGGCAATCCTGTTTACATCGCAAAAGGAGAAGGCTCCCGCATTTTTGATGTAGATGGAAACAGCTACATTGACTACATCGGCTCGTGGGGTCCATTGATCTTGGGTCATGCGCATCCGCGTGTCCTTGCAGCGATTACGGAAGTAGCTGCGCTTGGAACCAGCTTTGGTGCACCGACTGAGCGGGAAACAGAAATGGCAAAGCTCGTTTGTGAGATCGTGCCATCTGTCGAAGTCGTGCGCATGGTGAACTCCGGTACAGAGGCGACGATGAGCGCTCTGCGCCTCGCGCGGGGCTATACCCGACGCAACAAAATCATGAAGTTCGAAGGCTGCTACCACGGTCATGCCGATAGCCTGTTGATCAAAGCTGGTTCCGGTGTGGCTACATTAGGACTTCCAGACAGCCCAGGCGTACCAGAAGGAACAGCACACAACACGATTACGGTTCCTTACAATGATCTGGAAAGCGTCAAACTGGCATTTGAAGCGTTTGGGGATGATCTGGCAGCAGTTATTGTGGAGCCAATCGGCGGCAACATGGGGGTTGTTCCTCCACAGCCAGGCTTCCTCGAAGGGCTTCGTGAAATTACGGAGAAACATGGGACACTGCTCATTTTCGATGAAGTCATGACTGGCTTCCGTGTAGCATTGGGCGGTGCACAAGAGCTGTACGGCATTACTCCGGATTTGACAACGATGGGGAAAGTCATCGGCGGTGGATTGCCAGTAGGTGCATACGGCGGCAAACGGGAGATCATGCAACAAGTGGCTCCTGCAGGGCCAATCTATCAGGCAGGGACGCTGTCAGGAAATCCTTTGGCGATGGCTGCTGGTTTGACTACGTTGCAAGAGCTCAGCAAACCAGGCGCTTACGAGCGCTTGGAGAAGATGTCCGCCCGTTTGGCTGAAGGCTTGGCTGACAATGCCAAGAAGCTGGGCATTCCGCACACGCTCAATCGCGTAGGCTCCATGGTTTGCCTGTTCTTCACAGAGACGCCGGTGATCAACTATGAAACAGCGAAAACATCCGATCTGGAGCGTTTCTCGACATACTTTAGCTATCTGCTGGAGGAAGGCGTCATGATCCCGCCATCCCAGTTTGAGGGTATGTTCGTTTCTTTGGCTCATACGGATGAAGATATCGAACGGACGATTGAAGCAAGCTACCAAGCGATGAAAAAAGCGTTTGAATAAAGAATGAAAAGAAGAAAGCACTTCCTTGCTGATGCGGGAGGTGCTTTTTTTGACTTTGAGCAGGATTTTTCTATCTCCTGTCAAAATACGAAGGAAAATGCCGATGAATGAGGTGGAGAGAGATGGAAGGGACGATTGTTCACGTACCGCAAAAACATCTGATTGGGCTTAGCTTCTCCGGTTCTTTTCCGATGCTTGTCGAATACATGCCCAAACTATGGGAGACTTTTTTGAAGCGTCAGGATGAGATTCCTCTCGTGGTTTCACCAGATATACGTTACGACATCAGCGACGAGAATCGGACGTACCAAATGTATACCGAGTACATTGTGGTAGAGGTAGAGCGTTTTGAGCATATCCCTGAGGGCATGGTGGGGTTCACCATCCCAGCGAAGAAATACGCTCGTTTTACTCACACAGGACCGATGGAACAGGTTCAAAACACATACCACAGTCTGTTTGGCTGGCTCAACGAGAATGGACATCAAGTGGACGACCAAGCTCTTCGCATGGAGCGCTACGACCAGCGGTACCTTCCAACTGTGCATGAGTCTGCTCGGGTCGACAATGCCTATGAAATTTTTATTCCGCTTCGGTAAAAAACAAGAAAACAACACCTGCATTGCACGAGCAAGAGGTGTTGTTTTTGATGTCAATCCATTTGCTTGTCCAAGAAGCGTGATAGTTCACCCATGACAGACTGAAGCACTTGAAGGGAATCATCGACGTAGAGATCAACATCGAGGGAGTGCTTGGCGTTTTGCGGGAGATGGAGCTGGATGTTCGGTTTGGATGTGGCAAGCTGATCAACCACACCCTGGTTGTAGTAATGGTCGGCAGTGCCTGAGACGAGAAATACCTGTTGGGTAAGATTCAGCAATTCCGTATGGAACACATCCTCAGTCAGCAATGGAGTCAACAGGATAGCCGATGAACGGGCAAAACGAGATTCCTTGAGCAATCCGCTTGTTATCGGCACCGTACCGAGTGACTTCCCGAGGAAGAAAACTCGTTCATACTCGTGAACATCCAGCGCACGTGAAACAACGGTTTGCATCTCCTCGCTGATCCAAGCACTTCGCTCACCGAATGAGCAATTCCAAAAATCCGTATTGTCTCGTCCATACTCTGCGTGTACATGGACGAGATCGATCTGTTTGCTCAAAAAAATCATGGTAGAATAATACAGATAAGGTCTGTCGAACGAATAGCTGGCTCCGGGAAAGAAAAAACAGACGAAGCGAGATGGCGTCTGATTTGCCTGAATGTGCGTGTACGTCATTTCTCTGCCGTCCCTGACGATCACAGAGCCTGTTTTTGGGTATACCATCTACTAGCTGCACCTCTTTCATGTTCTTCGGAACAGGGGTATTTTCCAATCGTAAGGGCTAGTAGCATTTGTTGACAAGAAGTAAACAAACGATAAAGGAGCATGATTCGATGAAAAAGGAAGTCCAACTGAGTAACGGCATCAAAATAGCTTACGTAGAAGAAGGAACGGGGGAGTCTCTTTTTTTGATCCACGGCTTTTGCGGGAGCTCATCTTACTGGCACAAACTAGTGCCACTCCTGTCAAAAACGCATCGTGTCATTGCGATCGATTTGCGTGGTCATGGAGACAGCTCGGCCCCTGATGAACCGTATTCGATGGAGCGCTTTGCAGACGATCTGTCTTTGTTTGTAGATGAGCTGGGGGTAGCGAAGATTCATCTGTTTGGACATTCGCTCGGTGGCTATGTGACCTTGGCATTTGCCAATCAATACGCGGACAAGCTGGCGAGCTTTGGTTTGATTCATTCGACGCCATATCCGGATGACGACGCTGCAAAGGCCAATCGGGATAAAGGCGCAGACAACATCCGCCAAAATGGAATGGAGCCGTTTATCAAAGCGCTCGTACCGAAGCTGTTCGCACCTTCCCATATCGATACGATGAGAGAAGAAGTCCAGCTGGCAAAAGAGATTGGCTTTGCGACAAGCCCGGTTGGAGCTATTCAAACATTAATCGCCATGCGTGATCGAGCGGATCGCAATCATGTGCTGCAAGAAACAACTTTGCCTGTGCTATTAGTCGCAGGATCAGAGGACCAGATCATTCCTGCTGAAAAAACTTTTACAGTAGATAAAAATAACGTCGAGCAAGTGTTGCTCCCTGATGCAGGGCATATGGGCATGGTAGAGGCACCAGAGAAAATGGCAGAAGCCTTCAAGAGCTTTCTAAACAGAAAGTAAACAAATATCACACCATAGTCCTAGCAAATTTTGCTATAATGAAAACGTTATCCTATTTATTTATACATAGACGAGAGGGGAAATTATCATGAAAAAGGCACGTCGGATTACGATGACGGCGTTTGCATCTATCGTATTTGCATCGCTGATGTCTTCCTCAGCATTTGCAGCACCTTTGCATCCCGTACAGCACGTTGACTGGATGGTGAAAAAGGCAATTGTATCAGCAGGTCAAAATGGCGATCTTGCTTTGGATCGTGCCGTGACTCTCGCCGAAGCTACTGTTGTTTTCTCTAAATTGAAAGTGGCAAAAGTGGGAGCTGCCGCTAAAGGTGCTCATTGGTCCACTCCTTACTTCGACTGGGCGAAGAGCCAAGGTGCTCTCACACAAGAAGATTATAAAAACCCTGCGCAAGCGGTAACATCTGTCAAGCTTACACAAATGGCTGACAAACTGGGCTACAAAGTGAAGCTCGAAAACAAGGCGACTGTAACGCGCGGCGAGTTTTTCCAAGCATTGGGTGATGCGGCTACCACGCATGTAACGATTGCACACACCAACGATACACACGGTCATATTCAAGAAGACAAGAACCAAAAAGAATTCGGCTTTGCCAAAATCGCAACCTTGCTCAAGGAATGGCGTGCAGAGAACGAAAACTTCTTGCTCTTGGATGCTGGTGATACCTTCCAAGGTACCGTTTTCGTGAACCAATTCAAAGGCGAATCTGTTGTTCCGATCCTCAACAGCCTTGACTACAACGTAATGGCAGCAGGTAACCACGAGTTTGACTTCGGTTATGAGCAATTGCTCAAGCTGCGTGATATGCTCGAGCATCCAGTTATCTCAGCTAACGTATTCAAGTCAGATGGAAAAGAATTGCTGCCGCCTGTTTTCAAAGCAGAGATTGGCGGAAAGAAATTCGCCTTTGTTGGTTTCGTAGCGGAAGATACCCCTGTATTGACTCACCCTGACAACGTAAAAGGGCTGACATTCAAAAACCCGGTAGAAGTGGCGAAAGTACTTGTACCTGAGCTGAAAAAAGAAGTAGATCACGTGATTGTTGTTTCCCATATCGGAGTGAACGTAGACCGTGAAATCGCGAAAAACGTTCCTGGCATTGACCTGATCGTTGGTGGTCACTCCCATACTCCGCTGAAAGAACCTGAACTCGTAAACGGCACATACATCGTACAAGACTGGGAGTACGGCAAGTCACTCGGACGCGCTGACCTCTACTACCTCGGAAAAGAACTGGTAGCATTCAGCGGCGGTTTGAAAGAGTACGATGAAGCAGTTGTGGCTGATCCAGATGTAGATAAGATGGTTAAAGAAATCGTGAGCAAGATCGATACGGTCATGAATGTTGTCATTGCGAAATCCGAAGTACCACTCGACGGTGACCGTGCACTGGTACGTACGAAAGAAACAAACGTCGGTAACCTGATCACAGATATCATGCTGGAGCGCACGCAGTCCATCAAAGGCTATGAGGCAGATGTAGCACTTGCTAACGGCGGAGGCATCCGTACACAGCTGCCAGCAGGCGATATCACGAAAAAAGGTCTGTACACGCTCCTGCCATTCGAGAACAATACACTGGCAGTCGTAGAAGTAACAGGCGAAGAGCTGAAGAAAGCCCTCGAAAACGGCGTGAGCAAGGTAGAAGAGGGAGCAGGACGTTTCCCGCAAGTGAGCGGCATGAGCTTCACGTACAACCCATCCAAGCCAGCAGGCGAGCGCGTAGTAGAAGTAAAAGTTGGCGAAAAGCCGCTTGACCTGACCAAAACATATAAATTGGCTACGATTGACTTCCTGGCAGCAGGTGGAGATGGTTACGAATCTTTGAAAAAGCCATTCTTCAACACAGGCCTGTCCATGTACAGCATTGTGGAGGAAGGCCTGATCAAGCGGAAAACTGTCAATCCAAAAGTAGAAGACCGCATTGTTGAGGTAAAATAAGGTTTGACCGGACAGGGGTGGAGAAAAACCTCCCTGTCCGTCTTTTATTATGAAGTACCTTGCAATATATAGTAGCGATTTGGTAAGCTTTTACATGGGTGATATTGATGAACGTACAGTTTAAAAAAGGGGTTCTGGAGCTGTGTGTTCTCGTCTTGACAGCTAAGCAGGACAGATACGGCTACGAACTGGTTGCAAGCATCTCGGAAAAATTCCATATCTCTGAAGGAACGGTTTATCCCTTGCTTCGCCGTTTGACCCAGGAAGGATTTTTTACGACCTATTTGGCGGAATCACAAGAGGGACCCCCGCGGAAATATTACCAGCTGACAAATCGCGGACGTCAATACATGAATGACCTCGTCTTGGAGTGGCGAATATTTAACCGCGGGGTAAATGAGATCATAGAGGAGGGACTCGAATATGACAAGGCGTGAGTTTATGGATGAGTTAAATGCTTTGCTTAGCGCTTTGCCCGATAAAGAACGTTTAGACATTCTTGCCGATTATACAGAGCATTTTCTCTTGGGTATGAATCAAGGGAAGACGGAGCACGAAATCGCGGAAGGATTGGGAAGTCCGAAGCTAGTGGCACGCGAGCTTTTGGCTGGCTACCGAATTGATCAAGCTCAGTCCACCGCATCGGTAGGGAATATGACGAGAGCGATTATCGCGACAATCAGCTTGGGATTTTTCAATCTCGTCTTCGTTTTGGGGCCATTTCTAGGCCTGATCGGCATACTGATGGGGTTGTATGCGATGACTGCGGCGCTTCTGGTTGCGCCAGTTGGAATATTCTTGGATTACGGGATTCCTGCCCCTTCTCAAGAGCGACTTTTCTTGTTGTTCTCCAGCATGGTTTCCGTAGGATTGGGCGGAATGTTTGCCATTGGCTTGCTGCGACTGACGAAATGGCTGTATCGTCAGTTCTTGCGTTATCTCCAGTTCAACGTGAAGATGATCAGGGGGAAATGAGATGCGAAATTTAGGGAAAAGACTCTTTGGCATAAGTCTTCTTTTATTCATCATCGGTGTATGTGGAATCATCTGGCTCTTTACGAAGCAAGAAAATTTCTCCTTTTCGTTAAAACAAGTCAATGAAGAGCACGTGATCGAACAAGAGGTAAAAGCGATTGAGTTGCTGACGGAAGCGGCTGATGTGGAAATCATGGCAAGCAAGCAACCAAAAGCGAGCGTACGAATGGTCGGGGAAGTATCCGAACAACAGCAGGAGCGACTGGAGTTTCGGAGTGTAGTCTCACCAGATGGTACGCTGCTCGTAGAACTGCGTGAACTCCCCCACGTCAATATGTTTTATCCTCGTAACGGGAAGGTAAAGCTGGAAGTCTTCCTGCCAGAAAAAGTGTATGAGAACGTCCAGCTCGAAACGATGACAGGGGATATCAAGAGTGGAATGCTGCGTGCAAAGAACACGAAAATATCCACCGGCAATGGAGATGTGAACGTATCGGGCTATGAAGGAGAAGCACTTAACGTCCAGACAGCTACAGGTGATATCAATCTTGAGGATGTTCGCTCGGCCGTTGTAATCGAAAGCTCCACAGGCGAGATTGATAAACTGACAATGCCTGAGCTAACCCATGACGTTTCCATTCGAACGGATACGGGGGATATTCGAGTGACAGTGGCCAAGGAGCCTGCTGCAGCACAGTTGGAAGTAACGACAGATACAGGTTCCATCTCAACCACCTGGTCGAACCTCATCTATGAAAAGGACGAGGAATACAGGGTGAAGGCATCGATTGGATCAGGTGGACCCAAAATGACTGTGAGAAGTTCGACCGGGGATGTTCGCATTCAATAGGAGAAGTTTGGAAACACTGATGGATAGGATTGGAAACGGAAGAAACGAAAAGATTTTGACACAAAAGAGACATTACTTGTCGAATGACGAATGGTATCATATTGAAGGAAACATAATTGTGCAAAGCGAGGTTTATTCATGACCGCAAAAACTTTTAACGATACGTTTTTGAAAGCATGTCGCGGTGAAGCGACAGAGCATGTTCCGGTTTGGTACATGCGTCAGGCGGGGCGTTATCAGCCAGAATACCGCGCCATCCGCGCGAAGCATAGCTTTTTTGAAATGAATTACATACCGGAAGTTTGCGCGGAAGTGACACGTCTGCCCGTTGAGCAACTGGGTGTTGACGCTGCAATCTTGTTTGCAGATATCATGACGCCACTAAAACCGATTGGCGTGGATGTGAATATCGAATCGGGTATTGGTCCTGTAATCGCAAACCCAATCGAATCCTTGAAGGATGTTGAGCGTCTGCTTGAGCTCGATCCGGAAACACATGTGCCGTACATTCTTGAGTCCATTAAGATCTTGCGTCAGCAATTATCTGTTCCATTAATCGGTTTCGCGGGTGCACCATTTACACTGGCTAGCTATTTGATCGAAGGCGGCCCTTCCAAGCATTATCATAAGACAAAAGCATTCATGTATACGGAGCCAGTTGCTTGGCAGGCGCTGATGGAAAAACTGGGCGATATGACTATCATCTACCTCAAAGCGCAAATTAAAGCAGGTGCACAAGCTGTGCAAGTATTTGATTCGTGGGTCGGTGCATTGAATGACGAAGATTACCGCGAGTACATTACACCAGTCATGACGCGGATCTTCAACGCCCTAAAAGATACTGGCGTGCCAACGATCTATTTTGGTATCGGCGCGGGTCATCTTTTGATGGATTGGAACCGCTTGCCTGTTGATGTGGTTGGTCTGGACTGGCGTACTTCGATTACAACTGCTCGTGAAATGGGTGTGACGAAGAGGCTTCAGGGCAATTTGGACCCAACGCTGCTATTGGCACCTTGGGAGAAGCTCGAAGCGAAGGCGAAGGAAATTTTGGATGAAGGCACAAAACAGCCAGGCTTCATTTTCAACCTAGGCCACGGCGTATTCCCTGACGCCAAAGTAGAAACGCTGCAACAACTGACGAAGTTCATCCATAGTTACAAAAGGGACGTCTAATCAGGAGGGGCGCTTACATGTCAAAGCAGAAGATCGGACTCTTGTTAATGGCGTATGGAACGCCACGCAGTCCTGAACAGATTGAACCATACTATACGCACATTCGCCGTGGTCGCAAGCCACCACAAGAATTGCTCGATGATTTGATGGCTCGTTACGAGGCTGTAGATGGATTGAATCGATTTGCAGACATTACGGATGAGCAGGTTCACGCTCTCGAGCAGGAAATGAACAAACGCTACCCAGACCGTGAATTTGTAGGGTACCTTGGTTTGAAGCATATCGCTCCGTTTGTCGAAGACGCAGTAGAGCAAATGAAACGCGATGGAATTACCGAAGCGATCAGTCTTGTTCTGGCGCCTCATTATTCCAGTTACAGCGTCAAAGAATACAACGGACGAGCACAAGAGCATTCCGTGGCAATTGGTGGACCTGTCATCCACAGCATTGAGAGCTGGTATCTGGAACCAGGCTTCATCGGATATTGGGCAGATGCCATTCAAGCAACGTTTGCCGAGATGACGGATGAAGAGCGTGGACAAGCAGTCGTGATATTCTCCGCTCACAGCCTGCCGGAAAAAATTTTGAAGTCAGGTGATCCGTACCCAATGCAACTGGAAGAGACGGCAAAGCTCATTGCCGAGCAAGCAGGGATCACTTCCTATGCCATTGGATGGCAAAGTGCAGGAAATACACCTGATCCTTGGTTGGGACCAGATGTACAGGATTTGACCAGAGAGCTGTACGAAGCAAAAGGCTACCAAGCATTTGTTTACTGTCCTGTCGGATTTATTGCGGAGCATTTGGAAGTTCTGTTTGATAATGATGTGGAATGCAAAGCGGTTACAGATGAGCTAGGGGTACATTACTATCGTCCAGCGATGCCTAACGCCAGACCTGCGTTCATTTCCTGTCTGGCAGATGCAGTCGGAAAGAAGCTGGCGAATTAGGGGATCGATCATATGAGCGATAATACCTATCATATTACGATTATAGGCGGCGGTATAACAGGGTTGACCGCTGCTTTTTACTTACAAAAGGAAATCGAAGCAAAGGGCCTGCCCATCCGTTTTCAACTGATTGAAGAGCAAGGACGACTTGGTGGGAAAATCAAGACATGGCGTCACGAAGGATTTGTGATTGAGCAAGGTCCCGATTCGTTTCTCGAGCGAAAAACAAGCGCGGCTGAGTTGGCAGTGGACTTAGGGCTTGGGGATGATCTCGTTCGCAACAGTACAGGACAAGCTTATATTTGGCATCAGGATCGCCTGAAGGCTATACCAGAGGGAGCGGTCATGGGTGTGCCGACAAAGGTCATGCCTTTTGTCACAACCGATCTCATTTCTTGGCCGGGCAAGCTTCGGGCAGCTTTGGATCTCGTTCTTCCTGCCTCCAAAGGAGACGGCGATATCTCTGTGGGTGACTTTTTTCGGCGTAGGCTAGGTAATGAAGTTATTGATAATCTTATAGCGCCCTTATTGTCCGGTGTCTACTCCGGGGATCTCGACAATCTCAGCTTACTTGCGAGTTTTCCTCAATTCGCGCAAATGGAGAGGCAACATCGCAGCTTGATCGTAGCGATGAAGCATTCTCGCCCGCAAGCAAAAACGCAGGGAAAGCCAAAAGGCATCTTCCTGACGTTGAAGAACGGCTTGCAGTCTTTGGTTGAGGCAATCGAGAAGAGCTTGCCTGAAGATGTCATCTCGAAGAATACTGGTGTCAAAGAACTGGTGAAACGGCCAGACGGGAAGTACACCTTGGTATTGAAAAATGGAGAAGCGATTGAGACGGATACGGTGCTGTTGACCGTACCACATGCTGTCGCAGAGCCATTGTTCCGACCTTATGTACAAGTTCCTACCCTGCCACAAGCGAAGCCGCATATGGTAGCAACCATCGCAATGGCGTTTCCAGAGTCAGCAATTGATTTAGGGATGGAAGGGACAGGATTTATTGTACCGCGGAATTCTGGCGCAAAAATTACGGCGTGTACGTGGGCGCATCGCAAATGGCCACATACGACGCCGAAAAACAAAGCCTTGCTGCGTAGCTTTGTAGGGAGAGCAGGAGAGCAATCCTTTATGGAGCAGACGGACGAGGAAATTCTGGAGGTCATCCTCCGCGATCTGCGCAAGATCATGACGATTCGAGCAGAGCCGGATTTTTATAACGTATCACGCTTGCAAAATGCCATTCCATATGTTGTCGGACATCAGGCTTGGGTGCAGGATGTGAACAATCAATTAAAAGAAAAACTCCCTGGTGTTATCGTGGCAGGTGCGTCGTACAGTGGTGTAGGTGTACCAGATTGTATTGATCAGGGGAAAAAAGCAATAGCAGAATGGATTGCGTCTGTAAAACCGGGGAGATAGATAACCCCGGTTTTTCCTTTTTTTTCGGTGCTAAACGGCTCGTCCTGTCCATATAGTATAGGGAAATGTCCTGCACTTGAAAGGAGGAGCACGAATGGCATTACAGGATGGGCAACTCTCTTTTGCCATCAAGGAGACCATTTTCCTCTCATCCGATAGAGCTGGAATAGGTGAATTGCAAGAGCTGGAATTGGTTCCAGATGTAGAGGTGCTGGAAAACGATTCCTACATCTCGATCACGGGCTGCTTGCAATTAGTAGGGAAGTACGAGCCAATCAGGGAAGCCGCAGAAGCGACAGGCGGCGAAGGAGAATCGCTGGTTGAGGCCATGACTTTTACGCCCTTTCGCCAGGAAGCATCGGATCAAGCCTTTTATGGCTGGGAGGAACAGATCGGTCATCGCATTCCATTAAACATCACAATCCCATTGGATCGGATTACCGAGATCGGAGACATCTACGCAATTGTGGACAGTTTTGACTACAAACTGGAGTCACCACATCAAATGCTAATTGATGCCGATCTGAAGATTTTGGGGATCGTCCTGGGGGATAGAGCTGAAAAAGCGGAGCAGATCGAAACACGGGCTGCTAGTCCAGGCGAAGGAGCATGGGAATACACCTTCGCTGCTGGAGAGGATGGGCAAGAATATACGGAACCGACGTCCCTCGATGATATTGATCAAAAACTGAGTGCGCTGGAGGAAGAATTGGAGCGGCAGGCATTGCCGGCATCCTATGAATCAACCGAATCTCCTTCCATGTTCGATACTCCGGCTATTGCTCAATCCAATGAAGAGGAATACTACGAACAATATGGTGATGTGCTGGAAGTGACACAGTCCAATCCTCCAGAATCCTGGGAGACTGCTCCTATTTCGTATGACTTTGATTCCCAACAATCTGCTTCGTACGATTCTTCTGACTCCTATTCCGAACAGCCAGTATTGGCGGATGAGCAGGAGCAAATGAGAGAAATAGCCGAAAAAGATTCAGGACATGAGGAACCTATACTGGCTATACACGATCAACAGGCAATCGCATACATGCAAGTTTCCAATGAATCTACTGGTTCGTCAGTCGAGGCAGAGTCGCAGGAAGCAGTGCAAGAAGCGGTGGAAGCCAGTGTTGTAGCCGAGCCGGAACCTGAGCAAGAAGCAGAACCAGTCGTTGCACAACCAGAGACTGCCGCGGAAGATGTTGAAGTGCGAGTGGCGATTTCAGGGAAACCCTCCCAGGAAGAAAGAAGTAACGTGAACATTACTTCCATCTTCTCACAAGCGAGTCGTGCCAAACAGGAAGCGATGGCGTTGGAGGCGGAATCTTCATCCAGCTCTTCGCGACATGGGTCTGCGGCGAATGCCAGCCCTTCTACGATGGAGGCCATGCAAAATCTCACATCGTTTGTCCGGAAAAAAGAAGAGCGCTCCAGTCAGCTGAAAATGTGCATTATTCAGCGAGATGAAACGTTAGAGCATATTTCACAGCGATACTCCTTGCCTGTCTCCAAAATCGTGGAAGTAAACCGATTGACTTCCGAACAGCTTGTAGCAGGCCAGATTTTGTACATCCCACAATAGAGGAGTGGGGGACCGTGGATAAAATTGATCTCTCCGAAGTTTGCCAGCAATATCGGGCGCGCGTAATCCGAATTACGCCCCTTGATGATTGCTATTTATTGGAGACAAACCGGGGCCCCAAAGAACTCCACGTTTGGCCGCGTGTAGATGTGATGCGCTGGTCGTTTGCCTGGCGCGAACGACTGGCTCGTCAGGGGTTTCGAGAAGTGGAGCGGTTTATTCGGACGAGAGACACCAAGCCATTTTTAATTTTGGGTAAACGCGGCGTTACCATGACCGACCATCACCGACAATTCGAAGACTATCAGCCCGGCCAGGACATTGCGAGGCAATGCGGACGCGTGATCGCGATGATGCATCAGTCTCAGCAGGAAAGTCCTTTACTGTCCGGTAGTGATTTGCTCAAGCAGGAAAAGCAGCAAGTGGAGGAAAAAGGCAGGCGTGCCAAAGAGCTGGTCGAATCATTTCGAGCCAAATATGAGAAGAATTCTAAGGAAAATCGTTGGGTATCGGAGCTCATGAACCCTATGCTGCAAAGAATGGACCGTTCTGCCGCGATGTTGGCCCATGAGCGAATTACCACGGAGGCGGTCGCTGTATCCCATCGGGACCTTTTGCGTGATAACTGGGGAACGATAAACGGGAAGCTGTACTTGAGAGGCTTTTTCAGGCCGGTGATTTCTGTCCAGCAACGCGATGTTGCCACCTTTTTACGCGATCATTTTTTAACCCATAAGGATCTGAAGCAGATTGACGCTTTTTTTGACGGCTATGAAGAAATCAAGCCACTTACCTATGGAAACTATTCGTTGATTCTCGCCTTTATGGCTCGTCCTCGTGAAGTGTACAGAAGTATCGAATCTTACGTGAAACGCGTTTCGCTGGATCAAGAAGCGTCGATCGCTGGTATTGAGCACGCTTTGCAGAGTCAACAATCTGTTGACTTGCTGCTTCGGCATATTGCAGAGCGAGCCGAGCGTTCGAGGAGGGAGGGAGTCTATGAGTCGGTATGATGACATTGCTCCTTTGTTTAAAGAGTATGACATGTATGCCCAGAGCATTGACGTTTTAAAGGAGCCAAATGTATTTAAGGCGACGACTCCCTACGGCTCCTTCGTATGCAAACGAGCGCAAATACCCGTTCAACGTCTGGTTTTCGTCAGCGATATGCTTCGCCAATTGCAGCACCGCGGATGGGATGGGGCCGTTCCGTTTACGTACACGAAATACGATGATCCTTTTGTTCAACAGGGGAATACTGCCTTTTACGTAACCCCCTGGCAGCCAGGAAGTGAGGAATGGGCCGAGCAGCCCTTGTCTTGGGCGACCCCCGCCTTGGAACGTTTGGCGGAGCTTCATCATTTGACGCAAAACTATCGCTACGATGACCCGAGACAGGTAGAGCCGCTTGTGGACTCCTTGCTAAACCGTTGGCAATATTGGCAAGACCAAATGAATAAGGCGGCAACTCTTGCGCAGGAACGCAAATACCCTTCCCCTTTTGATCTGGTGTTTCTGGCAAACAAGGAGTTTATTGAGGAAATGGCTCAAACAGCGACAGACTTGTTGACCGATTGGCGAGAACGTCATGAGACACATGCTCATTTTCGCTTATCGTTAATCCATGGCAACCCGAATCCAGAGCATGTTGTGCCAGATCGATCGGGAAAAGGACGGCTGCTTAATTTTGATCGTGCCAGTTTTGATACACCAGTACGCGATTTGACGCTGTTTTATCGTACTTATTTTCAAATGGCGGGGGATGAGGCTGGAGCTTCTCAACTATTTCATCGCTACGCCGAGATATTTCCGCTGGAACCGGAAGAAATTGAACTGATGGCTTCGTTTTTGTCCTATCCGGAGAGGATCATGAGGGACTTGGATATTTATTACCATCATCCTCGCGAGTGGAGCGAGCTTTACGCTGTCCAACGTTTTGAAAAAGATATGGACCGCCTGATGCGCCTGCATCGTTGGGTCCAGCAAGCCTTTTAGCGAGCAACGTCTCACCGCGTGGGGCGTTGTTTTTCTTTTTTATAACCATTCAAGAGAGATGGCAACATAGAGCATGGCTAACAAACCGAGAAGGATGACATCAAAAGAGGTAGGAAACACAACCGTTCGAATAAACTGAAAAACCAACAGCGGAAAGAGCACTTGTTTGCAACCGTATTTGATCCGTAAATACGTGGGGTTATACTTCCAACGAAAATTCATCACAATCACCTCATTCCAGCATATGCGCGGTGACTTTGGACAGTGTCTACAACCTTGAGCAAACGCCTAAAACATTTTCATGGAAAGTAGATAGTGGTTTGAATAGTGCCCGAAAAGGGAAGGTGTAGGGCATGAAGGCTAGGACGAAACGAATAAAGGTGATCACAATGTTTTTGAAAATTGCCAAAACCCTTTTCGCAATTCCCGAAAGAAAGAATTATGCTAAAGTGTGTATGGGAGTGGCTCGGGGATGAATCATCAATTGGTCAAACTAATGGAATTGAAACAGAACTACGAGTATCTGGTATTGACCAGCAATGAGCAAAGCAAGCGCCAGGTCAATTACGAGAGTCTCATGCCATTTATAGAAGAGTTGGTCGATACGTGGTTCGTGAAAATGGACAAGCCTTGCTTCCTGTCGATCACGTTTGAATCGGCGCTAGGTGCTGTCTATTTTCGAATCGAGCGTGGGAACAAAGAGAGTGCAATAGCGCAGCGCGAAGTAGAGGAGCGTATAGTTGTCTCGGAACAGTGTGACACCGCTCAAACACCGCGTTATGTCCGCTTGTTCGCCCAGAGTAACGTCAACGACCGTGATCTAAAGGAACTGGAGAAATCTTTTTATGGACTGCTCCTCGTAAACATTCGGGCGTTGATCCTCAGATGTCAACAGGACCAGTCATCAGGACAGCGAGAAATCGAGATGGAGATGAAGCTGGCTAGACGAATGCAGTCGATGCTCATTCCGACAGAGGAATTGCAGTTGACCAGTTTGCGAACAAGAACGGTTTACGTACCAGTTGATTATGTAGGCGGAGATTACATCGACTATAGACAAATCAATGATCGCTACACCTGTTTTATCATAGCGGATGTGTCTGGGCACGGTTTTTTGGCCAGTATTTGGGCAACGGGGATTAGGATTGCCGTACGACAGGTTTTGCAGTCCAGCTATCTGCCGGACGAGATTTTGGAAAGACTCAATCAGTTGCTTTATGCAGATTTGGTGAAAACCCGTTCTTACATTACGATGCTGGTTGCAGTCTATGATGAAGTGGAACACAAAATTCGATTTAGCAGAGCAGGGCATCCGCAGCCTTTTTATTTGTCCAGGTCGAATCAAACCATTTTAACTAGCAAGGGCGGGGTCGGTCTAGGGCTTTTGCCCGATAGCACGTACCAAATGGAGGAGGTACCCTTAGAAGAAGAGGGCATGCTATTACTCTACACAGATGGCTTGCTGGATACAGGGAGAAAAGAAGTGATTCGAGGCAGCAGGCATTGGCTTGAAGAACTAACCTCCTTATTAAAGATGCCTGGTGACACTAAGCAGGACTTGATGAATCGAGTTGAGGCCTACTTAATGGAGATAACACAGCAGCGACAACAAACGGATGATATTTCTGTGTTGATTCTTCAATTTGAGCCTGAAGAGAGTATAGCCCTCGTGTAGTTGCGTCAGTGAATAGGAGGATGAACTGTGATTTTGTGTGAGCGTTGTCCGGACAATCCCACTTGTGATAATTGCCTTGTCGCGCTACGTTCTGGCGGTGCAGCAAACAAAGTTGTTCCGCCCCGCACTGTAAAGGTGACGAACCTAGCAACGATGGAATCGTTCCAGGCGAAGCTGGTAGCAGTGAGTCGGACGACCATTGGGTTAAGCAGTTCTGATCATGATTTGCACGGACGCATAGAAATAGAGCTCGCCTATGATTTTCGAATTATCGGTAGCGGATTGCGTGGTATAGCAGGTGATCCTTACTATATTATCGACATCGAAAAAGTTTTGCGACGGGAAGATGTTCTGGAGCGATTGCTCCTGGAAGAATTTCACACGTGGCACATGAGTGGCGAATTGGACCCTACAGACGTCTTGTTACATTGGAAGGATCGAGACGACGAGCGGGGGCGATTAATCAAACAAGAGATTCAAAAGTTATCGATACTGCGTCAGATCGAGACCGTTTTCCTCTATCTTTACGATGAAGGGAAAGTGCGTCCGCTGGGTGACGTTCGTGCGAGTTTGGAAGTCGAGCGAGAAATGCAACGACTGGTCGAAGAGGCAGCGGGAATGGGCGGACCTGTGAGGGAGCAAATTGTCACCTCGGATGGTACAAAGGTGTTCGAATTATACACATCTGTCTTGCCAGATCGGACCTGTGGAATCGCTTTGATTGATGTCACCGCCGTCATTGCAGAAGAGCGAAAAAGCAAAAGACGGGAATGGGAGATCTACAGGGATATTCTGGGTGTGGTCACAGAAGGTAAGCTGTTGTTGCTTAGTGATGAAGAATTATTTTTCTTGCTTCGGGAAGGGCATAAGCTCTTGGCGATCGATATCCGTTTACCGGAGCAGCTTGCAGAACTGCGAAAATTATTCAAGCAGGCTTTGGAACCACAAGGAATTTCTGATAAGCGATTGCTGCAGTTTCTCGTTGCGGTCAACGAAGCTGCTTCGAATACGTTGAAGCACGGCAATGGCGGTGTGGTCACGTTATACTTATCGAATGACAGGCAGATGTGCCGGGCTGTGATCCATGATGAAGGACAAGGAATTTTGCTCGAGGATATTCCGCGAGCTACCCTACAGCAAGGATTTTCTACACGCCACTCGCTTGGGGCCGGTTTTCATGTGATCCTGCAATACTGTGATCGTGTATATTTGAGTAGCTCGCTGGCGGGTACAAAGCTTATTTTAGAATGTATCCTTCCGCGTTAAGCAACGATTTCCAAAAAGCCAAATGTTTGCAAGTGAATGAAAATGGGTAATATAGTAAAAGGACGAGCAGATTGGGTGTACCGATACCTATTGAGAGGAGTTTGAGCATGGACTACCGCGCAACAGAGGCGAACGGACAAGCTACATTGTTTTTCGTCGGAGAGTTGGACATGGCTGTAGGAGATCGAGTAGGTGAATTGCTCCAGCAGTATGGAGGGCGAAATCAATCCGTTACCGTCGATTTTCAAGGTGTCTCCTTTGTAGATTCTTCCGGTATTGGAAGCCTGTTTTTTACCACGAAAGAACTATTGGCCATGGGCAAACAGGTAGAAATCGTCAATGTCCGAGAAGAAATTCTCGATATTTTGGGCGTTCTCGGTTTTACCGAAGCACTGGGCATTGCAGTTGGAAAAGTGGGCGAAACCCGGGTTTGACGCCAAACAGCGTGATTGTATATAATAGTGAAAGCTAATAATAAGACAACTACATACGATATGAACGATGAGTGGGAAGAGTAAGTCAGGACGCCTTGGCAGAGAGGAGAATCAGATGCTGCGAGATTCTCTAAGGTCATGAATGGCTGAAGGTCGCCCAGGAGTTTTTTCGGTGAAAGCATGCGCCTAGCCGAGACCGGTTCGCAACCGTTATCTTGTCAGAGTGAACACGCCATAAGCATGACGTTTATCGTGTGTTAACAAAGGTGGTACCGCGAAAATAATCCTTTCGTCCTTTGCGATGAAGGGTTTTTTTATTTTTTGCAAAGCAAGTTATGCGAATAGGAGGAGTCGTACATGTCTACACAGCCAACAACCGACATCGACCAATTGCTGCCGAAAAACTATGATCCAAAAGCAGCAGAAAACAAATGGTATCCGTATTGGATTGAAAAACAATTTTTCAAGGCAGAACGTGATCCGAATAAACGCCCGTTTACAATTGTTATTCCACCGCCGAACGTAACGGGTAAATTGCACCTGGGCCACGCGCTGGATACAACTTTGCAAGATATCATTACCCGTACCAAACGTATGCAAGGCTACAGCGCCTTGTTCTTGCCAGGTATGGACCACGCCGGTATCGCAACCCAAGCGCGGGTAGAAGCTACCTTGCGTGAAGAAGGCATCTCTCGCCATGATCTGGGTCGCGAAAAATTCGTGGAAAAGGTATGGGAGTGGAAGCACATTTACGCTTCGCATATTCGTGAGCAATGGGAAAAGCTCGGTCTTGCCCTGGATTACTCGCGCGAGCGTTTTACCATGGATGAGGGCTTGTCCCAAGCTGTACGCGAAGTATTTGTTCGTCTGTATGAAAAAGGCTTGATCTATCGCGGCAACCGCATCATTAACTGGGACCCTGCTGCTCGCACGGCTCTCTCCGATATTGAAGTAATCTACAAGGAAGTAAAAGGTGCGCTACATCACATGCGTTACCCATTGGCAGATGGCACTGGTTATATCGAAGTAGCTACAACCCGACCTGAAACGATGCTCGGTGATACGGCTGTAGCGGTACATCCGGAAGATGAGCGTTATAAAGACATGATCGGAAAAACCGTGATTTTGCCAATCGTAGGACGCGAAATTCCAATCGTAGCGGATGACTACGTTGATCCTGAGTTTGGTTCTGGCGCTGTAAAAATTACGCCAGCACACGATCCGAATGACTTTGAATTGGGCCTTCGTCATCAGTTGCCACAAATCGTTGTCATGGATGAGACGGGCACGATGAACGAGCTGGCAGGTATCTACAAAGGCTTGGATCGCTTTGCTTGCCGTAAGCAAATCATCAAGGACTTGACCGAGCAAGGTGTTATGTTCAAGGTTGAGGAGCATATTCATCAGGTTGGACATAGTGAGCGCAGCGATGCAGTCGTAGAACCATATCTTTCTACCCAATGGTTCGTAAAAATGCAGCCTTTGGCTGACGAAGCACTGGCTAATGCAAACAGCCCTGAGAGTGTGAAATTTGTCCCGGAGCGTTTCAAGACAAATTACCTGCGTTGGATTGAAAACATCCGCGACTGGTGCATCTCTCGTCAGCTTTGGTGGGGTCACCGAATTCCCGCATGGTATTGCGGAGATTGTAACGAAACGATTGTATCTCGCACGGATGTGACTGAGTGCCCTAGCTGCCACAGCCACAAACTGGAGCAGGACAACGACGTCCTCGATACATGGTTCTCCTCTGGTCTATGGCCGTTCTCGACACTGGGCTGGCCGGAAGAATCCGAGGACATGAAATACTTCTACCCAACGAATGTCCTGGTAACAGGCTACGATATCATCTTCTTCTGGGTTGCTCGCATGATGTTCTCAGGTCTTGAGTTTACCGGGAAAAGTCCGTTTGAGTCTGTCTTGATCCACGGCATTATTCGCGACTCCGAGGGCCGCAAAATGTCCAAATCACTCGGCAACGGTGTCGATCCGATGGAAGTGATCGAGAAGTACGGAGCAGATGCGCTGCGATACACACTGGCGACCGGAAACTCCCCAGGGAATGACCAACGCTTCTATTGGGAAAAGGTGGAGGCAAACCGCAACTTCGCGAACAAGATTTGGAATGCGTCTCGTTTTGCCCTGATGAACCTGGCTGACTTCAAATACGAGGAAATCGATTTGAGCGGTGAGCTGACTACACCAGACAAATGGATTCTCTCCCGCCTGCAAGCGACAATCGCAGATGTAACCCGTCTGTCTGACGCATTTGAATTCGGTGAAGCAGGCCGTGTACTTTACAACTTCATTTGGGATGACCTGTGTGACTGGTATATCGAGATGGCGAAGCTGCCGCTGTACGGTACAGATGAAGCGGCAAAGAAAACGACCCAATCCGTTCTGGTTACGGTTTTGGATCAAACGCTCAAGCTGTTGCATCCGTTCATGCCGTTCATCACGGAAGAAATTTGGCAGGCATTGCCTCACCAAGGCGAGAGCATCACAGTAGCACCTTGGCCAACTGTTAACGAGCAATGGATTTTTGCGGAAGCAGAAAGCGAAATGAACCAGTTGATGGATATCATCCGCAGCGTACGCAACATCCGCGCAGAAGTAAACGTACCGATGTCCAAGAAAATTGAGCTCTTGATCAAGCCAAGCGATGCATTGTCCGCTGAACGACTGACACGCGGTGAGCACTACCTCACTCGTTTCTGCAACCCTGAGCGTCTGGAAATCAGCCTGGATCTGGCTACGCCTGATAAAGCGATGTCTGCTGTGATCACGGGAGCAGAATTGTTCCTTCCACTGGCAGGCTTGATCGATATCGAGCAAGAGCTGAAGCGTCTGGAAAAAGAAGTGGCGACACTCAACGGCGAAGTGGAGCGCATTGAGAAAAAGCTCAACAATGCCGGATTTATGGCCAAGGCACCTGAAAAAGTAGTCGAAGAGGAAAAGGCGAAGATGGCAGACTACATGGATAAGCGGGATAAGGTGATTGCACGACTTGCTGAATTGAAGGGCGAATGATCCGCCATACCATCGCATATTTTTGAGAATGGAGCATTGTGGTATGCATGCAGAAGAAGGGTTTGTAGAATACACGCAAGCGCTCGACTGGCTGCATGGACTGCTCAGGTTCGGTCAACGGCCGGGGCTTGAGAGAATGCAGTGGGTTTTGGAGCAACTAGGACATCCTGAGCGGAGAATCCCATTTATTCATGTGGCTGGGACCAATGGAAAAGGTTCAACCTGCGCATTCCTGACGCAAATGCTGATGGAAGCCGGATATAGTGTAGGTACATTTACCTCCCCCTATTTGGTGGATTTCCGTGAACGCATCCGTTACAACGGCAGCATGATCACGGAAGAAGACCTATTGCAACTGGTGAATGAAGTCAAGGTATGGGTGCGACGATGCGAACAAGAAACAGAGTTCGGTTCCCCTACCGAATTTGAAGTGATTACGCTGATCGCCATTCTTTATTTTTCAAGAGTGGCGAGACCAGCGGTAGTCGTATGGGAAACAGGATTAGGCGGGCGATTGGATTCGACGAACGTCGTCCTTCCGCTTGTTTCAGTCATCACGAATATCGGCATGGACCATACACAGGTGTTGGGAGAAAGCTTGGAAGATATTGCCCGGGAAAAAGCGGGGATTATCAAGCCGGGTGTTCCTGTAGTCACGGGTGAGGTTAGGCCGGAACTTCTCGCGATTTTTGAGGAGCGCGCGAGACAAATGAAGAGTACGCTATACCATATAGGTGAACATTTCCAGGCAGAGCAGGTAGAGGAGCAGCTGGGTGACCAACAGTTTCGTTACAAAAGCATTCACCGTCGTGCGGAAGCATCCTACCGTCTTACCATGAATGGCATTCACCAAACAACCAATGCAGCCGTTGCTTTAATGACTATCGATGTCCTGCGAAATTACTTCTCTTTCTTGCTGGAGGAAGAAGAAATATCTCGCGGTTTGCAACAAACGCGTTGGCCTGGTCGTCTAGAAGTCATCTCTCCAAGACCAATGGTTATCTTGGATGGGGCACACAATCAGGAAGGAATGGAGGCACTTGTAAGCAGTCTGGATCGGTTGTTACCGGATGGAGTACAGCTGCATTTGCTCTTTTCTGGATTGGCAGATAAGCCGCTTGCCAAAATGGCAGAGTCGCTCGCACCAGTAAAGTCAAAAATTAAAAAGCTGCATGTGACAACCTTTGACTTCCCGCGTGCAGCCGAAGCCAATAGCTTACAAGAGTCGTTTTTAGCCGGTGGCTGGGAGCAAGAGTATCTCGATGCAGTCCCAGACTGGCGGGCGTTTCTCCTTTCTTGGATGCGGGAGAAGCAATCAGCGAAGGCGGATGACTGGTTGGTCGTCTGCGGTTCGCTCTACTTCATCGCCCAAGTACGCGCATTCTTTCCCACTATAGTAGAAGAGGCAGGTGAATAGGGTGGATCAGGCCCAACACGTCCACTTTGTGGGCATCGGCGGTTATGGCATGAGTGCCATTGCCCGCGTCTTGATCGACCTTGGATACAAGGTAACCGGCTCCGATGTCGCCATGAACGATTTGGCGAAAAAGCTGGAAGCAAGAGGGGCGGTCATTCATATTGGCCATAACGCTGCCCACGTGGAGGGAGCAGACAGCATCGTATACTCCACCAGTATTTCTAAAGACAATCCTGAGGTGATCGCAGGCCAAGCGCTAGGAATTCCGGTCATGCACCGTTCCCAAATGCTTGCTCGCATATTAAATGAGCGTACAGGAGTAGCAGTAGCCGGAGCACACGGCAAGACGACCACGACCTCGATGATCTCTCACGTGCTGGAAGAGTGCGGTGTAGACCCGACTTTCATCATCGGCGGTGAGTTAATGAGTGCTGGTACCAACGCAAAGGCAGGTGCCAGTGACTATGTCATTGCCGAGGCAGACGAGAGCGACGGTTCCTTTTTGGAATATAGACCGATGTATGAAATTGTGACGAGCATCGAACCAGATCATCTGGAGCATTTCGATGGCGACTTCAACAATTTGAAACAGGCGTACGTCCAGTTCTTGAGCCATCTCAAACCGGATGGAAAAGCGGTCCTGTGTATCGATGATTCACATGTGCGAGAAGTCATGCCGTCCGTCGAAAAAACGGTCGTGACGTATGCAGTCGATCCGAACTTTGTGGCACAAGCACAGTTTTCTGCCACTTCGATTGAATGTGGAGATCGTTGCAGTACATGCCAGATTTATCACAAGGATGAACGGTTGGGTGAATTGTGTCTCGTAGTCCCAGGCAAGCATAATATTGCAAATGCACTGGCTGCGATCATTGTATGCCTGGATATTGGCCTATCCTTTGATAAAATTGCACAGGCACTGTCTACTTTCAGCGGTGCCAAGCGCAGATTTCAAATTATCGGGGATGCACGAGGCGTCCTGGTCGTAGACGACTATGCGCATCATCCGACAGAAATTATCGCGACACTAAGCGGGGCAAGGGCGTCAGGCCGTCGTGTAATCGCTGTGTTTCAGCCGCAACGCTACACACGCACCTATTTCCTCATGGATGAATTCAGCCGTGCCTTTGCAGAAGCAGACGAAGTGATCATCACGGATATCTACTCCCCAGCGGGAGAAGAAAAAATCGAAGGAGTAACCTCCGAAGTGTTGGTGCAAAAAATCCGCACCAACAGCCACCCGCGTGCGCAGTACATTCCGACGAAGGAACAAATGCAGGAGCATGTCTTCAAAGGATTGCAAGAGGGCGATCTCGTGTTGACAATGGGTGCAGGAGACATTTGGAAATCCGCTTACTGGCTGGCTGAAAAGCTTGAGAAGTAACGGATAGAGACGTATACAGACTTGGAACCTACGGGTTTCAAGTCTTTTTATTTACGATCGCAAAGTTTTTGTGAAATACTGCTAAGAATGATCTACCTATATTTTAAAAGGCATCGATGAACCAACCAAGCTAGTGAGAAGAAAAAGCACAGGGCTCGCAGACCTTGACAACGCCTACCCAGTCGGAACTACAAAAAGGGGACCGCGCTTGTCGAACACTTCTTCTTTGAGAAACGTCCGCCCGTAGGGGTGGCTTTGGCTCGACGGTCCCCTTTTTTTAGTGGAGATGATCAGTGAATCTCCCTTGTGGGCGTGTCA
This sequence comes from Brevibacillus sp. AF8, assembly GCF_021270385.1. Classification (NCBI taxonomy): domain Bacteria; kingdom Bacillati; phylum Bacillota; class Bacilli; order Caryophanales; family Paenibacillaceae; genus Brevibacillus; species Brevibacillus sp. AF8. The sequence goes on along the minus strand of NZ_JAGQDN010000014.1, from coordinate 95,140 downwards.
GAGTCGAAGAGAACTGTGCTTTTTCTTCTCCACCACTATGTTGACTCAAACCAAAATGCCTTTTTTCTTAAAAAATTAGTACCAGATACTAATATCTAGTGTTATAATCAGATCATAAAAACGGAAGGTGATGATTGGATGATGACAAATACAAGCCCCTTCAAGTCGCGAATTACCGCCATCGGTACGTATGTGCCGAGTCGCGTTCTTACCAATACAGATATGGAAAAGCTAGTGGATACATCGAATGAGTGGATTTTGCAACGAACGGGTATTCATGAGCGCCGTATGGCAAGGGAAGATGAATTTACCAGTGATTTGGCCATCGCTGCTATCCACGATATGATCGCAAATTACGGGAAGGATGTCCGCGATGTCGATATGATTTTGGTGGCGACCAGTACGCCAGATTATCCATTCCCAAGTGTAGCAAGTCAAATCCAGGCGCATTTTCAAGTCGAACAGACGGGAGCCATGGACCTCTCCGCTACCTGTGCAGGATTTACGTATGCGCTCCATACGGCAAATGCACTCATTAGCTCTGGCTTGCATCGCAAAGTGCTGGTGGTAGGTGCAGAAACGTTAACAAAAGTTACTGACTATACGGATCGTACGACATGCATTCTGTTCGGTGACGGTGCGGGCGCGGTGCTGGTTGAGCAAGACTCTACAGCTCCTGGTTTTTTGTCCGCCTACTTAGGTTCAAAAGGGGACGGAGGGATTCATGTATACCGCTCGGGCTTGTCAACGCATATGGATGGACGAGAATTGAGCGGGAATGGATGCATGGTCCAAAACGGGAGAGAAGTCTACAAGTGGGCAGTAACTACTGTTCCAAAGGGGATGCAGGAGGTAGTGAGCCGTGCGGGCAAATTACTCGAAGATGTGGACTGGTTCATCCCGCACAGTGCCAATTTGCGCATGATCGAATCCATTTGTGAGAAGAGTCAGTTCCCTCTTGAAAAAACATTGTACAGTCTGACACATTACGGGAACACATCAGCGGCTACCATCCCATTGTCGCTCGCCCTGGGGATCAAGGAAGGCAAAGTAAAGGCAGGGGACACGATCCTGATGTATGGGTTTGGCGGTGGTCTCGTCCACGGTGGTCTTTTGTTTACGTGGAATCCGTAAAAGTGGTCATAGATCGAAAATAGAGAGGCTGTCCAGAACCGTTCTGGGCAGTTTTTTTGTCCCGGGAATGGCAGATATCCTTTATGGACTGTTTTCGACTGGGGGAAGAAAAAATGACTAACGCTGTGATATTATTCGTGCTCTGCCTTTACCTTTCGTGGGTAGATTTTCATCATAGACGAATACCTAATCGCGCGTTAGTTGCAGGGTTTGTATTGATTTCATTTTTCGAGTTTGTTCTCTTTTCGCCGATGGAATGGCTGATGGCTGGACTCTTTTCGATTCTCTGTTTACTCGTGTTTGGAGGCATCAGCTGGTACAGGCCGCTTGCACTTGGGATGGGGGATGTGAAACTGTTCGCTCTCGTCTGCTATGGAATTGGGGTTCGTGATTTTGTTCTTGTTCTTACGGTTGCGAGCTTGGCAGCCTTGCTCGTTTCTCTCGTTTTGTTGCTGATACGAAAAGGAAGTATCAAATGCGAGGTGCCGTTTGCGCCTTTTGTGACGATTGGGCTAGCTGTCCTTTTGGTTATGAGCGAAACCTCTTGAATTGGCATGGGGAATAGTAGTAGTAACAAATTCGATAGAATCACTAGATAGAAGTCATAACCCGTCCGAGCAAAACGTATGCTAGTACAAAGAGCCTGTGACTAGGAGGGCAAGCGTATGAGCGGACAAAATAAAAATCGTGTGACGGTCAAAATGAACGGCAGATTTTGGGATGAAAAGCGGGATGACATCCCAAAGGAAGAAAGTAGAAAGCGCACCCCAAAGGATGATACGCCACGCATTCGTTTTCAAGCTCCTCCCTTACCATTTACTGACCCGTTTAAGGAGAAGGGCAACGAAGCATGGGAACGCATGATGCAGCTACGAGGAGCTGCAGCCAAAGAAACGAAGTCGAACGTTGAATTCGACCAGACGACAAACTACTCCCACGAAATCGATTATTCCTTCGAGGATACCGAAGAGAAGGCATACAGAAGTAGTCCGATGAGTCGGCTTGCAGCGCTATGGCCAAAGGGACCCTTTTGGCGTACGACTTTAACAACAGGTGGGGCTGTAGCAATTGGCCTCTTGTTCGGATTTCTTGTTTTGACGGTCTTTTCCCAAAAGGAGTTTTCCGAGTCGTACGGAAATGTTCTGAGTGAAACGGTTCAGACACTGACCGCGCCGGGTGCAGGCACTGAACAAACGGTTGGGAAAAATGGTGTGGCAGGTCCTGCCTTGCCAGATGAAAGTCAGCAAACGCAAGGTGCGTCGATGAAAGGTATCGCAGCGGGTCAAACAGCAGTAGCTCTAAAACTTCCAGCCGTAAACATGTACGTTGCACAGGCGGGTGTATTTCAACCGGATGCATCGCCGCAAACAGCTGTAGAACCACTGGAGAAGGCTGGTATTCCTCATCTGCTGTATAAGGACGCGAGCAAGCAGTACATGTTCGCAGCCGCTGCTCCCACAAGAGATGCTGTGCTAGGCTTTGCTGCCAGCTTGAAAAACAAAGGCATGGATATTTACGTCAAAGAATTTACCTTTCCCGCTTTTGAAGGGTCTGTCCCTGTCGGAAAAGCCGCGAACGCATCTGGTGATCCTAACGTGAATGCCTTTTTCACCCACGGACTTAAACTCGTCCAAACGCTTTCGGCACAATCAGGGTTGATTATTACGACGGGTCAGCTTTCGCCAACGGCAAAAGAAACGGCAGAATTAAAAGAAATTCACCGCCAATTTCTGGAGGAAAGCCGTAAAATGGAAGCCAAGGAAGCCTGGAAGCCACTGCTAGATGGGATGGTAAATGGGGTGAATCAAGCGCTGGCAGCTAGGGACAAAATGGCAGAAGCGAGCGCTGGCAAAAAGGTGGAAAGCGCCGAATCCTATGCGTGGCAAGTGCAGGCAGGTGTTCTTGCCTTTTTCGAGAGCTATGCGAGCTGGATTCAAAATGCACGCACATCGACATAAAAATATGTTTATATGGTCTTCCGCAAGGTTTTCTTGCAGGAGGCCTTTTCTTTCTATACAGTAACTACCAGGAGCAATCAGGGATTGTTTCGCTTCTCCCCATTTGCTAAACTTATGTTTGGCAAAAAGAGAATCCCTTATAAAAAGGGAGTTGGGAAAATGGGGAAAGAAACGCTTACTCTCGTGTTTCTGTTGGTGAGTGGACTTTTGTTTGGCAGCATTATCGGGGAGATTTTAAGTCCCTGGCTACCTTTTTTGACCAAGAGCAAAGAGATTACTTGGTCGCCTGCGGCAGATTTAGAAATTTTGAAGTACGAACTGAACTTTCAGGTAAAACTAAATCTAGCCAGTATCGGAGGCTTAGCCCTCGCATTTTGGATACATCGACGAATAAAGTAGGTTGAAAAATGACGAAAAAAAATGTTCCTCTCATTCTGGCTTCATCTTCGCCGCGTCGAAGAGAGCTTCTGCAAACTTTAGGCTTATCATTTACCGTCATCACCAGTGATGTAGATGAGACGACAGCAGAGCATTTATCTGCGAGCGAAGTAGTAGAAGAATTGTCTTTGCGCAAGGCCAAAGAAGTGGCTTCTCGCTTGACGGAAGGCGTCGTTTTAGGATCTGATACGGTAGTCGTTCTTGATGACCAAATACTGGGCAAGCCTGTTGACGAAATGGACGCATATCGTATGTTGTCCATGCTTCAGGGGCAAGAGCACACCGTTTATAGTGGAGTCGCCTTGATAGATGTGGAGACAGGCCGTGCGGAAGTCTCACATAGTCTAACACACGTAAGAATTCGAGCTTTAACAGAGCAAGAAATCAAGTCGTACATTGCGACAGGTGAGCCGATGGATAAAGCGGGCTCATATGCCATTCAGGGTATTGGAGCCACGCTCGTGGAAGGAATAACCGGAGACTACTTCACAGTCGTTGGTCTTCCGTTAGGCCTGACGTCTACACTTTTGACACGTTTTGGGATGCCTATATTGTAAAGTTGTCATGCTTGAAGCAAGCGGCGACGGCCATACGCCTCATGAACATCTCCATGTCAGCCGTTTTCGTTAATGTGAATATGGCTGGAGGCGGATATAAAATGGCAACAAATACCTGTAACAAAACGCTGTTGAAAAACGTCCCTTACTATGACCGTCCACGTGAACGACTGCTTCGCGAAGGAGCGGTCCATCTGTCTGATACTGAACTTCTTGCCATTTTACTGCGGACAGGCAGGGAACAAGAGACGGCTCATCAGCTGGCTCAGCGCTTGTTAGCCAGGTTTGGAGACCTGCGTGGTTTAGCCCAAGCCTCTCATGCTGAGTTAACAGAGCTAAAAGGAATTGGTCCAGTCAAAGCGATTGAATTGCATGCTGCGTTTGAGCTTGGGCGTAGATTGATGGGAGTGCCTCGAGAGTATAGGGCTTCTATCCGTTTACCACGGGACGTAGCTGATTTGATGTCGCCTGAGCTTGCTCATTTGACACAGGAACATTTTGTCTGTCTCTTTCTGAATACCAAGAACCACGTGATTGGCAAGCAGACGATTTTCGTAGGCAGTCTGGACGCTTCCATCGTACACCCGAGAGAAGTCTTTAAAGAAGCGATCCGTCGTAGCAGCGCATCGGTGATATGCCTACATAACCATCCGAGCGGTGATCCGACACCTAGCAGGGAAGACATCGCGATTACGCATACATTGCGTGACGCTGGTGAACTGGTGGGGATTTCATTGTTGGATCATGTTATTATCGGGGAAGGCAAGTACGTTAGTCTCAAAGAGCAAGGGTACTTGTAACATGTTTTTACGCGCAAGAATTATCATCGATCCTTCTATGATTTATTGTGCGCATGAAAACCTTCCACAAAAGCGCGGTCGCTCTACCTTGGAGAGGCCTCGAAAGAGGTTCTCTTATGCTTGTCATTTGGATTAATATTTGGAAGGAGTTTTTTTATGTTTGGTGGATTTACACGTGACTTGGGGATTGACCTCGGCACTGCCAATACACTTGTTTTTGTGAAGGGTAAAGGAATTGTGGTGCGTGAGCCTTCTGTTGTAGCGATTCGCACTAATAACAATTCCATTGAAGCAGTAGGGAATGCAGCGAAAAGCATGATCGGTCGTACGCCAGGTAATATCGTAGCGGTTCGCCCAATGAAAGACGGGGTTATCGCTGACTTTGATACAACTGCGACAATGATGCGCTATTTCATCAATCAAGCACAAAAAAATCAAGGGCTGTTTACACGTCGTCCAAACGTAATGGTCTGTGTACCTTCGGGAATTACTGCGGTGGAAAAACGCGCGGTCGAAGATGCTACGAAGCAGGCTGGGGCGAAGGAAGCATATACGATTGAAGAGCCGTTTGCAGCCGCGATTGGTGCAGACCTGCCAGTGTGGGAGCCGACTGGAAGTATGGTCGTTGACATTGGTGGTGGTACGACAGAAGTCGCTATCATTTCTCTCGGGGGGATTGTTACATCCCGCTCCATTCGTGTGGCCGGGGATGAGATGGACGAGGCGATTATTCAGTACATCAAGCGCCGTTACAACTTGATGATCGGGGAACGGACAGCAGAAACATTGAAGTTGGAAATCGGCTCTGCGATTGCTCCTGATGAGGTCGAAAACGTTGACATTCGCGGTCGTGACCTTGTAACCGGATTGCCAAAAACGCTCTCGGTAAGCAGCACAGAGATCGCGGAAGCATTGGCAGAAACCATTTCTGCTATCGTAGAAGCGGTGAAGGTAACACTCGAAAAAAGCCCGCCTGAGCTCGCGGCGGACATCATGGATCGTGGAATTGTACTCACAGGCGGCGGTGCGCTCTTGCGCAACATGGATCGCCTGTTAAGTAAGGAAACGGGTATGCCCGTGCATGTCGCGGAAAACGCACTGGATTGCGTAGCGATTGGAACAGGTCGTGCATTGGAGAACATTCACCTGTTCAAATCCAAGCAAGGCATCACCTCTTCCCGACTAAAACGGGGTAAATAAACGGAGGGTAGGGCATGTCGTTTTTCGGGAATAAGCGGCTTATCATTGTACTTGTAGGCTTGGTCCTGCTTATCTCCGTCGTGGGCTTCACTTCTCGTGAACGGGTTAGCCTGACCTGGCCAGAAATGTTCTTCAAAGATACCTTCAGCGTGGTGCAGGGCTTTTTCTATCGCCCTGCCCAGGCTGTTTCTGGCTTTTTTCAGGAAATTGAGGAAGCGTACGGCGTATATGAAGAAAACAAGGCGCTTAAGGCAGGGCTGGATCAATACGCCAGTCTAAGTGCTGAACTGCACACGCTCAAGGCTGAGAATGATCGCCTTCGAGAAATGCTGCAGGCAAAAGATTCACTCAAGTCTTACCGCCTCCGCTATGCGGAAGTCGTGGCGAGAAACCCGGATACTTGGAACAACGTCATCACGATCGACAAAGGACTGAAACATGGCATCAAAAAGGATATGGCGGTTATTACAGCCAAAGGAATGATCGGCCGCGTACAGAGTGTAGCCAATTTTTCAGCTACAGTGGAATTGTTGACGAGCTACGAGCGACGTGACCATATTTCTGCGGATATTCTGACGCAGCAGGTGGTCGATGGCAAGCCTGTGTACCATCAAATTAGTGGTGTTATTGAAGAGTACGACGCGCAAAAGAGATTGCTCGTCATGCGCAAAATCCCTTGGGGGCAGGCCATTAAAAAAGATCAGCAAGTTATTTCATCCGGTTTGGGAGGAGTTGTTCCTCGCAATTTGCCGATTGGCTATATTGTTCGCGTTGAACCAGATGATTATGGCTTGACTCAAACCGCCTACATCCAGCCAAGCGCTGATTTTTCACAATTGAATGAAGTCATGGTTGTGGAACGAGACTTCACAATCGCTCCCAATGGTGAATTGATCCCGCAACAGCCAGCTGGCCAGACACAAACGCAGACAACTGTGCCTCCGGCTCCACCTGCTAGCGGGGGTGGTCAGTAATGGCTCGGTTTTTATTGACGTTGGGCGTCGTGGTTATGTTTGTTTTGGAAGGAACTGTGATGCAAGTATTTTCACCTGATACATGGGGTCTGTCTTGGATGACAGTACCCCGGTTTGCACTTGTCTGCTGCATCTTTATTTCGATGTATCTCGGCAGGCGCGAGGGCTTGTATTACGGGATTGCCTTCGGATTTTTACAAGATGTCCTGTTTGGGCAACTAATTGGAATCTATACCATGTCCATGATGGTGGCCAGCTACTTTGCAGGGATGATCGTTCTTTTGTTCCAGAGAGGATTCGGGATGGTTTTCATAACCAGCTTCCTGATTTTGTTCGGACATGAGTGGCTTTTGTATTCCTTGTTCCGCTTGTTTTCCGCTGCCCCCTTTGATGTTCAATGGATTTTGACGCATCAAATTTTGCCTAGTGTGCTGTTTAATCTCGCTTTTGGCTTACTGGTATACTTTCCGATCAAGAATGTCTGCAACAAGATTCTGGCGAAAAAGGAAATGCACATGCAGTAAGGGCGAAGGAGAGGAGAGTTCGTGGAAGAAGTCAAAGAACCGAAATCAGACATACCTATTCGGCTCAATATATTGTTTGTGATTGTATTTTTGTTCTTCGCCGCCATTATTTTGAGACTAGCCTTCGTGCAGCTGGTGGAAGGTGAACAGTACAAGCATGAATTGGAAAAGTTCAGTATTCGTGAACTACCGATTTCTGCTCCTCGTGGCCGTATCTTGGATAAAAATGGCGAGGTACTTGTTTCGAATAAGCCGGTGTACACCGTTCAATACGTTGAAGAACAAGGGCAGGACATTGATGAAGAGAAAGTCGCGGATCGTCTGGCTAAAATCCTCATTCCGGATGGTGGCAAAATTGGTACGGATAAGGAACTGTTAAAGAAGACGATTGAATTGAGATCAACTTTGCCTGTTGCTTTCAATGCGCAAGAAACAAACGATCTCAAGGCAAAGGTTGCGGCGAAGTTAAAAGCCGTTCCGAAAGCAGAGTCCGTTGATCAGATGTCAGACTTTGAACTGGTAAAAACTGCTGTGTATCTTGGGATGCGCGTTCGTTCTCCTTTTGATGACAAGGAGAGAGCAGACCTTATTAAGAAGCTGAATGCCGCCAAGCCTGGTACACCCGCGATTACGGAAGCGAACACTACTGACTTCGAGCTGTTAAAAATGGCGATAAACGCCAATATGACCCTCACTCTGAAATTGGACAAGGAAGATCGCAATGACCTCGCCAAAAAAGTGAAGGATCAGATCGGAGTTTTGCCAACTCCCGTGGGCTTGGCAGATAAGTCTGACATGGATTTGCTGCGCTATGCCTCGTTGTTCGACATGGATATCAAACTTCCGCTGACAGAGCAGCAACGCCAATTTCAGTGGCACAAGCTCTCTTTACTACAAGAGATGCGTTCACCGCAGATGGCCAGCTACATTCCGAGACGTGTCAAGGTAAACATCACGGAGCAGGAAATGTTCCAAATCGAAGAACGGCGTACTGAACTACCAGGAATTAGTGTAGAGTTGGAGCCTGTTCGCCAAATTTTCGAAGATCCGGATGGTTCAGCATTTGGTACTCACTTTCTCGGTTATATCAACGCGATTCGCCCTGAGAGCTTGAAAGAATATCAGGCCCAAGGCTACAACGCTATTGATCGTGTCGGTGTAACCGGACTGGAGAGCTCCTATGAACGTTATTTGCGTGGCAAAAACGGGATCATGGAAGTGCACGTGAACAAAAATTCGGAGACCGTAGAGAAAAAGATGCGCCAATCCCCTGAGCCAGGAAACGATCTTGTTTTGGCAATGGACTGGCGTTATCAAAGCAAGGTAGAGGCCATCTTGAAAGAAGAGGTTGAAGCATTCAAGAAGCGCCCGTCTACTCCAAAAGCATTTAAAGACGCACATGTATTGGTGATGAATCCGAATACGGGCGAAATATTGGCGATGGCGAGTTATCCAGATTACAATTTGAATCTGTATTACGACCGTAAGAAATTCAACGAGAATTACGCCTCGCTTATTTTGCCGAACGAATCAAACAGATTCATTTATACGCCGTATCCTCCTGCTTCTACCTACAAGCCACTGTCTGTCATGATTGCGCTTCAGGAGGGGCTGACTACACCGAACGAAGTCATCTATGACCGAGGCGGATTGTATGTCGGAAACACGTATAAACGCAACTGGAAGGCGGGTGGTCATGGAGCCGTTAATGCTCGTCGTGCCTTGCAGGTGTCGAACAATACGTATATGTACGAAATGGCGCTTCGCTTAGCAAGAAAAGGGAAAGATGGCTGGGAGAAGCAGTTCTCTGTCTATGATTACTACAATGCCCAGTTTGGACTTGGTGTGAAAACAGGTGTGGATCTACCGAATGAACATACCGGTTGGGAAAACCAGAACATGTACTTCGGGAACTTGGCGGACGTGATGATTGGTCAATATGATTTGTTCACGCCGATGCAGCTGGGTCAATACGTATCGACCATTGCCAATGGAGGATATCGGGTACGCCCCCATCTTGTAAAAGAAATTCGCAAAGGAACCACCGATCCGAAGAAACCAGGACAGACGCTCTCCGTCATTGAACCTGAAGTGCTCAACCGGGTTGATATCGATCCGAAGTATATACAGGTGGTAAGAGAAGGGATGCGGTTGGTTACTCAACCAGGTGGTACCGTTCAACGATTCAATGGGTTGCCGTTCACGGTTGCAGCCAAGTCTGGTACGGCACAAACGTCGCAGCCAGCGGAAAATGCACTGGTTGTCGGCTTTGCGCCTTATGAAAATCCTCAACTGGTATTCGTCGTCGTTGCGCCGAACAGTTTGAGAGATGGTACATCCAGTTCGGATGCTACTGGTCCGATCTCGCGTCGATTGCTCGAAGCTTACAATGAACTGAATCCAGGGGTCCTAACTGGTGGGGTTCCGAAGCCAAATCCATCGTCCTCGAAGTAACCGCAATGGTTGTCCAGGGCAATCAAGCCCGAGAGAATAATCGAGTCAAGCTCTTGTAAAACGCCACCAATTGACCCGATTCGGCAATTTTTTCACGCAGAGCAGGAAAAATCTTTCTGCATGGCGAATGGTATCGGTCGAGGTGAAACCGGTGACGACTGTGAAAAGCAAGGTCACGATCAAAGGGACTAAAGAGGGTCTCGTCTTCTTTATGGATGATACCTGTTCCTTCGACGAACTGCTGGCCGATATGCGTGAAAAAATAGAGCATAGCCACCAACAGATTTTGTCGGGGCCACTCATTCGGGTATCTATAAAATTGGGAAAACGATACTGCTCACCCGAGCAACAAGAGCAGTTGACTCAAATTATTCGGACAAAGGGCAACCTGGTGATCCATACAATCGAATCCGATTTGATCACGCGGGAAGAAGCTATGGCTGAACGCCTAAAAACCCATTTTTCCATACAGGTAAATACGGTACGCTCTGGGCAAGTTCTGGAGTTTGACGGTGATTTGCTCTTATTGGGAGATGTCAATCCCGGTGGGACGGTTCGCAGTACAGGAAGCATCTACGTGCTGGGACATCTCAGAGGGTACGCACACGCAGGTATTTCCGGTGACTCACAGGTAATTATTGCGGCTGCAGTCATGAGTCCTACTCAATTGCGGATTGCAGATGTGATTAGCAAGCCGGGTGAGGAATGGACGAATAATTCCGGAGGCACAGAATTTGCCTATCTGGAAAATGAGATCATGCTGGTAGCGAAAATGAACTACTTGTCGCGAATTCGCCCTGATTTGGGTGAGAAAAAGCGTGAGGGTTGAGGGAAAGAGGAGGAACGGACGTGGGGATAGGAATTGTCGTAACTTCCGGTAAAGGCGGCGTGGGTAAGACGACCACTTCCGCCAATTTAGGAACGGCGCTCGCATTGTTGGGACAAAAAGTTTGCATGGTAGATACCGATATTGGCTTGCGCAATCTGGATGTAGTCATGGGACTTGAGAACCGAATTATTTATGATCTGGTAGATGTTGCAGAAGGCGCATGCCGATTGCCGCAAGCTCTGATCAAAGACAAGCGGTTTGACAATCTGGCATTGCTCCCGGCTGCTCAGACCAAGGACAAATCAGCAGTAACTCCTGAGCAGATGGAGGAAATCATTACGCAACTGAAGCGGGAATATGATTATGTCATCATCGATTGCCCTGCGGGTATTGAGCAAGGCTTCCGCAATGCGGTGGCAGGGGCTGATCAAGCAATCGTCGTGACTACACCTGAAAAAGCGGCCGTGCGCGATGCGGATAGGATTATTGGCCTGTTAGAGCGAGAAAAAATCGGAATGCCTAAGCTGGTGATCAACCGCGTTCGCTCCCATATGGTGAAAAATGGCGACATGCTGGATGTAGAAGACATTTTGGATTTGTTAGCCATTGACTTAATTGGTGTAGTGCCGGATGATGATCATATCATTAAATCCGCGAACCAAGGTGAGCCGGCTGTAATGAATCATGAATCACGTGCTTCTATCGCGTATCGGAACGTCGCTCGTCGACTTTTGGGTGAAGCTGTCCCATTGCAACCATTGGAAGAAAAAGCGGGCGTGTTCCACAAAATGCGTAAATTCTTTGGACTAAAATAGGTAATACATGGCTCCCTTCTTTTATAGAGGGGAGTCACGTTTTCTAGGAGGAAACGGATGGACCTGGAAAAACGTCATTTAAAAACCATTGACTGGACCATCATTTTGATTATGGCAGGTCTGGGTGTCTTCAGCTATTTGGGGATTTCCGGTTCTGCGGCAGGTGTAGATAAGGCGCATCAGCAGGTCATTTGGTATGTGATCGGCTTTATTGTGTTAGGTGTGACATTGCTATTTGACTATCGTCTATTCCACAACACGGCCTATGTCTTATATGCACTCGGTCTGATTCTGTTGATCGGGGTATTTCAAACAAAGCCCATTAACAATACGACGAGCTGGTATGACCTTGGCCCTGTGTTGTTTCAGCCTTCTGAACCAATGAAGCTGTTCACGATCATAACGGTTGCCCGCTTCTTGTCCAAGAGGGCAAACGATCAGGATCGGTTTTACTATTTTTATAAGCTGATTCCGGTAATGGCTTTGGTTGGTGTACCACTGCTTTTGATTTTAATTCAGCCCGATTTGGGTACAGCGATGGTTTATACGGGTATGCTTGCCACTATGCTAATCGTTGGTGGTATACGGATGAAGCATGTATTGTATATGGGCGGGCTGGTCGGCAGTTTTTTTGCCGCTATGACACTGTTGTATCAATACAAGCAGGATATCTTTTTCAAGATTATCAAGCCGTATCAGTGGGATCGGATCGTCTTTTGGATGAACCCGGATCTTGAACCGATGGGACGAGGGTTCCAGCTCAAGCAAGCCTTGATTGCTATCGGCTCAGGGCAACTGTTCGGAAAAGGGATTGATACGCCCACACAAGCGAGCTTTGGATGGGTGCCGGTAGGAGAAAGTGATTTTATCTTTACCGTCATTGCAGAAAAGCTGGGCTTTGTCGGAGCGGGCTTGCTGATGATTTTGTTTTTCGTATTGATTTACCGAATGATCCGTATCGCGATGGAGGCAAAAGATCCGTTCGGCTCCTACGTTGTCGCGGGTGTCGTAGGGATGCTTACCTTCCAGATCTTTGAGAATATCGGGATGACAATTCAGTTGATGCCGATTACGGGTATTCCGCTACCGTTCATTAGCTACGGAGGGAGCTCGCTTGTAACCAACTTCCTGATCATTGGTGTGGTCCTCAACATTGGGATGCGTAAGGACAAGTTGCGTTTTGATTAAATAGTTGTTCAAAAAGTCTTCGGTTCTCGCCACTTTCTCGGTGTTGAATAGAAGACTTTTTGAACACTCATGAAATGCGTGACAAATGCAAATACTTATGCTAAAATCATCCTAAGTTAACCATTTTTACAAGTTATAGTGTTTGATTGATTGGTATGGAGTCGTACGTATTGTGAGTGACGTCACCAATTGTCAATCGCAATTCGTATGACTTTTTTTCCTTGACGCAAAAGGCTTATCTGTAAAAAAGAGGTTAACGCTACACTCTTTCGCCTCGTGGGGCGTAATGTTCAGGGAGGTTTTGTTTCATGCAACAAGGTATCGTAAAATGGTTTAACGCAGAAAAAGGATACGGCTTCATCCAAGTTGAGGGTGGCGACGACGTATTCGTACACTACAGCGCAATCCAGTCAGAAGGTTTCAAATCTCTTGACGAAGGTCAAAAGGTTGAGTTCGAAATCGTTCAAGGTAGCCGTGGACCACAAGCTGCTAGCGTAACTAAACTGTAAAAATTGACAGATTCAAAGGCAGTCTCTCATTGGGGAGACTGTCTTTTTTGCGTATTTCCAGCCGATACGCTGGGGCGTTGGAGAAGGACAACGCTCGTCATAAAGCAGATAGACAAGTCATAGGATGATACTAAAGGCTTGGCCTGCGGAGGGATGGACATGTTTGAAAGAGCAGATCGTGTAAAAGAACGACGGAGGGAGCGTTTGGAGCGAATCCGAACACAGTCGCGAGACAGCTATACTCCGTACGTCGATGATTGGAAAGATCCAATCGAAGAAACGCCAAACCCATTCAATGATTCGCCGCGCGAGAACGATCTGATGGACCAACCACCGTCCCATGAAAAGTGGGGCGTGCAAATTTTAGCATCTGTCTTATTGATTGGTGCTGCTTATGTATTGTTTCAAACAACGTTGATTCCTGCCTCATGGAAAAGCTCCGCGAAGGAAGTCATGACACGGGACTTTAATTTTTCAGGCGTAGCGGACTGGTATGAAGCGAGATTTGGACCGATTCCGACGATGCTTCCTTCGATACCTACCAATCCCCCTGCCGTGCCAGCCACGAGCACGACGAAGGATGCAAGTGCGGTATGGAAGTTCCCGAATAGCTGGAAAGTCGTAAAATCCTATGATCCAGAGAGTGCGAATGTGATCCTGCATACGGGTATGAACGATCAAATCACGATCGGAGAAGCTGGTTGGGTTGCTTTTGTCGGTGAAAAGCCTGATTATGGGACGACAGTGATTGTTCGTCTAACCAAAGGGCGGGAGATATGGCTGGGCAATCTCGATAGTATAGGGGTGACGAAGGACGAGGTCCTTGCACCTGGTAAAGTCATCGGAACCGCTCGGGTAATGGATCAGACATCACGTCATCTGTATGTAGGGGCCAAAGTGAATGAGCAATTTGTAAACCCCCTGGAAGTGATTCCGTTTGAATAGGGGAGGCTGGCTCGACATTCGGTTTCGCATTCACCTGCTATTTTGGGCGGTGATTGGCTTGTCCGTGGTGACAGGCCATTTTTTGGAGGTCATTACCTTGTTTGTCATCGTGCTGATCCATGAATTGGGGCATGTAGCGATGGCGCGTGAGCTCGGATGGACCGTAAAAGAAGTGCAGCTTCTGCCTTTTGGTGGAGTAGCGACGATGGAAGACTCGTATGCTACGGACCCAATGGATGAGATTGTCGTGGCGCTCGCAGGGCCCTTCTTAAATATGGTGATGATGGCTGCCTCGTACTTGTTTTGGTTTATGGGGATTTGGACGGAAGAGTGGGCCCGCTTTTTCTTGGTAAGCAATTTGACGATTGCGATGTTTAACCTGTTGCCAATCTGGCCATTGGATGGCGGGAGAATCTTGTTGGCCGTTCTATGCTGGTTTATGTCGTATAGGCAGGCGACGATGATATCGATGTCCGGAAGTACGCTGTTTGCGGGGATCATGGTGGGGATGTCCAGCCTGGAGTTGAAGTACAACTTAGCAGTAATCGGGATTTATTTATTGACGTTGAACATTCAGGCGTTTTTGCGGTTTCCTTATCAATTTTTTCGCTTCCTGGTGGAAAAATACGACCGGCAGCAAAAAGAAGCTGCTGTTCAAGCGATACGCGTGCATCCCGAGGAAACGGTACTGGCTGTCTCGCACAAGCTTCGGCGAGGATGCTCCCATCTTTTCTACGTACAAGGGGCGGGTCTCTTGGCAGAGGAACAGCTCTTGTATGCCCTTTTGTTTGAGCAAAAGCACGACGCTGCAGTGGGCAAGCTCCTTTAGACATTAGTCCTTAATCAGCAGGAGCGATCCATTCCATCAGCCAGCAATCACGCATGCTTCCTTCGTGCCATTCGTGCCGAGGAAGCTCTTTTACTTTTCGAAAGCCACATTTTTCGTAGCAACGGAGGGCTCGTTCATTCCATGCTTGCGGGTCAATGGCTACTTTTTGAACTCGTTTTTCCGTGTGGAGATAGTGGAGGATAGCTTTAACGAGCTGAGTGCCAATACCGCGATTCCAGTAAATAGGCTCTCCGATGAACTGGTCCATACCGTAGACAACGTCGTCTTTTGCATACCCATACTGTTGTTTTGCCGGGGCATCGAGCGGATAAAATTGCACATAGCCAATTGGTTTATCCGCGTATATGATCAGGCAGCGGGTTTCACCGTCGTCTTCTGAAAAAAAGCTTTGCAGTACGAGGGACTCGTCATGTGGCCGATCGCGACCTTCATAATAGGCCAAAACGCGCTCGTCAGAAAGCCATTTGACTAAATGAACGGAATCGTTAGGGGATAATGTTCTTATTTTAAGATCACCAGTATGAATCATGGTTTATCTCCTTTACCTTGACTTGGTAGCTATGTTAGATTACTTCCTATGAGCCCGGTTATCCTTCTTTTGGGCAACGTTTGTACGGGGAATAAGGAGTGAAAGCAGTGAAGCAAGTAGCAATCAGTGCACAAGGTGGCAGCATCCGCATCGCATTTATGGAAAACGGGAAATTACAGGAATGGCGTACACAGGATGTGGGGACACACGCAAGCGTTGGTGACATTTATCAAGGACGGATCGCAGATGTGAAGCCTGGTATCCAATCTGCTTTTGTTGATATTGGTACAGGTCAAAATGCTTATTTGTACGTAGATGACACGGTCGGTGTGGAGCCGGGTGGAACAGCGAAACCAAGTATTGCGGAACGTGTTCACGTAGGGCAAAAGGTATTGGTTCAAGTGAGTAAAGAGGCGATGGAAATGAAGGCGCCAAAAATCACGATGCGGATCAGCTTGCAGGGGCGTTACCTGGTGTACCTTCCGACTGAAGAAAGCATTTCACTTTCGCGTAAAATATCCGATGATACCAAACGAAAACGACTGCAACAGGTTATCTCTTCGACAGTAGAGCAAGGGGAAGGCTGCATTCTGCGCACGGAAGCAGCGGAAGCAGAAGAGCAGACACTTATTAGTGAATTGACTTATTTGCGCAAACGCTGGCAGGATATGCTGCGAACAGCGGAGGGACTGCGCTCGACCGGGCGGATTTTTCAGGATGCCGAGTTGATTGAGGTAGCGCTCCGAGATGGCTTGGCGAACGGAATGGATGAGGTGTTGGTAGAAGGTGCGGCGACTCATCAGGAGGTAAAAGCGGCGTTGGCAGCTCTTGCTCCGGAAGTACAAGAGAAGCTTCGCTGGTATCAGGGCAAACAGCCGCTCTTTGACTTCTTGGGAGTCGAGGCAGAGTTGATTCGTGCTCGTGATCGACAAGTCCCGCTTAAGAGTGGAGGGTCCTTGGTCATTGATAGGACAGAAGCGATGACGGTCATCGATGTAAACACCGGTTCATTCACTGGTGGGGGAGGGCAACAGCGGGAGCAGGCAGTGACGGCGACCAATCTGGAGGCGGTAGCTGAAATTGCCCGGCAGCTGCGGCTGCGAGACATCGGTGGCATCGTGATCATTGATTTCATTGACATGAAAGAGCAGGGCAATAAGGAACGAGTGATCGCGCGATTGAAACAAGAGCTGGCGAAGGACCCTGTGCCTTCGACTGTTCTCGGGATGACGTCGCTCGGATTAGTCGAGATGACGCGAAAAAGAGTTCGTGCGAGCCTGATGGAGCGGTTGACGGAGCCATGTGAGGCATGCAAGGGTCGAGGGAGAGTTTGGCGAGTAGACGAGCTGTTCCGGCGCTTGTACGCCGAAGTCACCGCTTTGGCAAAGAGCCAAGATGCAGAGGCTGTTCTCGTGGACATGCCACCAAGAGTGTTGGATATGATAGACGAGTGGGAAAAAGCAGAAGGAATTACATGGCCTGTCCAGATCTATAAGCGGCTGGTCCCTTCTATGAGTCCAGACAATTTTCAAATTGGATACGTCGGAAATCGGGCAGAGGCACAGCGATTACAATCGAAATAACTTGACTGGGCTATTGTAGCTATGATAACCTAATGGTTGTCATGCAGATATGCCTCGTGCATACTGTAACCGCACGAATCAGGTACATAAGCCGTCGCTTGTCGACGCACCTGTAAAGGCGAGTCTGAGTATAGGAGGTGCACACAGTGTACGCAATTATCGAAACCGGTGGAAAGCAATACAAAGTTGAAGAGGGAGCAGTTCTCTTCATCGAGAAATTGGCTGGCAACGAAGGAGACGTTGTTACTTTTGACAAAGTTCTCTTCGTAAGCAAAGACGGCAAAGTTACTGCAGGAGCTCCTACAGTAGCTGGTGCAACGGTAACTGGTAAAGTAGAAAAACACGGTAAAGCTGCAAAAATTATCGTGTACAAATACAAAGCCAAGAAAAACTACCGTCGCAAGCAAGGTCACCGTCAACCATTCACCAAAGTTGTGATCGAGAAGATCAACGCTTAATTGGTGACTTGTTATGATTGAAGTGATCGTGAGCCGTGCGCAGCACGGTATCCATGAAATTAGTATTTCCGGACATGCCAATGCGGGTGCCTATGGGGCAGACATCGTTTGTTCTGCTGTATCAGGCATCAGCTTTGGTATATTAAACGCCATCCAACCTTTGACCGGCATCACTCCTGATGTCGCTGTCGCACAAGAAGGCGGTGGGTTCTTGAAGTGGAGTCTTTCTTCTTCGGAGGATGAGACTGCACGCGAGAAACAACAGCTTTTGGCAGAGAGCATGGTAATTGCTCTTTTGTCAGTTGAGGCGAACTACGGTAAATACGTAAAAGTAAATGATCGTAAATGGCAGGGAGGTGTCTGATATGAACATGCTGTTTAACTTGGACCTTCAGTTTTTCGCATCGAAAAAAGGGGTAGGTTCCACAAAGAACGGTCGCGATTCCATTTCCAAACGTCTGGGCGTGAAACGTGGCGACGGGCAATTCGTTACTGCTGGTAACATTCTCGTTCGTCAACGCGGAACTAAGATTTACCCAGGTGCGAACGTAATGAAAGGCGGAGACGACACTCTGTTTGCAACTGCAGATGGTGTTGTTCGTTTCAAGCGTCTGGGCCGTGATCGCAAACAAGTTGTGATCGAGCCGGTTGCTTCCGAAGCGTAAATATTTGTTAAGAAAAACCCAGCGATATAGCTGGGTTTTCTTTTTGTCCGGCTCTTTTTTAACGAGCAGGAATTTAAAAATTCCGGAGCGCATAAAAACTTCCAGTAAAACGCGGTCGCTCTTCTATGATTTTGCCTCGAAAGAGGTTTTTTTATGGTACAATAGATGGGAAAGATATTCTTATCGACTTGGGTGAATGTGATGGGGGACGAGCGGAGGCTGTTTACGCATCAGACAGACCAACTGCTGACCGTTCTGAACAGGCAGCGGCATGACTGGTTGAACCATGTTCAGGTTCTGCTCGGCTATTTGCATTTGAACCGTACTGAACAAGGAGAGGCCCATTTGAAGCGCATCGCACAGATGGCGATGCAGGAATCGATGGTGGCCCGATTGAATAGCTCCTTGTTGTCCGTCTTCTTCTTGACATTTAACGCACTGAACAATGAATTGCTTTTAGAAGTAGACGTGTGCAATCATGTGGATCTCACGCGAGTAGTTTTGAACGAGCAAGACTTGTTTCAGTTGGTGTCAGAGATATTATGCACAGTGAACGATCATGTAGACCAGAGTGGATACGAAGCAGCCAGCATGCAAGTGAGCTTGCAGATGGATGAGCGTGGCGTTCATTTTCGTTTTGACCTGGCCGGTGTACTTCGTGCATCCGGAATGGAAGAATTGGAAAAGCTGATACGTAAAAGCGAACAGAGTACGGTGGAGGTCACCGAGTGGATACATACGGAAGAAGAATGGGTCCTGAAATTGGTGGTTCCATTCGCGGAATGAAAGAGGTGACACCATGTTTGTCGATCAGGTAAAAGTATATGTAAAAGGCGGGGACGGTGGTAATGGAGCCGTCTCCTTTCGCCGGGAGAAGTACGTACCGCTGGGTGGTCCAGCGGGTGGAGATGGTGGTCAAGGTGGAGATGTCGTATTTGTCGTGGATGAAGGTCTGCGTACACTGGTAGATTTCCGCTATCAACGACATTTCAAAGCACCTCGCGGAGAGCATGGCCGCAACAAATCTCAGCACGGAGCAGGCGCAGAAGATATGGTCGTGCGCGTGCCACCGGGAACAACTGTCATTGATGATGATACCAAAGAAGTAATTGCCGATCTCGTGGAGCAAGGACAACGTGCTGTGATCGCAAAAGGCGGACGTGGTGGACGAGGCAATATTCGTTTTGCCAACTCTTCGAATCCAGCTCCACACATCTCGGAGAACGGTGAGCCAGGTCAAGAGCGTTACATTGTCATGGAGCTCAAACTGATTGCAGATGTGGGCTTGGTTGGTTATCCGAGTGTAGGAAAATCCACGCTGCTGTCCAGTGTAACAGCTGCGAAGCCAAAAATTGCGGCGTACCACTTTACGACGCTGACACCGAACCTGGGTGTTGTGGATTTGGGGGAGCAGAGCTTCGTCATGGCTGACTTGCCAGGATTGATTGAAGGCGCGCATGAAGGTGTAGGCCTTGGTCATCAATTCCTGCGTCACGTAGAGCGTACACGCTTGATCGTCCACGTGATTGACATGGCAGCGGTTGATGGACGCGATCCATACGAGGATTATTTGCAGATCAACCGAGAGCTGACGATGTATAACCTCAAGCTCGAAGATCGTCCGCAAATTGTAGTCGCGAACAAAATGGAATTGCCAGAAGCAGAGGAAAACCTGCGTATTTTCAAGGAAAAAGCTCCAGATGTGAAGGTGTACGAAATCTCTGCTGCAACCCGTCAAGGCGTACAAGAACTGATGTATGCGATCGGGGATACCTTGGCGACGATTCCGGACAAGCCTGCTGTAGAGGAAGTTGCGGAAGTGGAAGAGCGCGTGGTCTTCCGAGCAGAAAAAGAACCAGAGGCATTCGAGATTACGCGTGATAATGATGTGTTTGTCGTCAGCGGTGAAAAGATCGAGAAACTCGTACGCATGACGAATCTGAACAGCTATGATGCAGCCCAGCGTTTTGCAAGACAAATGCGCAGTATGGGTGTAGATGATGCTCTGCGCAAGCTGGGAGCAAAAGACGGGGATACCGTTCGGATCGGCAAATTAGAGTTTGACTTTGTGGAGTGACAAAAACCATGATTGATATCCCATCACTGAACCCATTTTTGGGGGATAAACGACTCCAACGCGGTGCGACGCTACCGCTAATCATCTCCAAGCAGGTGAAGACACCTGTCCAAGTTTTGGTTGAACATGCAAAGGGCAGTTATCTCGTCGTTTCGTATGAGATGAAGCCTGAAACAAAAGCAGAGCTTCTCGGATCAACTGTGCGCATTCGTTGGGAGACGGATGCGGCAGTGAACACTATTGATTTGGAAGTAGTTTCGGAGCAAACGCTTTGGCCGATCAAGCTTTTAGGGATGATTCCGATTAGTGTAGGGGTAGAAATTACACAAAAGCGCAAGCAGGATCCCATCTCCCCAGATCTCGGTATTTCTGTCCCTTACAAGGTGATGGGAGCTAGACCGATCGAAGAAAAAGGCGAGGCAGTGTTGCTGAAATTCTCTCCAACCCGTCTTGTTTTGGGAACGGACGGTTATGTGTCAAAGGGCGATTTTCTCCATTTGTCTTTCAAGATACCGAAGCAAGCGCAGGAGATCGTCATGATGGCGAAAATCGTGGAAAAAACGTTCCAGGACAAGCAATCAATCATTGAATTAATCTTTACGGATATTAATGAGAAGCACCATGAAATCATCAAAGATTACTATAAAAGGCTCTCAACTACCGCTTCTTCCTAAGGAAGCGGTTTTTTTCCTTTGATGTTCCTGTGAAGAAGGTATATAGTAGTGTACATAGAGTTCTAAATCGAGCCTGTTCACTTTATGATTTGTTGTGTACGCTTTCCTGAATAAATACTTGTGAAATCATTCACTTTTGATTATTCGAATCCGTTGTTTGCTTTACTTTGTGAAAAATGTTACAAATAATTTTTTACCGGATTTTCAGGGAGAATAGCGGCCGTTACTCGTTTGAACAGGCATCGAGAATGAAAGGCCTCTATTCCAAAGCAAAGGAGGACGTTTTTTTATGTCTCAAACAACTACGCAACAAGCTCAAGCTGCTGCAGAAGTAGCAAGCACTGCTACTCTGGCACCAGCGCAGCAACAAGATGTACTGGATCAGCTGATGAAACCAGAAATCCAAGAGTCACTGAACGTATTGGTGGCGAATCTGCCTAAATTGGCGGAACTGACAACTCTTTTGACCAAAACGTATGATTTGGTACAAACGGTTGCAAATGATCATGTATTGATCGACGACATCAAAGGTGGAATGGAAGAGTTCGTAAAACCGATCTCTGATAAAGCAAAGGGTATTGCCCAAGCAGCCATTGAAGCCAATGACCGTGTTCACGTAGAAGAGTCTACGATCGGTTTGTTCGGTATTCTCAAAATGCTCAAAGATCCGCAAGTACAAAAAACATTGCGTTTCGCACAAGCATTCTTGGAAGTAACAGCAGAACGTCAACAACAAAAACGCTAGTTTTTTTATTATGGAATGGAAGACAAGGACGGAGGATTGGGCATGGCGAAGCATATTCTGATTCTAGGCGGCGGTTATGGCGGTTTGCTCAGCGCATTGACTGCACGTAAATACATGACGGCTGAAGAAGCGTCGATCACGGTGGTAAACCGTTTTCCTACTCACCAAATCATTACGGAACTGCACCGCTTGGCAGTAGGAAACCTGTCTGAACAAAACGTAGCGCTCCCTCTGGAAAGATTGCTGCGTGGCAAAGAGATTAACCTCGTAGTAGACACGGTAGAAAATATTGGTCTCGATTCCCAACGCGTAACACTGGCGAGCGGCGAGTCCATCAAATACGATGCTTTAGTTATTGCGCTGGGTAGTGAAACCGCATTCTTCGGAATCCCGGGCCTGCAAGAGTACAGCTTTACACTGAAGTCGGTAGAAGAAGCAAATCGTCTGCGCGCACACCTCGAAGAGCGCGTGATTGAATACAAGACAAGCAAAAATAAAGCAGATGTTACCTTCGTTGTGGGCGGTGGCGGTCTGACAGGTATCGAGCTTGTTGGGGAATTCGCTGATATGTTGCCAAATTTGTGCCACAAACATGGCGTAGACTTTGCAGACGTATCCATCTATTGCGTAGAGGCAGGTCCATCCATTTTGGCTGGTTTTGCTCCTGACCTGGTTGAGCGTGCGAAAACGAGCCTGGAAAAACGTGGCGTTCAATTCCTGACAGGCGTACCTGTAACGGAAATGAAAGAAACCACAGTTTGCCTGAAAGATGGCGGTACCATTGAAACCAAAACAATGGTATGGACTGGTGGCGTACAAGGCAATCGCGTAGTAGCTGAGTGCGGCGTGGAAGTAAACCGCGGGCGTGCAACTGTTACAGAATTCCTGCAATCCACTTCTCACCCTGATGTATTCCTTGCAGGTGACAGTGCGGTTGTAATGGGGCCAGAAGGTCGTCCATTCCCTCCGACTGCCCAACTGGCATGGCAAATGGGCGAAGTAGTAGGTCACAATCTCTTCGCGCACTTCAACGGCACCAAAATGGATACCTTCAAACCGGTATTCTCCGGTACACTGGGTAGCCTGGGCCGTAAAGACGCAATCGGAACAATCGGTGCAAGCCAACTGAAGCTCAAAGGCTTGCCAGCAACCTTGATGAAAGAAGCGAGTAACGTTCGTTACTTGACTCATATCAACGGTCTGTCCTCTTTGGCATACTAATCGAATCAGGAAAACCCGGGATTAAAATGTCCCGGGTTTTTTGTGTTTGTTTATCCGTTTCCGCTGGGATCTTCAATCACGTTTGGGGATTGGGCCATCTTTTTGCCCCGCATGCCATTGCCAAACTGATCGAGACTGCTTGGCTTACCTGCTGGGTGATTGTTACGACGCTCCGATTTATCTGACTTTCCACGTCCGGCCATTTGCCTTTCACCTCCTCCATACGATACGCATTATTGTGCGCGAAGAAGCCTCCTCTCATGTAATTAAAGTAAACCAAATATGATCCGATGAAAAAAAGTGACGGATAAGGATTGTCACATGAGATGCTTTCCGTTATAATGTCCTCTATGAAGAAACAACTGTTTTTCTCAGGAGGACACAACGCATGAAAAAGGAAGAAAAATTCTACTTGATTCGATCTGACATCCTGCCAGAATCGATTGCCAAAACGATTGAAGCCAAGAAGATGCTGGAATCCGGCGAAGTGGATACCGTGAATGAAGCGGTTGAACGGGTAGGATTGAGCCGCAGTGCTTTTTATAAGTACAAAGATGGCATTTTTCCGTTCAATGCGATGATGAGCGAAAAAATTATGACGTTTACTTTCTCTTTGGATCACATGTCAGGTTACTTGTCCAAAGTGCTCACATATGTAGCAGATCAAGGTGGAAACGTTTTGACCATCAATCAGACGATTCCACTTCAAGGGATTGCTACCATATCCATGTCAGTCGATATGGCTAATCTTCGCGTATCTAGCACGGAGTTTTTGGATAGCTTGCAGCTGATCCCGGGCGTTCGCAAAGCGATGATCGTCGGTAGAGGCTAAGTAAAAAACAATCAAAGAAAAGGCAGGGGAGAGAGACATGGAGAAGCAGAGCATTAAATTGGGGTTAATGGGTTTTGGAACAGTCGGGACTGGTGTCGTACGCATTATCCAAGCCCATCAGGAGGATTTACAAAAGCAAACTGGCCTCAGTATTGAGGTTTCCCGTATTCTAGTTCAGGATGCGGAAAAATCTCGTAATATTCCATCCATGGAGAGCGCGCTGACCACTGATCCTGCTAGCCTTTTGGATGATCCAGAAATTGAAGTCATCGTAGAAGTGATTGGCGGCATTCACCCTGCAAAGGAATACATTTTGGGTGCACTCGAACGAGGCAAGCACGTAGTAACAGCCAACAAAGATCTGATGGCGTTGCACGGAGCCGAAATTTTAGAGAAAGCGCAAGAAAAGGGCTGTGACGTTTTCTACGAGGCGAGTGTGGCAGGTGGTATACCGATCTTGCGTGCGTTAGTAGAAGGGTTCTCCTCAGACCGTATCGAGAAAATGATGGGGATTGTCAACGGAACGACCAATTACATCATGACCAAAATGAGCAAAGAGGGCGCAGAATACAGCGAGGTATTGAAAGAAGCGCAAGCACTGGGCTATGCGGAGCAGGACCCAACCTCCGACGTGGAAGGCTTTGATGCCGCCCGCAAAATGGCGATTCTGGCAACGCTGGGCTTCCGTGTACCGATGAAGCTCGAAGATGTAGACGTAAAAGGGATCAGTTCCGTGAGCAAGGAAGATATCGCCTATGGCAAGCAACTGGGTTATGAAATCAAACTGCTCGGACTGGCTCGTCGTGACGAAGAGGCGATTGAGGTAAGTGTGCAGCCGACTCTGGTTCCGAAATCTCATCCACTCGCTTCCGTAAATGGTGTCTTTAATGCCGTGTACGTACATGGGGAAGCGGTAGGAGAAACCATGTTTTACGGGCCGGGCGCAGGTGAATTACCGACTGCTACCGCCGTTGTGTCTGACCTGGTCACTGTCGTCAAAAACAGAAAGCTAGGAGTGAATGGACGCGGAATGGTTGCTCCATACAAAGAAAAAGTGCTGAAAGAAGACAGCGAAAAATTCTCTAAATACTTCCTGCGCATCGTAGTTGCAGATAAACGCGGTGTTCTTGCTCAAATTACGCAGCTGTTGGCTGACAAAAATATTTCCCTCGAGCAGGTCATCCAGCAACCGTTCAACAACGGACGTGAAGCGGAGATAATCATGATTACACACCTGTCCTCAAAAAGTGACATGGATGCGGTACTGGCTTACATGGAACAGATGGATATCGTATCAACTGTGCAGAGCTGCTACCGTGTAGAAGGGGGAGACAAATAATGGGTTCTAATCGACAGTCTGGCATTCTGGCACGTTACCGGGAATTTCTCCCGATCACAGAAAAAACTCCGCTGGTCAGCTTGCATGAAGGAAATACACCCCTGATCCATGCTCCGAACCTGTCCAAACAATTGGGGGTAGAGCTGTACGTCAAGTACGAGGGGCTCAATCCGACCGGCTCTTTTAAAGATAGAGGCATGGTCATGGCTGTAGCCAAAGCGGTAGAAGAGGGAAGCAACACAATCATGTGTGCTTCGACAGGGAATACATCAGCAGCAGCTGCGGCGTATGCGGCACGCTCAGGTTTGCGTTGCATCGTCCTGATCCCGAACGGCAATATCGCACTGGGCAAGCTGGCACAGGCCATCGCTTATGGTGCAGAAGTCATCGCGATTGACGGTAATTTTGATGAAGCGCTCGATATCGTTCGCGAAATTACAGCGAAAGAGCCGATTACACTCGTGAATTCCGTGAACCCTTACCGGATCGAAGGACAAAAGACTGCGGCATTTGAAGTGTGCGATGCGCTGACGGACGCACCTGACATTTTGGCTATTCCGGTTGGTAACGCAGGTAACATTACAGCATACTGGAAGGGCTTCGAGGAATATTTCGCAGCCAAAAAATCGAGTCGCTTACCAAAGATGTACGGATTCCAGGCAGCAGGAGCAGCGCCGTTGGTTCATGGCGAACCCGTAGCCAACCCGGAAACGATTGCGACAGCGATTCGCATTGGCAACCCGGCGAGCAAGGATGGCGCTTTGAATGCCATTTCGAAATCAAGTGGTCTTGTCGATAGTGTAACGGACGAAGAGATTTTGCATGCCTATCATTTGCTGGCGAAGAGTGAAGGCGTGTTTTGTGAGCCTGCCTCGGCAGCATCGCTGGCTGGTATTATCAAACTGCATGAGGCTGGAAGGCTTCAACCTGGCAGCCAGATCGTGTGCGTGTTGACTGGAAACGGACTAAAAGATCCAAATATTGCTTTGAAGCTGGTAGGTGAAGAGCCGCGTTCAGTTCCGGCGACACATGAAGCTGTGATGGAGCTGGTTCGTCAAAGCGGGAGAGAATTTGTATCATGAATGGACGGCGTGTAAAAGTAACCATACCGGCATCGACAGCGAATCTGGGACCGGGATTCGATGCGCTGGGAATGGCCTTCCAGTTGTATTCTGTTGTAGAAATGGAAATCAGTGATCATACGACAGTAGAGATGATGGGCAAGGAGCTGCAAGGAACACCGACGGACAAAAACAATCTTCTGTACAAAGTTGCGGCGGGATTGTTTCAAGAAGCAGGTCTCGCCATTCCTGAGCTCGCGATCCGTGCTTCCAGTGATGCCCCCCTGACAAGAGGATTGGGGAGCAGTGCGGCTGCGATTGTAGGTGCACTCGTAGCGGCCAACCATCTCGCTGGCGAACCGTTTACGCGTGAGCAATTGTTTGAAAAGGCAACCCGCCTGGAAGGGCATCCGGATAATGCCGGAGCTTCGATGTTTGGTGGTATTATTGTTGCAACAATGCCGGAAGTACCAGGAGACCCCGTTCCTTATGTGCGATTTTCTGCCCCGGCCGGATTGCAAACTCTCGTCGTGATCCCAGAATTCATGCTCTCGACAGAAAAAGCGCGGAACGTCTTGCCACAGGTGTACAGCAAAGAGGATGTTGTATATAATGTGGGTCATAGTAGTTTGCTAGTTGCTGCACTGGCACAAGGCAGACTCGACCTGATGGGACGGGCAATGTCGGATCGGCTGCATCAGCCGTATCGAGCAAAGCTTGTACCTGGCTTGAACGAAATCCTGGACAAAGCGACTGAACACGGGGCACTCGGGGCTGCTTTGAGCGGCGCTGGACCGACGATCCTCTGTTTCTTCTCTTCGGATGAAGAATTAGAGAAGCTACGTGCATTTGTGGACAGAGTGATGAAAGGGCACGACATCTCGTACCGCGTGATGATCTTGCAACCGGACGAAAATGGCGTACAGGTAGAAATCCATCAGAGATAGACCATAGTGGATAGGAGTAGCCATGGAGAAGAAACTTGCTTTTCTAGGACCGCGTGGAACGTTTACCGAAGAAGCAGCGCGTATCTTGTCGCTCGGACAAAAGCTATCTTTCGTTCCGTACCCAAGTATTATTGAAGTACTAGACGCTGTTTCCAAAAAGGAAGTGGCATACGGTGTCGTACCGATGGAAAACTCCATTGAAGGAACGGTCAATTCTACACTGGATTGGCTCATTCACGAAGTAGATTTGCCCATTTTGGCGGAGCTTGCACTGCCCATTACGCAAAACTTGCTGGTGGCAAAACGAGAGCATCCATTGCCATTGTCCGCGATTACGAGAGTGCTGTCACATCCTCAAGCGATTGCGCAAAGTCACAACTTTTTGCGTGAGAATTTGCCGGAAGCAGCGATCGAAACGGTAAACAGTACGGCATTGGCTGCAAAAATGGTGAGTGAGCATCCAGAAGAGCCGTGGGCTGCTGTAGGTACTCGATTAAATGTAGAGATCTATCCATTGGAGTTTGCGCGTGAACAAATTCAAGATTATTCGAATAACTACACGCGATTTGTTCTCGTCGGTCTGGAAAGTCTTGATCTGCCGGTTTCCCGCAAGGAAAAGACGACGATACTGGTCACGCTGCCAGAAGATTTCCCGGGAGCATTGTATCAAGTGCTTGCTGCTTTTGCGTGGAGAAAGGTCAACTTGTCTCGCATCGAATCACGTCCGACGAAGAAAGCACTCGGAAGCTATTATTTTGTCATCGACATTGAGCAGAAGATGGACGACGTCTTGTTGCCAGGGGCGTTTGCGGAGATTGAAGCCATTGGCTGTCAAGTTCGTCAGCTCGGGACATATCCATTTTATATGCATCAGACCAATTCCTAGAGGGATTGGTTTTTTCTTTTTCTGCTCTCTCCCAACAAAGGAATGGCGTCAAGGAGCAAAACGCCCATGACTGCATACGATGTTAGGGAGTTTGGTGCAAGGGAGGAGAAAAACATTGAGAATACACATCGTCCAAAAAGGCGATACGATGTGGAAGATCGCCAAAAGATATGGCGTCGATTACAAAGAACTGTTACGCCTTAATAGTCAATTAAAAACTCCCGATACAATTTATCCTGGAGCGAGAATCAAGATTCCGGCGAAACAAGTTCCTGTCCGACCATCGCAAAGAACGACACCCCCGCATCCAATGAGTGAGGCGGCCCCTTACGTGAAAGAAAGACCGATTACGGAAGAGGAAGAGATGGAGGTACCGCAAGAAATTGAAAGGCGGCCAATTGAGCCGGAAGAATCAGGAGAAGTGGAAATCGAATCCAGGGAGGAGACCAGACCTACTCTACCGCCGGCTCCCATTCCTACGAGACCACCCAAAGAGATGCCTAGACCTCCCAAAGAAATGCCAAGACCACCAGTTCCTTCTGTGTCCCCAGAGGTAGTCAGGCCAACGGCACCACCAACATTACCACCTCCACCACCAACACAGCCGATTCCAAAGCCAACGGAGCCGATCGAAAAACCAATCGAGACGCCAAGTGAAAAACCGATTGAGAAACCGATTGAGAAACCGATTGAGAAACCAACACCGTATAAACCACCGAACATTTCAGGGAATCCAGATGTGCAGCCTCCGGTTCCGCCTGTGCCTATACGCCCACTTATACCGACTCCACCTCCAACCAGAGTGAGCCCGTATATTTATCCACCGGCGATTCCACCGAATCAAAATGTGCCCTACATTCCATATAGACCACCGACCCAGGTCTTGCCCTTACAGCCTACACGACCGCCAGCAAATATATGCCCACCTTGCCCACAGCCGAATTATCCGCAACCACGGGTAAGTCCATTGCAACCGATGCAGCCAAACTACCCACCGCCACGGGTAAGTCCGTTGCAACCAATGCAACCAAACTATCCACCACGGGTAAGTCCATTGCAACCAATGCAACCAAACTATCCACCACGGGTAAGTCCGTTGCAACCAATGCAGCCAAACTATCCACCCCCAAGGGTGAGTCCGTTACGGCCGCAGAAGCCGTCTTCAAAGGTGAGCCCACAACAGCAGCACAAGCCACCTTCAAAAGTAAGCCCGCAACAGAAGCTGAAGCCATCGACGAGGGTAAGTCCGGAGCAAGAGCGCAGGCCAATGCCACAGGTGCGCCCATTCCCGCCATTCCCACCGTCGTTCATGCCACCATTCCCACCATTTCCGCCTTGCCCACCGTGGATTAGCCCGTTTGTACCAAATCGACCGATTGTAAGTCCAGAACAAATTCGACCAATCAATCCATTTCCAATCTTCCCACCACACATCAGACCGATGCCGTTTCCTTATCCATGCCCACCACCATTTCCACCCATGCCATTAAAGCGGCCACGAGCGAAGAAGCCTGTGTGCCCGGAACCAGTTGAGTCATCATCATGTGAGTGTTCTTCTGAAGTCCGGGAGTACAGAGGCCGAAAAGGCAAGTACAATCGTTCTCCACAGGGGATTCACAATAACATGATGTTCCCGCCTTCCCCGTGTATGGCTTCCATGCCTGAACAAGGGGTTTGGCCGAACTGGGGAGATGGGCATGAAGAATCCTCTTCTTACTGAGAGGGTATGGGATGAACAAAGGAATCTTATCTACCATTGAAAAGGCTTTTCGCTGTCAAATCTACGGGGTGAAGCCGAAGCGAAACGTCAACCTGTTAAAAACAGACCGGGGGCATTGGATACTCAAAGGATATAAGCAGGTCGAAAAAGCTGTGTGGGTGACAGAGTTAGCAGATGCACTACATCAGAAGGGCTTTCATCATACGGTGCAATATGTGGCGAATCAGGAAGGGACCAAAATTTTTGCATTTGAAGACCGCCATTACACCATTATGAAAATGATTGATGGGCATGAAGCAGATAACGCTTCTCTTTTCGATGTTAAAAAAACAGCAGAGACATTGGCACGTTTTCATGTCGCAGCTCAGGGTTTTCCTATTGCTCATTCCTATGCGTATGAAGGAAAACCGCCTCTTTTAGATAAATGGGAGAGCCGCTTGGAATACTTTGAGCGTTTGATGTGGTCGATTGAACAGAAGGGACCCCAGAGCAAACTGGAGCAACTCATTTCCCAACAGGCAGATCATGTCCTTCGGGATGGCAAGGAGCTCCTGGAATCTGCCTACAAACTGCCTCTGACGCCAGAAATGTTTTTAGCCATGGAGAGGGGGACGCTCGCGCACAGAGACGTGGCGAGTCATAACTTTTTGCTTACGGAGCGAGGCAATTGCTATTTGATTGACCTTGATACAGTAGGTCATGATCTTCAGCTTGTTGACCTTGTACAATTGATGTCGCGGATGCTATTGATGCAAGAGTACCGCATGGATTCCTTTGTGGAAGCGATGGAAGCCTATAGTAATGTCAACTATTTATCTGATACGCAGATTTGGGCTGTTCATCAATTGCTTCGTTATCCGGATAATTTCTTGCGGGAGGTAACGGGCTTGTATAGTCAGCGCCCAGGTTACCACATGCGGGGTGTCATGCAACTGATCCAGATGGAAGGCAAAGTGATGGCGAATCGCCAACGCTTTTTAAACGACGGAGAACGAATTTTCTCGCGCTCTCCGTGGGGGCATTACCATTTTGTTGGATAGTCGGATAAAATAAAACATCCCTCTCGTAAGAGGGATGTTTGTGTTGTTGGCAAGCTTACTTGGAAGCAGGCTTGGACAAATCAATCGAGAATTTCGCAAATCCGGATTCCAATACGTTGATGAACTTGATATTGGACAATTTTTCAGCGAATGGTTTCGCGTCAGGAGAAGAAGTGAAGGTAACATTCAGCTTCGCATCTACTGGAGCAAAAGACCAGTTGTTGTCTGCTGCTGGGTCGATATTTTTTTGGTTCAGGATGTAGTCGATTACGATTTGACGGTTTTCATCTGGAGAATCGATTACGATGTTTTTGCCATCCAGACCCGGGAACGCACCGCCGCCGCTTGCACGGTAGTTGTTGGTTACGACGATGAATTTGTCTTCAGGTTTTACTGGTTTGCCGTTATAAGACAGGTTTTTGATGCGGCTTGCATCTTTGTTTGCTACTTTTCCATCTACAGCGTATTTGGATGGCTGTGTAACATCGATTTGATAAGTAACACCGTCGATGACATCAAAGTTGTACGTTGGGAAAGACTCGTTGATGAGTGGTTGCTCATCTGTTTTCTTCGCATCGATTTGGTTGAACTGTCCAGCGGAGCGCTCCAACCATTCTTTCACCGTAGCTCCATCAACCAGAACCGCTTTCAGTGTGTTCGGGTAGATGTACAGGTCAGATACGTTTTTGATGGCGATTGTACCAGCTGGGATATTGGAGTAGTAGCTTACTCCGTTGCGGCCGCCTGCTTTAAATGGTGCACCAGCAGACAGAACTGGAATGCCTTCGTATTCTGTACCCTTCACGTTTTTCTCAACGAACCATTTTTGTGCATTGGTTACGATTTGGATAGATGGGTCATCTTGTACGAGTGCAAAGTAGCTGAAGATCGGGGAAGATGTTTTCCCTACAGCGGAGCGAACCCATTCAACCGTTTTATCGTGATCTTCTTTTACTGCTTCTACGATAGCTTTGTCTGCGTCAGCCAAGGATGCTTTGTTTGCTTTGTCATAGATCGGAACTACTTTTGTAGCAGAATCAGCCACTTTCCATTTTCCGTTTTCTTGTTTCAGCGTAAGGTCGATCACGCCGAGGTGGTTACCCCAGAAGCCAGGCATAACGGCTGGTTTACCGTTGAGCGTTCCTTTTTCTGCATCAATGCCTGGAATTTTATCGAATCCAGGGCCTGGGAATACGGAGTGGGAGTGTCCGAACAGAATCGCATCGATGCCATCTACTTTGCTCAGCTGGTAGCTAGCGTTCTCCAATTGAGGACCACCCTCGATAGGGCCAATTCCGGAGTGAGGAACTGCGATGATGATATCCGCACCTTTTTTCTTCATTTCAGGTACGAATTTGTTGGCAGTTTCCACGATGTCCTTCGCGATTACTTTTCCTTCTAGGTTAGCCTTGTCCCATTGCATAATTTGTGGTGGAACAAAACCGATTACACCTACTTTGAGTTTTACATCTTTGCCGTTCTCATCTTTAAAAGTACGCTCCAGGATTTCGTAAGGAGTGAACATGTTTTTGTCATTGTCAGGGTTTTTGTCCTTGTCGTCTACATAGACGTTGGAGTTTATGTAAGGGAATTTCGCACCTTTCAAGCTGGTGTCCAAGAACTCCAAACCAAAGTTGAACTCGTGGTTACCGATATTGGCAACATCATAGTCCATCAGGTTCATTGCTTTGTAAGCAGGGTGAGTATCTCCAGCTTTCAACGGGTCGATTTTTGCCACGTAGTCGCCCAATGGGTTTCCTTGCAACAAGTCACCGTTGTCGATCAGGATGCTGTTTTTCGCTTCTTCTCTTGCTTTTTTGACCAATGTCGCTGTTTTTGCGAGGCCAAACTCGTCTGTGTTTTTGTCTTGGTAGTAGTCATAGTTAACGATGTTGGTGTGGATATCTGTCGTTTCCAGCAGGCGAAGCTTGAGGACAGAACCTGTTTGCGCGCTTACAGGAGTAAGAGGAAAAGAGAGTGCGCCAACAATCAAAGAAGTGCTGAGGAGAAAAGCGGTCAGCATTTTTTTGTTCGTTTTTTTCATGTTTGAAATGACCTCCATAAGTTTACAATAATGCCAAGCAAAAATAGTTTATCATTAGATTCAAAGGCTGGATAGATGGCGAGATGAAATAGTATGTTAATTTTTTGTATTGACAAAAATAAAAAAATATAACGTCAATCCCTCTTTAGTCGCGTATGTCCCTGTTTCTTTGTGGCAATGATAGGAAGAAAAGCCTATGAAGAAGGGGTTCTAAGTGACTGAGAACAAAAAGTGGATGGTATACGCGACGTGGGGTGTAGCTTTAGCTACAGGCGTCGTAGTCGGTATCCTGTTCGTGGGTAATGACGGAAACGATTCAAGTCTTGCGCGTTTACTAAACCATACAGGCAATGCAGATGTAGTTGCGAGTCCGTCGTACGAGTTGGTTTTAGCTCGCCATTATTTGTGTGGGGTGCGAGATGAAGAGCATGTATCCGTTCGTACCAATCAACTGGCAGACGTCATGGGCAACTATAGTGGATGGGAAATTGTACAAGCAGAACCTGTCAAGTTGACCTTAATGAAGCGAGAGCAGGATATTGCGCCAGCGTGCAAAGAGAATGGACATATCGGAATAGCTGCGGACGGCATGCTTACCCTGTTTCATGGTCTGCCTGCTGAACAAGATGTCGTGCAAACTTTTTATCGAATCGATACTGCGAAAATGGAAGCGAGTCTGCCAAAAGAGGAATGGGAGAATCTGAAACGAGGGATTCGCATTCGGAATTTGGCAGAGTATAACAGTGTATTGTCCACCTATGGCGAATACCAATGGAGTGGCCAATGAAAACAGGTGGACCAAAAGAAATCCCTTTCGAGCCTTTCGTGTAACAAACACGGATTGTACTGGAAAGGGATTTTTATTTTCATTGCTATGGATTCAGTTCAACCCCTATGATTTGCCAGCGTTCCCCCGGGACTTCGCGGCGCAAAAGAAACTTCCATGTTCGTCGAAAATTCCCGCCTTCACGGGCGATGTACGCGAGCCGAACAGGAACCTCTAGCAAGAGAGGACCACGTTCGTCTGAAGGGATGACAATTTCAGAGGTTCGCACAGACTCGATCGCGGACAGTCCTTCTGGAAGTGTGAAGCCGTCTGTTGTCATTCGCATCGCATGAGTGTCATGTTCATGCAAAGCGGTGAGGAAGTAGCCGACTAATTCTTCAGGCGACGCCCCTTTTAGTGTAGTGGCAAGTGCTCCCGAGGCTTTGAGAATCATCATGCTGTGACTAGGATCGGGCTCTGAGCGTCGATGGGTAGAACTGCCAAAAAAGTGGATGCAAAAATGCCCCGGAAATTCATTTCCTTTAATCGCACCATCACCATGAGGCATTCCGTGCATGGATGCTGCAAAATAAGTACCGTCTACCTCTACCAGAATGGCTCTGCGCTTCCATGACCATTTTCCCTGATAAATGTTCTTCATGATTTGTGTATCCTTGCGCGTCAAGGGTTGAACATCGGCATGGCGACTACCTGCTCTGCGCTGGACATCAAAACGTAGTCCTGTTTCTAAATCAATTACGGTACCGAACTCCATCCGCTTTAACGTTTTTTTCACCTGCTCCCAAGGAATGGCTTGTGCAAAATGGACTGCCTCTACTGACTTGACCATTTCTTCGATCCGCTGGCGAACATCGTGTGCCAACACATAGCGACGAGGCATTTTTTTTTCATAAAGCTGGCCGTCGTGATCATATACATACGTTCGTTTTTTTACGGTCAATGTAGCACGTACCCAGTGCGGGTTATAGGAGGCGACTTCGGTAGCAGAACTCAATATCCGCTTCGCAAATTGCTTTTGATCACGGAAGGACATGGTCGTTTGGAAGGAGGAATCGGGTGACACTGAAACGGTGACCGTGATGTCATTCTTGACTTTGGCAAGCGTAGAGTGCGGCATGGATAGAGCGATTGCGAAAAAGCATATACAAAAAATAAGGACTTTGCTGCGCAAGAACCAACACCTCCACAACTTATCGTTTCAACAATAGGTTTGGCTCATGTGGCGTAAATCTTGGTATCATAACGCCCTTGCGCTTACGCCATACTGATTTCATACGGTGATCGAAGGAGGAGTCTTTAGACCATGTCTACCATGCCTAGAGGTAGCTACAAAGACCAGTTCCATCAGCGTTTGTACGTTCAGTTGAACCAAGGACACAACAAGCTCAATTACCAACAGATCAACAAGATCAAAGAGCACATGCAGAGTGGTGTAGACGAATATGCCCACATGCAGCATGATGTGTCGGATTCACTCGGAATGAACAGACACTAACAGACGCCGTATAACCCGTTCCTTTTATAGGGAGCGGGTTTTTATATATTTTGAACTTCGATACAAAATGGAAATACACGTTCGCTTTTTGGGTGCTTTGTGTTACAGTAGAGAGTAGAATCTTTGCTCACGGAGAGTGGACTATGCGCATTTTAGGAATTGACCCTGGCATTGCGATTGTTGGCTTCGGGGTTGTGGATAAAGAGGGCAGCCAATTGCGTCCCGTCCAATATGGAAGCATTCAGACAGAAGCAGGATTGCCAGTGCCGCTTAGATTAAAACAGATTTTTGAGGCAATGCAGAGCCTTCTGGAAACATATCGTCCCGATGAAATGTCTGTCGAAAAGCTTTTCTTTAATAAAAACGTGACGACGGCATTTACAGTTGGTCAAGCCCGAGGAGTTATTTTGCTTGCGGCAGAGCTGGCTGGTGTGCCGGTCTATGAATACACCCCGATGCAGGTCAAGCAAGCTGTGACTGGATACGGGGGAGCAGAGAAGAGACAAATACAGGAAATGACGAAGCTCCTATTGCGGTTAAAAGAAGTGCCAAAGCCTGACGACGTGGCGGACGCATTGGGCATTGCGATTACGCACGCACAGTTTCGCGCGTTCATTTCCATTTCGGAAGGGGTCAAGAAATGATTGATTTTGTAGAAGGTACACTTAGTTATCTCGATTCGGAATACATAGTTCTCGAAACCGGCGGAATTGGTTATCGACTGTTTTGCCCAAACCCGTACCAGTTCGTTCGGTATGAAGGCAGCAAAACCAAATTGTTTACCCACCATCACGTTCGGGAGGATGCCATCTTGTTGTATGGCTTCGCTACCCGTGACGAACGCGATTTGTTCCGCAAACTGCTTGATGTTAGCGGAATCGGTCCAAAGGGTGGATTAGCTATTCTGGCTGCGGCGACGCCTGAGCAGCTGGTGATGGCGGTTCAACAGGAGAATGTTACCTATTTGACGAAATTTCCGGGGATTGGGAAAAAGACGGCCCAGCGCATTATCCTCGATTTGAAGGATAAATTGGTAGGGTACACACCATCTGCGATTTTGACTGTTGCAGCGGGTGATTTGACAGCAGGCGAACAAGCTGTGTCTGCACTGAACGAAGCACTCGATGCGTTGACTGCACTGGGTTACTCTGATGGTGAACTGCAAAAAATCAGAAACACGCTGTCTGAGAAATCAAAAGAGGGCGATGGTGTAGAAAAGCTCATCAAACAAGGGCTTGCGTTGCTCATGAGGGGGTAGGATTTTGGATTCTCGGATCATCACGACGCATATGAATTGGGAAGAAGATGCGGCGGAGCTGAGCCTCCGTCCTCGTTATTTAAACGAATACATCGGTCAGCAGCATGTGAAGGAAAACTTGAAAATCTTTATTGAAGCGGCCAAGATGCGGAAAGAGTCATTGGATCACGTACTGCTGTACGGTCCGCCTGGACTAGGGAAGACGACTTTGTCGCAAATTATTGCAAATGAGCTGGGTGTGAATATCCGAACGACGTCTGGTCCGGCAATTGAGCGCCCCGGTGATTTAGCCGCGATTTTGACGAATTTGCAAGAAGGCGACGTCCTGTTTATTGACGAGATTCACAGGCTCAACCGAAGTGTCGAGGAAGTTTTGTATCCGGCTATGGAGGATTTTGCGCTGGACATCATTATCGGTAAAGGGCCAAGTGCTCGCAGTGTCCGTTTGGATTTGCCGCCATTTACACTGGTCGGGGCTACGACGCGGGCTGGCATGCTGTCCGCGCCGCTTAGAGATCGCTTTGGGGTCGTTAATCGCCTGGAGTTTTATACAGTCCCGGAACTGACCTTTATCGTTTCACGGGCAGCCGACATCCTGCAGGTCGTCATTCGAGAGGGCGGGGCAGAGGAGATTGCCAGACGTTCACGTGGAACACCCCGGGTGGCAAACCGTTTGCTGAAGCGGGTCCGCGATTTTGCCCAGGTAAAAGGCGAAGGCGTCATTACGACAGAGATTGCCAAGGAAGCGCTGGAAAGATTGCAAGTGGATGCCTGCGGTCTCGATCATATCGACCACAAGCTGTTGCTAGCGATTATTGATCGCTTTGACGGTGGACCGGTTGGACTGGATACGATTGCAGCAACAATCGGAGAAGAGTCACAAACGGTGGAAGATGTTTGCGAGCCATACCTCATGCAGATTGGCTTTATGCAGCGGACGCCGCGGGGGCGGGTTCTTACCCCAAGTGCGTACCAACACTTTGGTCGGGAGATGAAATCGTGAATCCTGTAGCCAAGCTACTCATTATTGGTGGTGCTGCTTTAATCGTAATCGGTCTTTTGTGGCAGGTAGGTGGCAGATTTTTGCCGCTGGGGCGCTTGCCCGGAGATATCGTGGTAGAAAAGGAAAACGTCAAGTTCTACTTTCCGATCGTGACTTGTATTGTGATTAGCATCGTCCTGTTTCTTGGTATGTATTTATTCCGGCTGTTCAAATAGGGGAAATGTGAAGACCATCGGAGCTCATTGTTCCGGTGGTTTTTTTGCGTGCGGGCGTTTGGTCCCATTTTACGAAAAAGGCAGGAGATCAGCCTGCGATTGTCGAAAAACAGTGGGAAGACATGCCAATTTTTGTTGTAAATCAGGTGAAGAAAGGACAATGGACGACATGAGAAAGAAATGGATGGGGAAAGTCCTTTCGGTGGGCCTGCTGTCAGTAGTTCTCGTAGGAGGACATGTACCAGCGCAGGCAGCCGGCGACAATATCAGAGTTGCGCTTTTTGTGGATACAGGGCAAGGCTATCGGGGAGTAGTTCCTTCCATTACGCTGACTGCCGAAAATGGAATGGATGTCGTGCTCAATGGACCCGAAGGCAAGACAGATTTACCCGAATTAAAGGGAGATGCAGCTCGTTACCGGGTTGATGAATATCATCTGATCGTTGCCGAAACAGGTGACTGGAATCGCGCACAACAGATTGCACAGCAAATGAGTCAACGAAAATACGAAGGCTCAATCCAGGTGGCTAATCGTAACGGTCAGACCGTCTATCAGGTTGTAAGCGGAACGTATGACACGTATCAGGCTGCTGCAAATCAGGCAAAAACAGTTGCCCAAGCAATCGGGCAGAATCCGCTGGTAAAAGGTCCGCATCGACTCGAAGCGGGTACATTCAAAAGCTTAAAGGAAGCACAAGAATGGCAAGCGTCATTTGAAGCAGCAGGTATTCCTGCTTACCCCGTGATGGTATCCGATGGGGATAAAGTCAAATATGCGGTTTGGATCGGTGACGAGGTTAGCCCTGATGCCGTGAAAGAATTGAAACGAAGAGCAAACGCTGCATTTCCCTCTTTCTCCTATCAGGAGCCAGACAGCCAATCTTATGTTATATTGAAGCAGGATGTATACGGATCACCAGATGAAGTGATTTGGAAGTACGTTTTCTCCCCTCAAGTTAAGCTGACAGTTGAAGCGAATAAAGCAGGCGATGAATCGGTGATAGGCGTTGTGGAACGAGAGCAGCGTACATATCGCGGT
The DNA here is from genome assembly GCF_021270385.1 of Brevibacillus sp. AF8. Classification (NCBI taxonomy): domain Bacteria; kingdom Bacillati; phylum Bacillota; class Bacilli; order Caryophanales; family Paenibacillaceae; genus Brevibacillus; species Brevibacillus sp. AF8. Next base: position 56,347 of record NZ_JAGQDN010000014.1, on the reverse strand, counting down.
GAGATGGAACTGTCGGAATACAATGGTCACTTGACACTAGTAAATGAGCTTCCAATGGAAGAGTATCTGTATGGTGTCGTTGGCTCTGAAATGGCTCCAGGCTGGCCGTTGGAAGCATTGAAAACGCAGGCCGTCCTTTCGAGAACTCGTGCTGTGTGGCAAGGCAATAAGTATGGAGTTGCCAATGTGTCTGATACGGTTTTCGAACAGGCATATTATGGTTATACAAAAGAGTCTGATGATGTGCGTGAGGCCGTCGACGAGACTGAAGGCGAAATCATTTACTACCAAGGCAAACCTGCTGAGTCGCTCTTCTATTCCAATGCAGGCGGTATGACAGCGGACGGCACAGAAGTATGGGGCAATCCCGTTCCTTATTTGCGATCTGTCGAGAGTAAAGACACCTATCCAATGGACAATGCAAGCGTATGGTATAAGGTGGCTTTAGCAGATGGCACGCTCGGCTATGTAAGAAATGATCTGGTAACCGAAACGGGCCAAAGCAATTCAGCGGGCCAAAGAATCGCGGTCATTTCGACCGAGAATACCAATTTGCGCTCAGGTCCAAGTACAACGACACAACGTGTGTTGTCTGTACTCCCTACTGGCGCAGAGGTTACGATCCTTTCAGAAGTAAAAGAAGAAAATGCGTATTCGTGGACGCGCGGTCCATTTACCTCTACAGAGATCGCAGCCATGATCAACGCCGCGCATGACAAGAACAAAGCTCCACGCATTTCGGGAAACGTAACGAGCCTGAAAGTGACAGAGCGCGGTCCATCTGGACGTGTGATCGCGATGGAAGCAAACGGGATGCCAATCGTCGTCTCTTCACCGGATGCTTTGCGTTCTGTTTTTCAACAAGGTGGCTCCCCTCTGCGCAGCACGAAGTTTGAAGTAGAAAAAATCAATGGTTCGCAGTTCATCTTCCGTGGTACTGGCTTTGGACACGGACTTGGTGTTTCGCAATACGGAGCACGTGCGATGGCAGAGGAAGGGTATGACTACAAGGATATCTTGCAACACTACTACCAGGATGTGACAATCGAAAAGTAAGTCGTTTGCCACAAGATCTACCGCAAAAAGGAGTAACGATTTCGTGGACGTGCAACAATTTGATTTTGATTTACCAGAGCATTTGATCGCCCAGCACCCGCTAGAAGACCGAACTTCATCGAGATTGCTCGTGTTAGAGAAACAAACAGGCAATATCGTTCATCAGCAATTTACCAATTTAATCGATCATCTCCAAGCAGGGGACGTACTCGTCATGAATGACAGCCGCGTTTTGCCTGCCAGATTGATTGGTGAAAAGGCTGAGACTGGTGCGAAAATAGAAATCCTTTTGTTAAAATCACTTGGTGACGATCGCTGGGAGACGCTGGTGAAGCCCGGTAAGCGGATGAAGCAGGGGACAGAAGTGGTTTTTGGTAACGGTCTTTTGCGTTGTGTTTGTGAAGACGTGACAGAGACAGGTGGACGAATCGTGCGCTTTGTGTACGAGGGTATTTTTTACGAGATTCTCGACCAATTAGGCTCGATGCCTTTGCCACCGTATATTCACGCGCAACTGGAGGACAGTGAACGTTACCAGACAGTCTATGCGAAGGAGCGCGGTTCAGCAGCAGCTCCGACAGCCGGGCTTCATTTCACGAAGCCGTACTTGGAGCAAATCGCTGCCAAAGGAGTACAGCTGGCTTATGTAACACTGCATGTTGGACTTGGGACTTTTCGCCCTGTATCAGCGGATTCCGTGGAAGAGCATGTTATGCATGCGGAGTACTATCAGATTCCCGAGGACACAGTAGAGCTGGTGAACCAGGCAAAAGCAGAAGGTAGAAGAGTAATCGCTGTCGGGACGACATCCTGCCGAACATTGGAGACAGTAGGGCGCGCGAATGGAGGAAAGCTGGTGGCAACCTCTGGTTGGACGGATATTTTCATTTATCCGGGTTACACGTTTTCCATCCTGGACGGGCTACTGACAAACTTCCACTTGCCGAAGTCTACGCTCGTTATGCTAGTGAGTGCTTTGGCTGGAAAAGAGAATGTGATGCGTGCTTACAAAACGGCTGTGGAAGAGGAGTATCGTTTCTTCAGTTTTGGCGATGCGATGCTAATTTTATAAAAATGTGAACAACCCACCTGTATAAGTGTATACTTATTAGTCAGGTGGGTTTACTTCACCCAGAAGTTTTTCTATAATAGGTAAGACTTACATACATAGCTTGAGGAGTGCAAAGATTTGGCTGTACGCTACGAGTTAATCAAAACATGCAAGCAAACTGGTGCACGTCTCGGTAAGCTACATACACCTCATGGGACGATTGACACCCCTGTCTTTATGCCTGTCGGTACACAAGCGACAGTAAAGACGATGAGCCCCGAGGAGTTAAAAGCGATTGGTGCGGGCATCATCCTCAGTAATACGTACCATTTGTTTCTTCGTCCAGGGCATGAAATTGTTCGCGAGGCAGGCGGACTGCACGGCTTTATGAATTGGGACCGTGCCATTCTGACTGATTCCGGCGGTTTTCAAGTATTTAGCCTTAGTAACCTCCGCAAGATCACGGAGGAAGGAGTATCCTTCCGTTCCCACCTAAACGGAGAGAAGCTGTTTATTGGTCCTGAAGAGGCTACACAGATTCAAAACGCGTTGGGTGCCGATATTTTCATGGCATTCGATGAGTGTGCTCCTTATCCTGCGGAGTACGATTACGTAAAAAAATCAATGGAGCGAACAACCCGCTGGGCAGAGCGTTGTCTGAAGGCGCATACTCGTCCAAACGAACAAGCGCTGTTTGGTATCGTTCAAGGTGGAATGTTCAACGATTTGCGCGCACAAAGTGCACGAGATCTCGTTTCCATGGATTTCCCAGGATACGCGATCGGCGGTTTGAGCGTGGGAGAACCGTTTCCTTTGATGTACGAAGTGCTGGAGCATACTGTTCCACTGCTTCCAACAAGCAAAGCCCGCTATTTGATGGGGGTTGGTTCACCAGATGCTCTTATCGAAGGAGCGATCCGAGGCATCGACATGTTTGATTGTGTGTTGCCGACAAGAATCGCCCGCAATGGGACATGCATGACAAGCCAGGGAAGACTGGTCATCCGCAATGCAAAATACGCGCGCGACTTTACCCCGCTTGATCCAAATTGCGATTGCTACACCTGCAAAAATTACACACGTGCTTACATCCGACACCTGGTCAAGTCGGAGGAAACCTTTGGCATCCGATTAACTACCTACCACAACCTGCACTTCTTGGTGAAGTTAATGGAGCAGGTGCGTCAGGCGATTGCCGAAGACCGCTTGCAAGATTTCCGCGACCAGTTTTTCGCTCAATATGGATTGGGTGAAGATAGATCTTTTTAATCGAGGGGGATTTTTTTCATGGATGGCTTGACTCAGTTTTTACCGATTATCATCATGTTTGCGATTTTTTACTTCTTGCTGATTCGTCCGCAACAAAAGAAGGCAAAACAACGCAACGCTATGCTTGCTGCTCTGAAAAAAGGCGACAAGATCGTAACAATCGGTGGAGTGCATGGAACGATCCAAGAACTGTCTGATGATACAGTTACGTTGCGTATTGCTCACAACGTAAACGTTACTTTTGATCGTGGAGCGATCAACAATGTAGTTTCTTCCAGCAACGAACCTGCGAAGAGTGAACCAGCGAAGAGCGAAGAGACAAAAGAAGAATCCAAATAATACATGCGAAAAGCAGGTGGGTGATCCACCTGCTTTTTTCTGTCTTGTTTTAGCGGCGAGGCTTGATAATTTTAGGTTTACTGCCTTTGTGCTTGTTGTTGGAATTGGCCGAATTCACGCCGAGAATCCCACCTAACGCGGCCACTCCAAAAGCGCCGAACAAGAACAGGAAGGTCCCCCATTGCATTGGTGCGTCAAAGCCGAGGAAGCCGATCAAGAGGATGAAGAGGAAGTATGTGAGTCCGGTAAGTCCGCCGTAATACCAGCCCTTGCCGCCACAACGTCGTCCTGTAACGAATCCCCCAATCAAGAGGGCGATGGCATTGATCACGTACGTAAAATAGGGCAGCGTGCCTTCCCGTATCGAGGTAAAGCTAAGAAGCAGGGTCGCGAGCAACGCTCCAATTAAAACTAGACATGTCGTATACAAGAGACCGGTCAGTACAGATGTGGATGCACTTCGCACGGTATGTACCCCCTTATTGGAAGTGTTTGTACATCTATATGAGAGGCTTGGCTCACGTATTCATCTTCGCGTTGAACATTGATAGGAATTTTCGTATGATGGATGGGGAACGAGACGGGGGTGAGGAAGATTGATCAAAACGTACTTTTATAACCACTCTGAACAGAAGATGTTTCACGACGTTGATCTGGCAACGAAAGATCAATGGCTGAAATCACCAGAGGATTTGCTCTGGATCGATCTGTATGATGTGGGAAACAATGAACTGCCCTATATTGCCAAGATTTTCGACTTTCACCCGCTGGCAATTGAGGACTGCCTGCACGTCAGTCCACGTGCCAAGGTAGACAAGTACGATGACTACTATTTCTTCGTTTTTCACGCCCTGCGTTACAATGAAGAAAGCGATGACGAGATTACAACGGTAGAACTGAACGTTTTTCTCGGCCCTAACTACATCGTTACGATCCACAAGTCTCCGATGAATACCATCGGTCGGATCGCTGCCATGTGTCACCGCAACATTTCTTACTTGAACAGAGGTCCCGACTATTTGCTGTATGCCATAGTAGACGGGATTACCGATGAATACTTTCCCATTATTGATCGGATTAGTGTGCGGATTGACGAGCTGGAGGACGAGATTTATGAACATCAGATGGAGGAAATTACCGAAGAGTTCCTGGCGCTGAAGCGAACAATTATTTTAATCAGGCGTGTGATTATGCCGCAAAAAAGAATTTTCGCGAACGTCAATGGCCGTTACTCCTTCGATATTTCCGAGGAAAACGTTCCGTTCTACACCGACCTAACAGACCACTTGGAGCGGATTTCGGATTCAACGGAAACCTTCCGTGATCTGGTAAACGGTGCGTTGGATACGTACTACACCATCATTAGCGCCAAAACAACGGAGACGATGCGAGTTCTTACTATCATCTCCACGATCATCCTACCGTTGACATTTATCACCGGACTGTTCGGGATGAATACTTTCGCATGGCTGGGAGAAGAAGCAGAACCTTATATGCTGATCGTGGCACTCGTGATTATGCTAGCCATGACGTTTGCCATGCTTCACATTTTCCGCAAGCGAAAGTGGCTGTAATTGGTGCTAATACTTTCCCTGCCCCCTGTTGAACACTACTATCAAATGTTCTTTGGGGGGCAGCGTAAGTGGATAATATTACTATGGTGTTACTTCGCACCCTTTTCTCGTATTTTTTCCTCCTGATTTTAGTGCGGTTAATGGGAAAGCGGGAATTGGGAAAGCTGTCCGTTTTTGATGTGGTCATCTCGATCATGCTTGCAGAAATGGCTGCACTGGCGATTGAGGATGTCGATAAGCCTGCTCTTCGGTTTTATTTGCCGATGCTGTTGATTGCCTTGTTGGAAGTCGCCTTCGCTTATCTGTCATTAAAGAGCAAGAAATTCCGCGATACAGTGGACGGCTCTGCCGATTTGATTATAGAAAATGGGCAAATCAGGGAACATGCGATGCGTCGCAATCGCTTGAACATGGATGATTTGATGGTACATCTGCGGCAAAAAGACGTAAAAAACATTGCGGATGTTGAATTTGCGCTGTTGGAGCCAACTGGACAGATGAGTGTGTTTTTAAAGGAGCAAAAAGAAAAGGTCTCGAGGGAAGATCTCGCGTTGATGGAGAAGCCACAGGTCGGTCTTGTCTCGTACAAAGGTCTGCCCATCCCGCTGATTCTCGATGGAAAGGTGAGAACGGAGGCCTTGAACAAGATCGGACAAAACGAGCTTTGGCTCAAACGAGAAATCCGGAAATACGGGATCAAAGACATTCGAGAGGTGTCTTTTTGCAGCATTGACGAGCGTGGCATCATGTATTTGGACAAAAAAGACAAGCCGCAGCAATAAGTGCTAGCGGCGAGGGAAGAACACGGCGAGTTGTTCGCCAATCCACGGAATGCGACGTACGTCTTGCTTGCCCAAGACGCGCATGGCGACGAGCAGGACAATGTACAGCAAGGTGCTAATGAAGGTGCTTGCAGTCAATAGCTGTCCAATCGAAATGTCCATAAACCAGTGCCTGGCAATGTAGGAACCGGAATAACCCATGAGAAGCATGGCGATCGCGATTTTGCCGAATTCCCGAAGGTCGATCGTAAAACCGATTTTTTTGATCAGGCTAGCAAAATGCAATAACGTCCCAAGCGTAATGCCGATATTAAGAGCAATGACAGCGCCGTGAATGCCGAATGCTGGATGAGCCGTGAAAAAAAACATAGCGACAGTTTTGACAATGGCACTGATCAGCGTATTTCGAAAGACGACCTGAGCGTAATCGAGACCTTGCAAGGCGGCGGCAAGCGGTGCTTGGAAAAACAGGAAGACGGAGAACGGTGCCAGCTCTTTTAACAGCACGCCAACCTCCCGATATTCATTGCCGTAGAGCAGGACACATAAAGGTTCTGCAAAGATAGTGAGCAAGACGGTACAAGGTGCTCCGATGACGAGTGTAATCCGCATGGCTTGATAAATGCGGCGATGCACGAGTGGAGCATTTTTTTGATAGGCAGCTTCAGCAACGGCAGGAACGAGGGAAACGGACAAGGAATACGTTAAAAAAGTAGGAAAAAGCAGCAAAGGAACGGCCATCCCGGCAAACTGTCCGTACAAACCAGTAGCAGTCGAGGTGGTAAAGCCTGCAATGACCAGTGCGTATGGCACAAGCAACGGCTCTAGCACGTAAGCAATGGAGCCGATGACGCGGCTAAGCGTGACAGGGAGAGCGACATGGATGAGTTGCGACAAGCTCTTTTTGCTTGCTGAAACCGTCATGAGAAGAGGCTTATCCAAAAGCTGAGTTGCTGCTTTTTTGCTGCCTTTGCGATACTGCCAGAGAATGTACAAGAGTCCGGCGGCTTCTCCAAAAATAATGCTGGCGACAGCCCCTGCTGTGGCGTACTCAATGCCTGCCGAAAGAAACGACATCGTCATGACAACGACCAGTGCCATTCGGACGACTTGCTCCACGAGTTGGGAGACGGCAGTAGGGATCATGTTTTGCTTGCCTTGGAAGTATCCTCGCAGGACAAGGGAAATGCCGGAAATCGGGATGACCGGAATGGCTGCAAGCAGAACGATGTGTGCACGAGGGTCTGTGAATAGCATTTCGGAAATCCATTGAGAGAACAAGAGGAGCAGGACGCAAATGAACAGGCTAATCCCGCCAGCGACCGACAAGGCTAGTAACAAAAACCGGCGAGTCTGCTGCGGATTATTAGCTGCTTCCGTCTCTGCCACTTGCTTTGCAATGGCAACCGGAAGTCCGAATGTCGTCACAGTAATCAGAAAGTATAAAAGGGGCACAACCATCTGATAAAGCCCCATTCCTTCCGCTCCGATAATGCGCGACAACACGATCCTGTGAGCAAAGCCAAACACTTTGGTGATGCCACCAGCAATAATGAGGATGACCGTTCCGTAAAAGAAGGATTGTTTCATGGAAGGCTCCTTTGCAAGGATAAATTCACTCAGTAAAGAATATGGACGTGCCGCTGTCGGCATGACTACTTTGAGGGGGAAATTGGATGGACCAAGCGCAAAAACAGGAATGGTATGGGCAAGTGGCAAGCCTTTGTGTAAGCAAGGCAGAGGAATTTGCTCTTTTGGGGTACGACAACGTGGCGCCTGAAGATGTTTGGGAATGCGTCACGAACGGCTATAAAGAAATGCCACCGATCCACCAGCTTGTCAACGACATATTGTCTCTAAAGCCAAACAAGTACATGAATTACCTCATGATACAAATGTATAAAAATTCTTAGTAATTTTATAGAAACTTCTGGTCGCCCTCTTCGTATACGTACATGTCGCGAAAAACGCAAGGGGTTGGTTACCATGGTTCACCTTTCCAGCAATAATTGACACGTTTTTTTGTACTTCGTTATAATGGGCATATTGGTTTCTCGTCTAGGACGGGACCCTGTTAGGAAAGAGGGGTATTACTACTATGATTAAATGGGGAAGATTCCTCCTGTTTCTGGTCGTTGTAGGGCTTTTGGCTACGCTCGTAGCAACAACGACCAAGCAGGTGGCAGGAAACATCACACTCGGTCTGGACCTGCAGGGCGGGTTTGAGATTCTGTATGAGGTAGAGCCTCTCGAGGCTGGGCACAAAGTTGATATCGAGCTTTTGAAATCAACAGCACACATGATTGAAAGACGGATTAACATCGGTGGCGTGGCTGAGCCAGTCACCACTACCGAATTGCCAAACCGGATTCGCGTTCAAATCGCATCACAATCAGCGGATCAGGACAAGCTTCGCGAGTTGATCGGGAAGCCTGCTCATCTGACATTCCGTGATGAACATGGCAAGATTATATTGCAAGGAAGTGACTTGGCTCCAAACGGGGCAGCAGTTGGTTATGACGACCTGAAACGCCCGCTCGTAACCCTGAAATTCTCTGACCCGAAGAAGCTAGAAGACGCCACACGTGCAAACCTGCACAAGCCAATGGCGATCTTTTTGGATGAGACGATGCAAACTAATCCGACCATTCAATCGGTCATTTCTGGTGGTAGCGCGCAAATTACTGGAAATTACACACAGGAATCGGCACAGGAATTGGCTGATCTACTGAATTCCGGTGCGATGCCAGCCAAATTGATTGAGAAGCAAGTAACCTCCGTGGGTGCTTCCTTGGGAACTCTGGCTCTGGAGAAAACCTTGTATGCAGGATATATCGGGGCTGCGCTGATCTTTATTTTCATGCTAGTTGTATACCGTATGCCAGGTATGATTGCAAACATTACCTTGGCTGGATTTACTTATTTTTGTATGGTCGTACTCGACTGGATGCATGCAACGCTGACGCTGCCAGGTATTGCTGGATTTATTTTGGCGGTAGGGATTGCCGTGGATGCCAACATTATTACCTATGAGCGCATCCAGGAAGAAATTCGTTCTGGCAAGACGGTTCTCTCTGCCTTCCGTGCAGGTGAACGCCGTTCCTTGATTACGATTATCGATGCTCATGTGACGACACTGATTGCAACGGGCGTTCTGTTTTTCTTCGGGACGAGCTCCGTACAAGGCTTCGCTGTTGTATTGGCGATGACGATTATCGTAAGTATCATTACCAACGTGTTTGGGTCCCGCTTCCTCCTCTGGCTGGTTGTCCGTTCCAACATGTTTAAAAAGCCGTTTTGGTTCGGGGTAAAGGAGAGTGAGATCCGTGAGCTATGATAAAGACCATACAGTAATCAGATTTGACATCGTGAAAAATCGCAGGAAGTTTTTCATCGCTTCCTCTGTGATTATTATCATCGGCCTTCTGTTTACGCTATTTCAAGGACTTCACCTTGGCGTTGACTTCAAGGCAGGAACTCGCTTGGATCTTTACATTGGAAAACAATTCAATCCGACAGATATAGAAGCAGTGATCAAGAAAGAGGTTCCTAATGTGAATTTCAGCGCGGTCACTCCGTACGGGGAAAATCATGGTCAGGCCTATACACGTTTTGACCAAACCATTTCATCTGACACACTGATGAAAGTGGAAATGGCTCTCAAAGCAAAATATGGTGAGCAGGTCTCGAAACAGGTTTCGTCGGTTGATCCGAGTATTGCGCAAGAGATGGTGAAAAAAGCAGGGATTGCGGTTGCGATTGCTGCTGTGGGTATTGCCATCTACATCGCGATCCGATTCCAATGGCTGTTCGGTATTGCATGTGTCGTGGGGCTTGCCCATGACGTGTTTATCCCGATTGCATTGTTCTCTATCCTCGGGTTGGAGGTAGACATTACCTTTATCGCCGCGCTTCTGACGATCTTGGGTTACTCGATTAACGATAAAATCGTTATTTTCGACCGGATTCGGGAAAACTTGAGAACGATGAAATCCAAGACAATTCCTGAACTGGAACATCTGGTAAACGTGTCACTGTGGCAAACGATGCGCCGTTCTGTATACACGGTAGCGACTGTATTCTTCACAGCTCTTGCACTGGCTGTTTTGGGAAGCGAGAGCATCCAGAACTTCTCCTTGGCCCTGCTGTTCGGTCTGGTGAGTGGTACGTATTCCTCTATCTTTATTGCAGCCCAAGTATGGGTGAATTTGAAAGAACGGAATATGAAAAAGAAAAAAGAAGGAATGTAAAGGTGGATGAAACCGCAGGGAACCCTGCGGTTTTTCTATTCTCTGGTTCTGTATTTGCTGCAGTTTGAAGCCGTATGAGAGTTTTGCATAAAACGGTATGTTTTATGCAGTTGTCAGCTTCCTGCTCCATCCTCTATAATGAATGAGGATTGGAGGAAAGCCCATGCTGAAAGCGAAAACACGCTGGAAACTGGCCACCTATGATGAGCAGCTTGCTGCTAGTATTGCCGCAGATTGCCAGCTTACTCCGCTCGTATCAAAGCTACTGGTGATACGTGGCATTGACACATCACAAAAGGCTCGTGATTTTTTGCAAGCCGGTCCAGAATTGTTTCATGACCCTTTCTTGCTGGATGGAATGGAACAAAGCGTGCATCGCATTCAACAAGCCATTCAGAGGCAAGAACCGATTTGCATATACGGCGATTACGACGCCGATGGGGTTAGCTCCACATCGCTAATGGTACATCTACTGCGCCAACTCGGCGCTGTTTTTGACTACTACATTCCCAACCGTTTTACAGAAGGGTATGGGTTACATAAAGACGCCTTGGCGCATCTGCATCAAAGTGGCTATAAACTGATCATCACTGTCGATACAGGGATCAGTGCAGTCGAACAGGTAGCGTACGCGAACCAGTTGGGTCTTGACGTCATTGTAACCGACCATCACGAACCTCCGGCAATCATCCCGGAGGCATTTGCTGTGATTAACCCCAAGAAGCCTGGTTGTTCGTACCCGTTTGATATGTTGGCGGGAGTGGGGGTCGCCTTTAAAGTGGGGCATGCCTTGCTGAAGGAGCCGCCTCTGCATTTGGCAGATTTGGCTGCCTTGGGGACGATAGCGGATCTGGTGCCGTTGGTAGATGAAAATCGCATTCTGGCTCGAGCAGGATTAAAGCGCTTAAATCATACAAGGAACCTTGGGCTGCAGGCCTTAATCCGAGTATGTGGCTTAGCCGATACCGAGCTGTCTGCGGGACATGTAGGCTTTGCGCTTGGACCGCGTCTAAATGCAAGTGGAAGGCTGGAGACGGCTGAATCCGCTGTGAAACTGCTGACGACTTCGGATATGGACGAAGCAGAGAAATGTGCCCAGGCGCTGGACGACTTAAACCGTGAACGTCAGGAAATCGTCGCAGCGATGACCGAGGAAGCTGTACAGATGGTGAATGAGCTGTATCCGCCAGACCAGAACAATGTTCTCGTTTTGGCTAAAGAAGGCTGGAACGTGGGCGTGGTAGGGATTGTAGCTTCCCGATTGGTTGAGCTTTTTTACCGTCCCACGATTGTGCTTGGCATCGATCCGGAAAAAGGAACGGCAAAAGGCTCGGCGAGGAGCATTGCAGGTTTTGATATGTATGAAGGTCTGACTGCTTGCAAGGATTGGCTACCGCACTATGGCGGTCATACGATGGCAGCGGGGATGACCTTGCCTGTAGAAAATCTCGACTTATTACGCCAAAAATTAAACGAGCTCGCTGGAGAGTGGTTGTCCGCTGAAGACTTCACGCCGATGACCAAAGTGGACGTTGCGATGAACATGGAAGAGATTAGTTTGACCGCAGCGGAGCAACTCGAACAGCTCGCCCCATATGGCATGGGGAATCCAACTCCGCTCGTTTTGTTAGAAGAAGTAGAGACACAAGGTATGCGCACCATTGGGCGAGATGACAATCATTTAAAGTGTACATTGAGCAAAGCGGGGACCTCTTTGGATGCAATTGGCTTCAACTGGGCACATGTAACAAAGAGAGTAACGCCCAAGGCACGTTTTCACGTATTGGGAGAATTGTCTGTAAACGAATGGAACGGAAATCGAAAGCCTCAGCTGACGATCCGTGATTTGTCTGTTGGACATCAGCAAGTATTTGACTGGCGAGGCAGCCGTGACAAGATAGAGAAATGGCAGCAAGTGATGGCGGAGTCTAATTCGGTGACTGTTCTGTTTCGCGAGGAAAGTTATGAGCCATTGGCAGCGAAAGCAACAAGCGAACAGGTGAATTCCTTGTTCGTGGTTGGTCGAGAGGGGAATATCACAGCCTCATCCAATGTGATTTTGTATGATTTGCCGACGCGCCGTTCTGACTTGGAAGTGGTTCGTGTCTTGCTCAAACAAGCGGAGCGCATTTACTGTTTGTTTGGTGATCCGGATTTAGGAATGGAGCGGCTTTCCTGTCCGGGCCGAGATCATTTTAAACAGTTGTACCAGTTTTTCGTTCAGGTGCCAACTGTTAAAAAAATCCATATGGATGCATTGGCCAGAAAGCTGCAATGGAAAAGAAATCTATTAGACGGTATGATCGCCATCTTTATGGAGCTGGAGTTTTTAGTAGAGGAGGCCGAGCAGTACACGCTGCAGGCAAACACTGCCAAAAGGCCGCTCGAGAGCTCTGTGCTCTATGCGAATTGGAAGGAAGAGGCACAGCTTGCTACGGATTTATTACTATCTTCTTCCGATGCAATGATTCAAGCGCTTCATCAATTGGTGGAACCAACCACCGTTTAGGAGGAATTTTTCATGGATTTTAAACAATACATTCGTGTTATCCCAGATTTTCCACAGCCAGGTATTCGTTTCAAGGACATCACTACTCTGTTGAAAGATGGCCCTGCTTACAAAGCTGCGATTCAAGATTTGGCGGTCTTCGCTCGTGAAGTACAAGCAGACGTGATTGCGGGTCCAGAAGCTCGTGGATTCGTAGTAGGTGCGCCATTGTCGTACGAAATGGGAATTGGCTTTGTACCAATCCGCAAGTCTGGCAAGCTGCCATATGAATCCATCAAGGCGGATTACGACCTGGAGTATGGAAAAGATGCACTGGCCGTACACGTAGATGCGATCCAACCAGGTCAGCGTGTTCTGATTGCAGACGATTTGCTGGCGACAGGTGGAACCATTGAGACAACAATCAATTTGATTGAGCAACTCGGAGGAAAAGTAGTAGGAGCTGCCTTCTTTATCGAACTGTCCTACTTGGATGGACGTAGCAAAATAGGTGAAATTCCTGTCAAATCGCTCGTTCAATATTAATTGATGCAACAAGGAAAAACGGGTCAAATGCCCGTTTTTTTCTTTTTTCTACGACTGTACATACTTTACAGGGGAATTCAGCTTTACAAGACGAACGACATACAAGATAATAGTATGAAATAGACAGACATGATACGTGCAAGTAAGCCTTCGCCTGCGCCAAAAGACTTGGCAACGCCCAAGTTTTCTAGTCGTATAGGAAAGTTCAAGTGCTTCACAGTGCGAAATGCGTCCAGGCTTAAACTTTCCGGAGCGCATCACGAAGTGCCTCAGCTTCTGCTTCCGGCAATACTTCGGTGAAACTTTCCGCTATAATGCGGTCGCTCCTCCGTGAGAAGGCCTCGATCGAGGTTATTTTACTGAGAGGATAAGGGAAGGGAACTATGATTACCGGCATTGATGAGATAGTAAAAAAAGCAAGCACCTATTTATCACAATCGGATATGGACCTGATTACACGTGCCTATCAGCTTGCCGAAAAAGCGCATGAAGGGCAAATACGCAAATCAGGCGTTCCTTACATTATGCATCCAATCGCCGTGGCGGGAATTCTCGCAAACCTGCACATGGATGCGGTTACGATTGCGGCTGGATTTTTGCATGATGTCGTAGAGGATACCGAGATTACGCTTGATCACCTCCGTGAGCAGTTCGGACCAGATGTTGCTCTTCTGGTAGATGGTGTGACCAAGCTGGAAAAAATTAAATACAAGTCCAAAGAAGAACAACTCGCCGAAAACCACCGCAAGATGCTGGTTGCCATGGCACAGGACATCCGCGTCATCATGATCAAGCTGGCAGACCGTCTGCACAACATGAGAACACTTCGGCACATGTCCGAGGAGAAGCAACGAGAGATCTCCGATGAAACGCTGGAAATCTTTGCGCCACTCGCTCATCGCTTGGGGATCGCTTCCGTCAAATGGGAACTGGAAGATACAGCGCTTCGGTATTTGAATCCGCAACAGTACTATCGGATTGTGAATTTGATGCAAAAGAAACGGGTGGAGCGAGAAGCCTACCTGAATGAAGCTTCGGATACGATCAGAGAAAAGCTGGGCGAGTTAAACATTGAGGCAGAAATTTCGGGACGTCCGAAGCATATCTACAGTATTTTTAAAAAGATGACGAGACAAAACAAGCAGTTCAACGAGATTTATGACCTGCTTGCATTGCGGATCATCGTGAATGACATCCGCGACTGTTATGCGGTTCTCGGTATCGTGCATACCCTGTGGAAGCCGATGCCAGGTCGATTCAAAGATTACATTGCCATGCCAAAGACGAACATGTACCAATCCCTTCATACGACAGTGATTGGGCCAAAAGGTGAGCCATTGGAAGTGCAAATCCGCACGTGGGATATGCACCAGACAGCAGAGATCGGGATCGCGGCTCACTGGGCGTACAAGGAAGGCAAAAGCATCGTGCAAGGCTCGTTTGCAGAGAAGCTGGGCAGCCTGCGGGAGATTATCGAAGGTGGGTCAGAAGAAGCTCCGAACGCGCAAGAATTCATGGAGAGCCTCAAGCAGGATCTTTTCTCCGATACGGTTTTCGTCTTCACGCCAAAAGGTGATGTCGTTGAGCTGCCAAAAGGCTCTGTACCGCTGGACTTCTCCTATCGGATTCACTCTGCGGTAGGAAACAGAACGATTGGCGCCAAAGTGAACGGCAAGATTGTACCGCTCGACTACGCGATGAAAACAGGCGATATCGTCGAAATCCTAACCTCCAAGCACTCGTACGGTCCTAGTCAGGACTGGCTCAAGATGGCCAAATCCGCGCATGCCCGAAATAAAATTAAACAGTGGTTTAAAAAAGAGAAGCGGGAAGAGAACGTCGCCAAAGGTCAGCAGATGGTGGAAGCGGAGATCAAATCGCGCAACTTTGATGTAAAAGAAGCGATGACGGAAACGAACCTGAAGGAAGCGGCAGCCCGTTTTAATTTCCAAGGTGCAGAAGACATGTTTGCCGCAGTCGGCTATGGAGGCATTACGGCTTCGCAAATTGCGACTCGTCTCCTGGACAAACTCCGTCGGGAGCGCGAAGAACAAAACCCGACCATTCCTGAGGTCAAACCGAATCCAGCAAATCGTTCTGCCAAGAGTGAGTCTGGCGTCAAAGTCCGTGGCTTGGATAATTTGCTCGTCCGTATATCTCGTTGTTGTACACCTGTCCCAGGAGACCAGATTATCGGTTTCATTACGAGAGGTCGTGGGGTATCGGTGCATCGACTGGACTGTCCGAACGTACTGACTGACGAATGTACAGAGCGTCTGATTGATGTCGAATGGGATACCGATTTCAAACATAATTTCCATGTGGAGATCGAGATCACAGGCAATGATCGGAGCGGACTGTTAAACGATGTATTGCAGGTTGTCGCTGAGACAAAGACAAATATTGCGGCTGTCAGTGGCAAGTCCGATAAAAACCGAGTGGCAACGATTCATATGACCATCTCGATTAGCAATGTGGATCATTTGTTGAAAGTAGTAGAGCGCATTAAGCGCATCAAAGATATATATTCGGTTCGCCGGATACTGAGCACCTGATCCTTCGTGGATTGGGTGTTCTTGTTTAGCTAAGAGGAAGGATGAGTCAGTGTGAGAGTTGTCGTACAAAGAACGAGAGAAGCGAGTGTTACCGTAGCAGGAGAGATCGTCGGACAAATTGATTACGGCTTAATGCTGCTGGTAGGAATTACGCATGATGACACAGAAAAAGAAGTCGAATTTGTCACAGACAAAATTGCGAACTTGCGTATTTTTGAAGATGAGGAGGGCAAAATGAACTTCTCTGTTTTAGACAAGGGTGGTCAAATTTTGTCCGTATCACAATTTACGCTGTATGGGGATTGCAGAAAGGGCAGAAGACCCAACTTCATGGCTGCCGCACGACCTGAGCAGGCTGAACCGTTGTACGAGCTGTTTAACGCCAAGCTGCGGGAAAAAGGGCTCCATGTGGAAACAGGACGCTTTGGTGCAATGATGGACGTGCGTCTGTTAAATGATGGCCCTGTCACATTGATTGTGGAATCATAAACACAACCAAGGGGATGAAATCATGGCGCTAGAAGCATTGGTTATCGGTGCGAGTGGCATGCTTGCAGAGGTCTCCCGATGGCTGGCTCGCCAAGGTTATCAAGTAACTGTACTTGGTCGGGATCCAGTCAAATTAAGTCGTATCAGAGACGGTTCCATTCATCCAGAGTCGATTCATTTACTGCCACAGGACTATCATCAGACAGACAGCTTGCGTCAGGCTATGGCCGAGCTCGTAGAGAAGAGAGGGCCGATGGATGTGGTTGTCGCGTGGATTCATTCGACTGCACCGCATGCACTCTCGGTGATCGTGGAAGAACTGTCGCGTCCTGAGAAGCACTGGCAATTGCTGCATGTGTGTGGGAGCGGTGCTTGGAAAAATTCACCGAAAGAACCTACATCAGAAGTTTGCCATTATCGACGGGTCATTCTCGGGTTTACATGTTCAGGTGAGCATTCACGCTGGCTGACGAATGATGAAATTGCGGCTGGGGTGATTAACGCTCTGCAAACAAATGAACAACAGATAATCGTTGGTCAGGTCGAGCCATGGGAAAAACGCCCCGCTTATTCATCCAGATAACGAAGTCAAATACAAAAAACGATTGCCGAATGCAATCGTTTTTGTCGTTTCAGTACGAAATCGGGTCAGTGAATGTAAGTGGCTGTTGGGAGGATTAGATTTTTGCCAATTAGGTTTGCAGAAATCGGTTTTTTCCCGATTTCTCGTGCCCATATCGAAAGTTGTCCGACATGGTGGATTTCATGAGCAATCATGTGCCGCATAATTTCACCCCATGTGTACGTAGCGATGCTACCGTCTGGTTTCGTATCCTGAAAGGCTCTTGTTTCCATACTTTCATCCCAATTGCGCAAAAATTGAAGCACATCAGGGCGGAAAGTTGCCTCCAGCTCACGAACCTTTTCCAACCGTTTGTAAAGGTTGAAGCTTTCTTGAAAATCAGGCCTTCCCAACATGACTTGAATCCAGCTCCACTCTACATCAATGACATGGAACAGTGTATGCAAAATACCTCCGACACCTCCGAGGCGCGGACGAAGCAATTCTTCCAGTGGAACATCCTCACACCATTTCAGCCATTCTTCACGAACCATCCAATTGTACTCAAACATGGTCTTAATAGAAATCACTCCATTTTCAAAGGTTAACTTGTGATCACCTGCGTCCATACCGTGCGATTACTGATATTGTGATTGTTTTTCATCCGTCATCACTCCTTTCGATGCCTTATGATATTCGCAAATAATTTGGGAATTCCTGCCAGTCCTGCCTTAATGCGATTGGATAGGCCATAAAAGAACCTCCATACGAGTGAGCTTGAGCCAGCTTTTTTCGCATGGAGGTTTTAGTAAGAGAGGGATCAGCCTCCCTGATTGCTTTGTGTATTAAAGTACTGGACAATCCCTTTGAACAAACCTTCTGCCGCAAGATCCTGCTGTTTCTCAGAACGTGCGCGAATCTCATCGTTGTAGTTTGATAAGAAGGAGATCTCGGCCAAAATGGATGGCACCGGGTTTTCGCGTAGAACGAAATAGTTTCCGTACCGATAATTCATGTCCTTGTAGTTTGTCGCTTTGACCAGTTCCGTTTGAACCAGGGAGGCGAGCTTGCTAGAGTTACCTTGGCTGTAGTAGAAAATAATCGAGCCATTCGTTGCAGAGTTTGGATGCGTATTATGATGGACGCTGACAAAAATATCAGCCTGATTTTGAATCGCGATGTCGACGCGCTGTTGCAGGGTCAGCTTGCGATCATCAGCCCGTGTCATGATGACTTTGGCACCTGCCGATTCCAACTTGTTGCGCAGGAGCAGAGATACTTGCAGATTGACTGTTTTCTCTAAAGTAGAGAAGCTGGAACCCGTCGAACCGCCATCTGTGCCACCATGTCCAGCATCGACGACGATGACTTTGCCGGCAAGATCATTACTTCGCACCACTGCTGGCGCACCATTAGCAGAAACGAGCCAGCCCGCAATGTAGCCTGTGGAGCCATCAGGGAAGTTTACTTGGAACCACTCGCCTGATTTATTGGCAATCCCGTATTTCTCGCCAGGTTGTACCTGTTTGATAACATCGTGATCGGTGCTCGGACCAGAACGAACATTGGTATCTGGATTCATGATCGTCACGTATGGGCCAGTCGGAGTAGGCATGCTTGGTTGGTTCACCGTAATATGCCAGCCTGCCACCCAGCCAGTTTTTCCGTCCGCCGTGTTGATGCGGTACCAATCTTCTTGTTTTTCCAAAACAGTCAGCTTGCTTCCGACTGATAGTGTAGCTTGAATGGCACTGGTTGTGTTCGGTTCACTTCGCAGATTCAATCCGTCCGTTTTTACTGTGGCGGTTTGACTGGAAGAGGATGGTTGCCCAGTCTGAGGTTGTTTGTTTCCATTTCCATTTTCGGGTAGAGTCGGTTGACCTGTATTCGGGTTGGTTTGATCGGTGGAGAGCCAAGCATTGACTCCATCGTAAGGGAATTGAATCCAACCATTTTGTTTGTTCAAGACCGTGATTTTCTCGCCCGCATGTAGTTGACCGATAGCAGGTGTACTGGCATCCGGCGTAGCGTATACGTACGGAGCGAAATCCAAGGTTAGGCTGGCTCCTTGTACAGCAGGAGGCTTCTGTTGTGAGCCTGTTCCCGCTGGATTGGTCGTTGGGGGAGTACTACCTGTAGAGGGAGGGGAAACTGCTTGTCCCGTACCTACTTCTTTTACAAGCCAGTTTGCTACCCAGCCTTTTGTTCCTGCGTTGAGTTGAATTTGGAGCCATTCGCCACTCGTTTGCACGATAGGGTAGCGCGTACCTGGATTGATCGTTTGTACGACTGCATATGTCTGACCGGGTCCAGAACGAACATTGAGATTCGTTGTGGTGCTCTCCACTTGCTTGGCAGATACAGCTGGTGGTTTCTGTTGCTGCTGCTGTTGCTGTGGCTGTGCGCTGACGAGCCAGTTCGCTACCCAACCGCTTTGACCGTTCGGAAGCTTTACTTGAATCCAGTCATTTTTGGTGGAGATGACAGGCAGCACAGTTTTGTTCGGCAGTGTAGTGACGATAGCGTCTTGGAGGCTGGGACCTGAACGGACATTGAGCTTGTCCACTGTGACCTGAACAGAACCGGCGGCCCAGGCTGCAGAAACGGGGAGGGAAATGGCACAGACGACAGTCAGGAGACTCCTCAGGATCTTTTGACGAACAAACACGATAGACATCCTTTCCGATATACGTAGCTTTTTGAATTCATAGCGTTCTTGCATGTTTTTACCAAAATAATCACTTCGCTCTTTCTCCTGCCTTTTCCTGCAAAAAACGACAAAGTTCTGCATGACTTCCCTGATTGCTTTTCTGTAGCCAAGGCAATACTAGATTTTACTAGACGCTAGCGAACGTAGCTTATCAGGAGGAATTCATCGTGAGACAGTCAAAGAAGGAAACATTCGCGCAAGGATTGAATCGGCAGTTTTTATCTGTCGATTTTCAAGACGATTTAGAGAAAGAAACGTCACTACAAAATGCAGAAATGGCCCAAGATTTTCATCCGGGCTTGCGGGATATCCAACACCCCAGGCAAAAACGGAAATGACCGCTTTTGCCACCTTGCACATGATGCCACAACTTGTCTAGTTGACCCGAGTAATTCTCGTCGGCTATGATGAGGAGTGGCATTTTTGAAAAAAGCAGGTGAACTCCATGATACAGATCATATGTGAGGGACACGCATTCGAGCGGGAACTCTCCTTAATTCTCGCATTATTTTATGAAGATCCAGCGCTCACTTTTGTACCTGAGTGGACAGATGGGGCAGATTTGAAAATCAAGCTGGCATTGACCGTGCATGAAAATGGAGTCGTAGCATCGGGAGAGTTATACGATGGCAAGCGAAGCATCTCCCATCAGGTGGAGCGAAACTATGTAGCACGTGATGAGAAAGCGATGAAAAAGACAGCCAAGCAAGCTCTTTGTTATGCGCTGTTATTGATGCTGGAAGAATATACAGGCATGGAGCAAGGCTGGGGAATCTTGACCGGGATACGTCCGACGAAATTGCTGCATCAGTTGAACGCCGCTGGTGTAGACAGACAGGAAGCACATAAGAGATTGCAGCAGGATGTAATTTTGCGACCATACAAGCTAAAGCTTTTGCAAGAAATCGTAGACAAGCAGCTTAGCGTCGTGCCTGATTTGTATCAGATTGACCGCGAGCTATCGGTATATATCGGCATCCCATTTTGTCCGACGAAGTGTGCGTACTGTACGTTTCCAGCATACGCGATTCGCAGTCATACGGCTTCGGTTAATCCGTTTCTCGAAGGTCTCCATTACGAGATGGAGCGGATGGGAGAGTGGCTTCGCGCGAATGACCAACGGATCACGTCCATTTATTTCGGCGGTGGAACCCCAACGAGTATTACCGCAGATGACATGAACCAGCTATTTGAGACGATGCATCGTTCGTTTCCACACATGGGAGATGTGCGTGAGTTGACGGTTGAAGCGGGAAGACCTGACACGATCACTCGCGAAAAGCTCGATGTGATGAAGCAGTGGGAAGTGGATCGGATCAGCATTAATCCTCAATCGTTTACGCAGGAGACGCTACAGGCAATCGGTCGTCATCACACCGTCGAAGAGACGATTGAGAAGTACCATCTGGCTATGGAGATGGGCTTGACGAACATTAATATGGATTTGATCATCGGACTGCCAAACGAAGGCGTAGCCGAGCTGGCACACAGCCTCCAAGAGGTAGAAAAGCTGATGCCCGCCTCTTTGACGGTCCATACGCTGTCTTTCAAAAGAGCATCTGAGATGACGCAGAACAAAGACCGCTACAAGGTCGCCAGTCGCGAAGAAATTAGCAAGATGATGGAGATGGCCTCCGAGTGGACAGCAGCGAATGGTTATGATCCGTACTATTTGTATCGTCAGAAAAACATTTTGGGAAATCTGGAGAATGTCGGGTATGCCAAGCCAGGGCAGGAGAGCATCTACAATATCATGATCATGGAAGAGGTACAAACGATCCTTGGTCTCGGCTGTGGTGCGGTATCCAAGCTGATGGCCCCAGGAAGCGGCAAGCTGACGCGCTTTCCGAATCCGAAGGACCCGAAAACGTACAACGACACGTACAAGGTTCTGGTGGATAACAAGCTCCGTGATTTGGATGAAATATATTCGGGCGCGAGAACGGCTGGACAGGTATCTGGGAAGTAAGTGATGGATATACTTGTTCTTAATAAAAAAAGTTTTATTCGAGCGCCTGTTGACGGCTGTTGGCGGGTTTGCTATGATTCACATTAAGCTTTTTTATTGAATAAGAAATGATCTGATGACGGGAACAAGTATCCAGGAACCGGATGCCCAGAGAGAAAGCGCCGTGGCTGAGAGTGCTTTCGTATAACGGCTTGGTGAATGACATCCCTGAAGACCGCAGTGAACGGCTGAAAGAAATCTCTTTCCCCAGTAACTGGCAGGCGTGTGCCGGCGTTAACGGCTAATAAGTGGGATAGCCTTTTGTAATTGTAGGCTATTCAAACAGGGTGGCACCACGGGAGTATAACCAGTCTCTCGTCCCTGACATGCGGCGATTTGCTAAATGTCAGGAGACGAGGGGCTTTTTTATTTGGTCATAAAGAAAAGTTCCTTGATCCTGAAGGTTTGGCTTTAGCCCGAGTTTTTGAAAAGACATGGAGGTTCGAGAGGAATGACAAGAATCCAGATCCCACGCGGTACGCAGGATATCATGCCTGGTACTGTAGAGCTGTGGCACTACGTGGAGGCCAAGGCCCGCGATCTGTGTCGCCGCTCCAATTACGCGGAAATTCGTACACCGCTGTTTGAGAGCACAGAGTTGTTCCAACGGGGTGTAGGCGAGACCACGGATATCGTGGAAAAAGAAATGTACAGTGTAGCCAATCCGCGCAGTACGGATGCCCTCACGCTGCGCCCAGAAGGGACAGCGGGTGTTGTGCGCTCCTACGTGGAAAACAAGCTGTACGGTGTGCCTAATCAGCCGACCAAGCTGTACTACTTAGGACCGATGTTCCGTCACGAGCGTCCGCAAGCAGGCCGCTATCGCCAATTCGTGCAGTTCGGTGCAGAAGCGATCGGTTCAAGCGATCCAGCGATCGATGCAGAAGTCATTGGCCTTGCGATACGTCTGTATCAGGAGCTCGGATTGACAGGACTTTCTGTGGAATTGAACAGCGTAGGTACAGTAGAAGACCGGGCGCGTCACCGTGAGCATTTACTCGCACATTTGAACGGTGTTCGCTCCGAGCTGTGCGAGGATTGCCAGTCTCGTATCGATCGCAATCCGTTGCGCGTGCTCGATTGCAAAAATGAAAAATGCAAAAGACTGACGATGGATGCTCCGTCCATTTTGGACTACTTGAGCGAGGAATCAGCGGCACACTTCGAAGCCGTACAAAACTATTTGACCGCGCTGGATATTCCGTTTCATGTAAATCCGCGCCTGGTGCGCGGCTTGGATTACTACACACTGACCGCATTTGAAATCAAAATGGCGGAGATCGGTGCGGTAGAAACGCTATGTGGCGGTGGGCGCTACAACGGACTGGTTGCAGAGCTGGGCGGCGACGATATGCCGGGCATCGGATTCGCACTCAGTATCGAGCGTCTGCTATTGGCTCTGGAAAAGCAAGGCGTTCAACTGCCAATCTCGGGTGGCATCGACTGCTTCGTAGTGGTGCAGACACCAGAAGCGAAAACAACAGCCTTCGTACTCGTCGACCAATTGCGCCAGGCGGGGATTGCGGCTGAGCTGGATTATCTGGATCGGAAAATGAAAGCACAGCTGAAGCAAGCAGATCGTTTACAGGCTCGCTTTACTGCGATCATCGGTGAGTCTGAATTAGCGAATGGCACGGTTGTTCTAAAGGAAATGGCAACAGGCGAGCAACAAGAAGTGAAACGCGAGGAACTCATTGCTGTACTCGCTGCAAAAGTAAATCAATAAAACAAATCATTGGGGGAAATGATCATGTCTTGGCAATATCGCACCGTACATGGTGGAGAAGTAACAAAAGCACACGTTGGACAGGAAGTCGTACTGAACGGATGGGTACAAAAGCGCCGCGACCTCGGAGGCGTCATCTTCATCGACTTCCGTGACCGCACTGGCATCGTCCAAATCGTATTCAACCCGGAGTACAACAAAGAAGCTTGGGAAGCGGCTGACAAGGTTCGCAGCGAATACGTACTGGTTGTAAAAGGGAAAGTAGTAAACCGTGCACCAGAAGCAGTCAATCCAAAGCTGAAAACAGGCGAAGTAGAAGTGCACATCTCCGAAATTGAAATCCTGAACGATGCAAAAACGCCTCCGTTCCTGATTGAAGATGAGATCGATGTAGATGAACAAGTTCGTCTGAAATACCGCTACCTCGACTTGCGCCGTCCGGAAATGCAGCGCTCCCTGCTTTTGCGTAGTAAAGCAGCAAAAGCTTTCCGTGACTACCTGGATGAGAACAACTTCCTGGAAATCGAAACACCAATTCTCCAGAAGAGCACGCCTGAGGGCGCACGTGACTACCTCGTGCCTTCCCGTGTACATCCAGGCGAGTTCTACGCCCTGCCGCAATCGCCACAGCTGTTCAAACAGCTTTTGATGGTATCCGGTTTGGAGCGCTATTACCAAATCGCACGTTGCTTCCGTGACGAAGACCTGCGTGCTGACCGTCAGCCTGAATTTACCCAGGTGGACATTGAAACCTCTTTCCTGTCTATGGAAGAAATCCTGCCAATGATGGAAAAGATGGTCGCTCACGTATTCAAGCAAACGATTGGCGTAGACGTACCGACTCCATTCCCTCGTCTCACGTATGCGGATGCCATGGCGCGTTACGGTTCTGACAAACCAGACGTACGCTTCGGCATGGAGCTGACGGACGTATCTGATCTGGTTGCGACAAGCGACTTCAAGGTGTTTGCAGCAGCAGTAGCTGGCGGCGGACAAGTAAAAGCGATCAATGCAAAAGGTTGCGGACACTACTCCCGTAAAGAAGCAGACGACTTGGGCAAATTCGCTTCCCGTTATGGCGCGAAGGGCTTGGCTTGGATCGGCTTCAAAGACGGAGAGGTCAAAGGGCCAATTGCGAAATTCTTTAAAGAAGAAGAGCTTAACGAGATGAAAGCACGCTTGGCGGTAGAAGAAGGCGACTTGCTCCTGTTCGTTGCTGACAAACCAAAAGTAGTAGCAGATGCGCTGGGTGCTCTTCGCTCCAAGCTGGGTGCTGAACTTGGTCTGATTGACCAAAGCCAGTTTGCATTCCTCTGGGTAGTAGACTTCCCGCTGGTTGAGTGGGATGAGGATGCAAAACGTTACGTTGCCCTGCACCATCCGTTCACACGTCCAAAAGACGAAGACCTGCACCTGTTCGACACCGATCCAGGTCAAATGCGCGCACAAGCGTACGACATGGTTCTCAACGGATACGAGCTCGGCGGAGGTTCCATGCGAATCTTCAAGCGCGAAGTCCAAGAAAAAATGTTTACCGCCCTTGGCTTTACACCAGAAGAGGCGCGGAAACAATTCGGCTTCCTCATGGATGCATTCGAGTACGGTACACCTCCACACGGTGGAATTGCTCTTGGATTGGACCGTCTGATCATGCTCTTGGCTGGCCGCACCAACCTGCGCGAAGTCATCGCATTCCCGAAAACAGCAAGTGCGAGCGACCTGATGGTAAACGCACCAGATGTCGTAGACGGAAAACAATTGAAAGAGCTGTCCATTGCAACAATTGTCACAGAAGAAGAAAAGGTAGAAGCGTAATCGACTTGCGCAACTGCATTGCTCTTTGATACATTGGTAATACTATGATGAAAGCCCTGCGATGCCCGTGACATCCGATAGTTTTGAGCCACAAAGTTTGTTTAGGGAGTTTTTCGTCCGTGATTGTAAAGGCATGCCTCCTTAGAGTGGACGTCTGTAACAGTTCGGCAAGACACCCACCTGCGATGAGCAGGTTCAAAACTAAGGAGCAACACGGCATAATGGGGCTCCTTTTTTCTACTTCAATCCTACTTTTCCGATTGACTATAAACTCGCTTGTGAAAGGTGACACGAAATATGCTTCATCAATTTTCTCGTTGTGAATTGGCCTTCGGTCCCGAAGGTTTGGAAAAAATGAAAAATAGTCGCGTTGCTGTATTAGGGATTGGCGGAGTCGGTTCCTTTACAGTAGAAGCACTCGCGCGTACAGGTGTAGGCAAGCTCATTTTGGTAGATAAGGATGTAGTAGACATCACAAACATCAACCGCCAAATCCACGCGACGCTGAACACAGTCGGTCAAAAAAAGGCTGAGCTCATGAAGGAACGTATTGCGACGATCAATCCAGAGTGCGAGGTCGTTACACTGAATATGTTCTACAATGAAGAAACAGCGCATGAGCTGTTTGAGCATGAACTGGATTACATCGTGGATGCGATGGATACCATGTCCGCAAAGCTACATGTAATTAAGGAAGCGAAGCGTCGCAATATCCCTATTATTTCTAGCATGGGTGCGGCGAACAAAATGGACCCGACCCGTTTTGAGGTTGCCGATATTTCCCAAACGAGTTATGATCCGATTGCAAAGGTCATTCGTCGTGAGCTGCGGAAAAGCGGTATCTACAAAGGGGTAAAAGTGGTATATTCCCGTGAGATTCCCGTAACCGTACGTGTAGATGTACGCGAACAGATCGTTTCCAACCCGGACTCACCGATTAGTAAAGTGCGGATGCCTCCAGCAAGTAATGCTTTCGTGCCTTCTGTAGCTGGTTTAATTTTGGCCAGTGTAGTGGCAAGAGATATTTTGGAGTGGCAGCCTGTAAAAGGATAGTGGAACATGGATGATTTATTCACGTTTGCCTATGACCAGCAGGGTGGCGGCAAACAGAAGCCATTGGCTGCGCGGATGCGGCCGAAAACGATTCAGGATGTAATCGGGCAATCGCATATTTTAGCTCCTGGAAAGCTGCTCCGACGCGCGATTGAAGCAGATCAAGTGTCCTCTGTCATTTTTTACGGACCTCCAGGAACAGGGAAAACAACACTGGCAAA
The DNA here is from genome assembly GCF_021270385.1 of Brevibacillus sp. AF8. Classification (NCBI taxonomy): domain Bacteria; kingdom Bacillati; phylum Bacillota; class Bacilli; order Caryophanales; family Paenibacillaceae; genus Brevibacillus; species Brevibacillus sp. AF8. The sequence continues at coordinate 29,853 of NZ_JAGQDN010000014.1, read as the reverse complement.
AGTCATTGCCCGAACCACACGTACGCATTTCTCCGAGTTAAATGCCGTTACGGCTGGTGTCGCTGACATTCGCAAAGTGGTAGATGCGGCAAAGGAACGGCTCGTCATGGATAGTCAGCGGACAACCTTGTTCGTAGACGAGATACACCGCTTCAATAAATCGCAACAGGACGCCCTTCTTCCTTATGTGGAGGAAGGCACGATTATTTTGATCGGCGCTACGACGGAGAATCCTTTTTTCGAGGTGAATCCGGCGCTTTTGTCGCGTTCACAAGTATTTTCCCTTCAATCGCTTTCTCATGAGGAATTGAAGCAGGTCATGGATCGGGCCCTTACTGATGAAGAAAATGGATTGGCAGAGCTATTTGTCACAGTAGAACCGGAAGCGGCTGAGCATTTGATTCAATACGCTGAAGGGGATGCCAGGCGATTGCTCAATGCATTGGAACTGGCGGTGACAACGACGCAACCAGGAGCGGATGGAAGAATTACGGTGACATTGGACGTCGCCGTAGAATCCATTCAGCGCAGGGTTGTACGCTACGATAAGAGTGGGGACAACCATTACGATACGATCTCTGCTTTTATTAAATCCATTCGTGGATCTGATCCCGATGCAGCTCTTTACTGGTTGGCAAGGATGATTGATGCTGGAGAAGATCCGCGGTTTATTTCTCGCCGTTTGGTCATTTCGGCTTCAGAGGACATCGGAAATGCTGATCCGCAAGCGATCACAGTTGCGATTTCCTGCTTTCAGGCGGTAGAATTGGTGGGGATGCCTGAAGGGCGTATCCCTTTAGCACAAGCGACGACGTACCTGGCAACCGCCCCCAAAAGCAATGCCGCTTACAACGGAATTAATTCCGCGTTGGATCGTATCCGAACGGATGGTCACAAGCAAGTGCCGATTCATCTGCGAGATTCTGCTTACAAGGGAGCTGCGAAGCTGGGACACGGTCAGGGATATCTGTACCCTCATAACTATCCATATGGATATGTACCTCAACAGTATCTGCCTGACGGTGTAAACTACTCGTTCTACCAGCCAAAGGATCACGGCTATGAGCGTCACATTCGCCGCTTCCAGGAAGAAAGACAGAAGATGGATGAGCGTGGATTGCCAAGGAAAAACTCCCCCGAATAATGGGGGAGCTAACATGTTAAGTGCGGACATTTCCGCCTGGTTTATTGGGCAAATCACCGTTTTCATTCGGCTGTTTGCTCTGCTCACTCGCACCATAACGGGCTTTGTGAGCAATCGTGCCTGCGGGTTGGTCGTACAAGGTATCGGACGGGTGGTTGCGACCTCGTTCCGAGCGTTTGTTCGTTGTCATTTGCATATCACCCCCTAAGATGTTAGTGTGTCCCGCGATACTGAAGACATGTAGGGGGCTGGCGCGTATTACCGATACAAAGAGGAGAGTTGTTAACGTGAAGATTTCAACGAAAGGACGTTACGGGCTGACGATCATGATGGAATTGGCCAACCGTTGCGGTGAAGGGCCGACTTCCCTGCGGAGCATCGCCCAAAAACACGATTTGTCCGAGCATTATTTGGAGCAATTGATTGCACCTCTGCGTAACGCGGGTTTGGTAAAAAGCATTCGTGGCGCATATGGAGGTTACGTTCTGGCAAAGCAGCCGGATGAGATTTCTGCTGGAGATGTGATTCGCGTGCTGGAAGGACCGATCAGCCCTGTGGAATTTGCAGAGGAAGAAGATCCGGCTAAGCGTTTTTTATGGCTGCGTATTCGGGATAGTATTTCTTCTGTTCTGGATTCGACCTCTCTTCAAGACTTGATCAGCTTTGAAGACGATGGTCCTGCCGATAATTATATGTTTTACATCTAGAATATAAGAGGTTGTTCAAAAAGTCGTCTTTTGATCACGAAGTAGCTCAGAAATCTAATTCGACATCGAATATGGCGTTCACCTCCGAAGTCCGGTGCTCGCCATCTTCTCGGTGCTAAAAAGCCGACTTTTTGAACACGTACTATAAGTTGGTAGAAGGTGACAGCAGTGTCAGATCGAATGTATTTTGACCATGCAGCAACTACGCCCGTTCATCCGCGGGTAGTTGCTGCTATGACTCCCTATTTGACGCAAGTATACGGGAATCCATCCAGTGTCCATGGTGCTGGTCGCGAAGCGCGAAAAGCGTTGGAGCATGCGAGAGATACGATTGCAGACTTTATGGATGCTGATCCGCAATCGCTTATCTTTACGAGTGGCGGGACAGAAGCCGACAATATGGCAATCATTGGCGCTGCAATGGCACAGCGCGAACGTGGTCGTCACGTCATTACTTCGCAGATCGAGCATCATGCGGTCTTGCATGCTTGTGAATTTTTGGAGCAGGCAGGATTTGAAGTGACATACTTGCCTGTTGACCAGACAGGCATGGTTCATTTGGAAGACCTGAAACAAGCGGTTCGCCCGGATACGGTCCTAGTGTCCATTATGTACGGCAACAATGAAGTAGGAACGATCCAGCCAATCGAGGAAATCGGCACCTTTCTGCGAGAAAAAGGGATTGTTTTTCATACAGATGCCGTACAGGCTTTTGGTGTACTGCCTGTCCATGCACGAAAGCTGCCTGTAGATATGCTCTCGGTATCCGCCCATAAAATTAATGGGCCAAAAGGAGTCGGCGCTTTGTATTTAGCGCGTAAGGTTCCGTTTTCCCCGATTTTGCACGGCGGCTCACAAGAGCGTAAACGCAGAGCGGGAACGGAAAATCTGGCTGGGATTGTTGGGTTTGCCGAAGCGACAAAGGTCGCTCGCGAGGAAATGGCGGAGCGGGTTGAAAAGTATGAGCAGATGAAAGCAGCGATGATCGCAGTCTGGCAGGAAGCGGGAATTACATTCTGCCTGAATGGACATCGCGAGCAGACTTTGCCACATATTTTAAATGTGTCATTCCCTGGCGCCCATACAGAAACCATGCTGATGAATCTGGACATCGCCAAGATTGCAGCTGCGAGCGGCTCAGCTTGTACATCCGGATCATTAGAGCTGTCACATGTGCTGAAAGCGATGCACTTGGACGATAAAATTGCTCTTTCAGCTATTCGTTTCAGCTTTGGGATTACGAATACGGTGGAAGAGGCGAAACAGGCTGCTACAGCGGTTGCTGCGATTGTAAAGCGCTTGGTTCGTGAATAGCGAAGGATGAAAGCCGTTTGGATGAAGCCAAGCGGTTTTTTCTTTGAGCTAAAGCGGGTTTCTTATTGGAGTTTGTGGTGAATAGTGGAAGAGGATGGTAAAATGATGCTGTAGTACTATTCCTGAAGAACTATACAATTCGGATCATCCGATAAGGAGAGGACTTTCATGTTGGCCAGACGATACTCCATTCGCTACAAACTGGTGTTTACGATACTCATCCTAACCATGCTCCCATTAATGGTCGTCGGCTATATCCAATTTGAAAATGCGCGCAGCGCGCTTTACAAGCTGGCTGTATCTGACTTGCAATACATAACGGAAATGAAGGCGCGTGAGCTGGCTGCTTACGCTCAAGATACAACGATTCGTGAGGGAAGCAGACAGAAAATTAACGAAATAACACGCGAGGTGGCCGAAAAATATTACAAGCCAAATGGCATGGTTGGCTACGCCTATATCTTGGATGCGAGTGGAATCGCCGTCTTTCATCCAGATCCGAAAGTGGAGAGTACCTCTTTGGCGAATGAGGAATTCACGCAAGTCATGCTCGCTCAAAAAAACGGCTGGATCGAATATGAATTCGGAGGCTCTACCAAAGTGGCGGCGTATAAGCAGTTGCCGAACGGGTGGATTCTTGTCATTGGCAGCTACGAGAATGATTTGCTGACGACGATTGAAAGCAGTCGTCCGATGATGTTTCTCCTCAGTCTCATAAGTGCCAGCCTAGCGCTGGTCACGGGTATTTTTATTGTCAACAAGCTGGTACGACCGTTAAAAGAGCTGGTATCAGCAATGAAGCGTGCAGAGACTGGAGATTTGACCACGCAAGTGACTGTTCGTTCCCGGGACGAGCTTGGGGAATTATCATCGATGTACAATGAGATGATGGGGGTATTTCGCAGCATGGTCAACGAGGTGCAGCGAGTAGCCCAACAAGTCGCGGCAGCTTCGGAAGAATTAACTGCGAGTGCGACAGAAAGTGCACGTGCTTCCGAACAGATTTCCATGGCTTCTTCGGAAATCGCGACGGGTTCCGAACAACAAAAACAAACGGTGACGGATACAGTGCGCTTTTTGTCTCGTATCGGTGGAGATATTCAACTTATTGCGGCCTCGACTTCTCAAGTCAATGTCGATGCGACAGACGCGAATCAATTGGCACAGGTTGGTGAAGGCAAGCTGAAAGAGCTCGTACAAGAGATGGATCAAATCACGGATCATGCCCGTCGAACAGAGCAGGTTATCCGCGAGCTTGGCTCTCAATCCGAGCAAATCATCGGAATCATCACGACCATTCGTCAAATATCCAACCAAACGAATCTATTGGCTTTGAATGCCGCCATCGAGGCTGCCCGGGCGGGGGAACAGGGACGCGGATTTGCGGTTGTGGCCCAAGAGGTACGCAAGCTGGCTGAGCAATCGGGTGAGGCAGCAGAAGAGATAGCAGGCTTGATTCATACGATCCATACAGATATTCTCGCGGCTGTATCGGAAATGGGAACGACTGCTGTCGCTATCCAGGATGGACGCGAAGGAGTGGCCCAGGCAGGGGACAGCTTTAAGCAAATCTTGGCGGCCGTTCAAGACGTCAGCCAGCAAGTACATCGCATGAACGATGCTGCCCAAGCGATTCATCGCGATACAGTCCAATTGGTGAGTCACTCCGAAAAAATTGCTGGGCTTGCGGAAATAGCGGCAAGAGATACACAGGAAGTGGCAGGAGCGTCCGAAGAACAGTCAGCAACGTCCGAGGAAATGACAGCGGCATCCGAAACGTTGGCGAAAATGGCCGAGCAGTTGTCAGAACAAGTAAAACGATTTACAATTTAAGACGAGCATATGAGAAATCCACTTTCAAGAGAAGTGGATTTTTCCTTTCTGGAACGGTTTTTATGTAAGGAGGCGTTTAGATGGACGAGCAGCAGTCAATCTCGCTGTTTGCAGAAACCTACATTCGAGGATTTGTTTCTCAAGAAATTTTTTACAATGATGAAACCTGGTACGGAGTTATCCGTCTAAAGATAGAAGAGACTACCGAATCGACCAAAGAATCGGAGGTCATTATTGTCGGTAATTTTCCTCGTCCACATCCAGATGAGCTGTACACCTTTTACGGTGAATGGAAAACACATCCTCGATTTGGACAGCAGTATGTAGCAAAGCGCTATGAACGTGAAACACCGAAGACATTGGCCGGGGTTGAGCGATACTTAGCCAGTGGCTTATTTCAAGGGATCGGAAAGAAGATGGCCAAACGAATTGTAGAGCAGCTCGGGGTAGATGCGCTGTCCATTATCGCGGACTTCCCGGAGCGATTGGCTGAGGTACCAGGCATTTCTGAACAACGTGCCAAAACGATCTATGATTCTGTAGTCGAGCATCGTTCTTTGGAAAGTGCCATGGTTTTCTTGTACGACTTCGGCATTGGTGTAAACATGGCGCTGCGTATTTATCAGACCTACAAGCTGGAAACGATGACAGTGCTGAAGGAAGAGCCATACCGTTTGATTGAGGATGTCGTAGGAATCGGCTTTAAGCGGGCGGATGACATTGCACGAGCAACTGGTATCGCGGCTTCCTCGGAAGAACGTGTGAAGGCAGCGGCACTCTTTGGGCTGCAAGAGGCTTCGTATTCAGAAGGACACGTTTATTTGCCTGTGGAGGAGCTTTGTGAAAAAACGCTGCGCCTTCTCGAAGAGTGCGGGGGACACGTCTTTTCTGGTGACGATATTCGACTGGCAGTGGAAGCCCTGTTTGTGTCGAGCAAAATTGCCTGGGAAGATGAGCGGGTGTATTTGCCCTCTCTGTTTTTTGCTGAGCTCGGTCTAGCCAAAAGACTGCGTCACTTCGCTGCGCGTGATGAATTCGGTACGTTCCCGACATCGGAATTTTACCGTGCGTTAGGGGCTGTCGAGGATGAACTGGGGATTACGTATGCCCAGACGCAGCGTGATGCCATTGAACAGGCGATCAAAGCAGGTCTGATGCTGTTGACAGGGGGACCTGGTACGGGGAAAACGACAGTGATTCGTGGGATATGTCGTGTCTTTTCCCAGCTTCATGGATTGTCGCTGGACTTGAAAAAATACAACGAAGAAAATCCGTTCCCGATTGTTCTTGTGGCTCCTACTGGACGTGCAGCAAAACGTATGACAGAGACTACGGGTTTACCTGCTATGACCATCCATCGTTTGCTCGGTTACAAAGGGGAGAGCTTCGAGCATGATGCGGAGCACCCAATCCGTGGTCGGCTATTAATTGTGGATGAAATGTCCATGGTCGATATCTGGCTCGCAAATCAATTGTTTCGTGCGGTCCCAGACGACATGCAGATCATCATGGTAGGTGACCCTGACCAGCTGCCTTCTGTAGGACCGGGCAACGTCCTGTTGGATATGATCCGATCTGGATTGCTACCGTTGGTGCAGCTAACAGAAATTTATCGGCAAGCGGAAGAGTCTACCATTATTCGGTTGGCCCATGATGTACGCAAGGGGAATGTACCGGCAGATTTGCTTCACACCACCCCGGATCGGCGATTCTTCACAAGTTTGCCACAAGAAGTTCCGGAAGCAGTGAAACAAATTTGTTTCGGAGCCGTAAAAAAAGGATATACGGCAAAAGATGTTCAGGTATTAGCCCCTATCTATAAAGGTAATGCCGGTGTGAACCGGTTGAATGAAGAATTGCAGGAGCTGTTTAATCCGAAAACGCCGCAAAAGCGTGAAGTTACTTTTGGAGAGACGACTTTCCGTACAGGAGACAAGGTTCTGCAATTGGTAAACAATGCTGAAGAACAGGTGTTTAACGGTGACATGGGTGAGATCGTCGCCATCTTTTTCCCGAATGAAAATGCGGAGAACCAGGAGATGCTGGTCGCTGCTTTTGATAACAGGGAAGTGGTGTACAAGCGTTCGGACTATCATCAGCTGACGCTTGCCTACTGCTGCTCGGTTCATAAGTCTCAAGGCAGCGAATTTCCGATTGTGATCATGCCGTTTGTCAAAAGTTACTACCGTATGCTCAGACGCAAGTTGGTCTATACCGGGATTACCCGGAGCAAATCATTCCTCATCATGTGTGGAGAGCCGGATGCGTTCCGTGCTGCTGTAGAGTCTGATGAGGAGGGGGTACGGTACAGTTACCTGGAGGAACGGCTAAAGCAAGAGTGAATTTGGAACCATTTGCGCCGAATGGACGTATCCATTTCGCCTGATACTAACAAGGCGGAAGGGGGATGTCCCACATGCGCAAGGCAATGGATGCAGTCGGATTACCAGTTGTTTGCCTCCAAACAGGAGAGACGATGGGAACCGTGCGTGACATTCTTTGCGACTCCACTTGGCATGTACGAGGAGTCTTGCTGAGCGAACAGGGCTGGTTCCAATCAGGTACCTATATTCCTGCCGAACATATTCATGCGGTCGGGGAGTCCTGCCTTACCGTATCGGGAAAAGACGCGATCACGCCCTTACCTCATCTCGCCGGACTAGAGCCTGTCGGCATTGTGACGGGAAAGACGAAGTTAAAAGGAAAAGCGGTGATTACCGCTTCCGGAGAGTGTTTGGGGAGGCTGGAAGATGTTTACTTTTCAGCCAACTGGGAGAAACTTGTAGGGTACGAACTATCGAATGGCTGGCTTGCAGATATTACGGAAGGTCGAAAGCGCCTCCCTGCACCAGCATCCGTGATCATCGGGGAAGAAAACCTGATCGTGCCGGACTAGTTCGTGGCCAGGCGTGAAAGGGAGGAAAAGCGTGATGCGTGTCATATGCCCGAATTGCAGTTCCAAAGACGTAGGGAAGATTGGAACCAATCAATACTATTGCTGGAACTGCTTTATAGAAATGAGCGTTTCCAATGAGCAGATCGCTTCTGTCTACCAAGTTGAGGAAGATGGATCTTTGCATTCGCTCAACGATCTGTTTATTGAGGATCAGACAGTAACCGCTCACTTGAATATGTAGTGGATTTGAGCGGCAAAACCAATGGAGGTGGCACGCTTGTTCACTCGAAGCCTGTTGCGGGTTCTGGCCACAAGCGGAATTGTGGCGATCATTGGCTATTGGTTGGCTCCGCGACGTCGCAGTCGGTTTTCATTGAATTGGAATCAGTTGCCCTTTTCCATGCGTGATGTAACACGTATGTGGAAATCAGGTCGCAAGCTGATGCGTGCCGTCACTCGTTAACACAAAATGTGAATTGGAACGTAAATAAACACCCGAACATACACTGTGTTCGGGTGCTTTTTTTCGACCGGCATGAAAAAGCTCCGTCGCAGAAACGACGGAGCCTTGCTTTGTATTAAGATTGTTCTGCCAAGCGTTTTTGCTGTTGGCTTTTCATGCGTCCGATCAACAGGACACCAACCACAACAGCTACGATGAATACCCATTTTACCCAAGGGTAAGCGGCAAAGAATGGTGTGAGGAACTTCTCGCTTGTTACCATGCTCGCAGCAGTATACGCCAATACTGCAGAACCGATATATATAACGACCGGATATTTCTCGATCAGCTTCAAGATCAATGTGCTACCCCATACCATGATCGGAACACTGATGATCAAACCGATAACCACCAGAAGAAAATCACCATGTGCTGCACCAGCAACCGCGATCACGTTATCCAAGCCCATTACCGTGTCGGCTACGATAATCGTCCAGATCGCTGCTCCAAGCGTTCCGCTTGCCTTCATATTCTCATGACCATTATCTTGAATCAGCAATTTGAGAGCGATCCAAATGAGAATCAAACCACCTACAAGCAGCAGACCAGGAATTTTCAACAACCAAACAACAGCAAGTGTCGCCAATGCACGAATGACAATTGCACCAACCGTTCCCCAGATGATGGCTTGCTTTTGCTGATGAGCAGGCAGGTTACGAGCTGCCATCCCGATGACGAGGGCATTGTCCCCGGCCAGCACGAGGTCGATGATAACGATAGAAAGTAATGCGGTCCAAAACTCAGGGCTTAACAATAAATCCATTTCTCTTCCTCCTCCTAATCCATTTTGGAAGCGAATAATCCGCTGGCCGTTTTCTTGATACCTCCCATAGTGTGTGTAAAGGGGCGAAAAAGAAAACGACCTTTCCCGATGCAGGAAAAGGTCGTTTAAAAAACAAAAATAGACCTTTTACCTGGTCGGCAAAGGTCTTGCTTACAACATTTACGAAAATGTTGCCAACATAGCCGGGGAAAAATCCCGTAATGACGACTATGTTGCGAAAAAGCTACTCCCCTTTGGAGATATCCTCTTGTAATTACATACTACTGAACACGAAATTGTGTGTCAATAGGTTACATGAAATTAATGTGAATGAGACAAGCTAAAAAAGATGTAGGCAAATAGGGAGGAGTTGGGGAACGTGGATGAACTTCGGCGAAGTCGTCTATTTGCTGCTGCTGTTTGGGTCATCACACTTTTGGTCATCGGCAATCTGCTTTGGCTGCTCCGCCCAGTCCTGTCCCAGTTGTTTTCGCTCGTAAAGGAAGTGCTCGTTCCCGTCATATTGGGACTCGTCATTGCGTACTTGCTCCATCCGATCGTGCAATTGCTGGAAAAAAGAAGGGTTCCGCGCTTGATGGCAGTCCTGCTCATTTATGGATCATTTGTATTGGTGATTACCATTGCGATTATAAACGCCATCCCAGTTTTCACGAAACAATTGGTGGAGCTGTCAGACGATATTCCCCGCCTGATGGATTGGTACCATACATGGATGAGTGAGTGGGAGGCACGAAAATATTTCTTGCCGGATAGCATCTCCAAGGGTGTGGACCGGGTGATCATCCAGTCGAATGAGGGAATGTCTCATTCTGTATCGAAAATCGTGGATAATGCCAGGCATTCGATGGGAAAGCTGTTTGCATTTGCTATCGTGCCGTTTATCGCTTTTTACTTTTTGAAGGATATGAAGCAATTGCACGAGACAGGGATGTCGATTGTTCCAAAGGCTTATCGGAAGCAAGTGCTGATCGTCCTGCGGGATATAAACGAATCCTTGGGCAAATACATACATGGACAAATGATGGTCGCCTTGATCGTAGGCGTTTTCGCATACGTGGGCTACTGGTGGATCGGCATGCCGTATCCTTTTGTACTGGCTGCATTCGTATGTCTCACCAACATTATTCCGTACATCGGACCATTGATTGGGGCGGCACCAGCAGTTGTGATCGCGATTACGATTTCCACCAAGACACTGCTACTCGTGGTCGTTGTCAATCTCATCATTCAAATCGTAGAAGGGAACATTTTGTCTCCCAACATCGTTGGTCGTTCCTTGCATTTGCATCCGCTTCTCATTATCCTGGCACTGCTTGTAGGGGAGACGGTAGGGGGGATCATCGGGTTGATCGTTGCTGTCCCGATTCTTGCCGTTTGCAAAGTGATCGTTAGCCGAATCGCTGTCATGATGCATGAAAGTTGACAGTGATCAGGTAAAATATTTATAATATGGACAAAGTGATTTATGTGAAATCAATGAGGGAACGAGTATGTTGCAGACCTTTTACAGAGAGGACGCTCCATGGTTGAGAGGGCGACCAAAAGAAGAGCAGCAGAAGGCTACTCCTAAGACCGGGCAAAACCCGGCGGCTTGGCACCGTTAGACGCCACTTAAGCGACAGGCCTTGGCTCAGAAACGTGTAGCGAGCCTGTAAGCAGGGTGGTACCGCGAGAAATCAGTTCTCGTCCCTGAGGGGATGGGGACTTTTTTTATTTTTAGATGAGGAGAATGTTAGATGAAGAAACTGACAGGCAATCAAATCCGCCAGATGTTCCTCGACTTTTTTGTAGAAAAAGGACATCGCATTGAGCCTAGCGCTCCATTGGTTCCAATCGACGATCCTTCCCTTCTGTGGATCAACAGTGGTGTGGCGACTCTCAAGAAATACTTTGACGGCCGCATCATTCCGGACAACCCGCGTATTACGAACTCGCAAAAGTCTATTCGTACGAACGATATTGAAAATGTGGGACGTACTGCTCGCCATCATACTTTCTTTGAAATGCTGGGTAACTTCTCTATTGGTGAGTACTTCAAGGAAGAAGCGATTGAATGGGCATGGGAGTTTTTGACAAGCCCAAAATGGATCGGCTTTGATCCAGAGTTGCTCTCCGTTACCATTCACCCGGAGGACGAAGAAGCATTTGAGCTGTGGAGCAAGAAAATCGGTGTTCCAGAAGAGCGAATCATCCGACTGGAGGGCAACTTCTGGGATATTGGAGAAGGCCCGAGCGGACCAAACACAGAGATTTTCTATGACCGTGGAGAAGCATTCGGAAACGACCCGAGCGACCCTGAGCTGTACCCAGGTGGAGAGAACGAGCGTTACCTGGAAGTGTGGAATCTGGTATTCTCCCAGTTCAACCACAATCCAGACGGTACCTACACGCCGTTGCCTAAGAAGAACATTGATACAGGGATGGGTCTTGAGCGCATGGCCTCTGTCATCCAAGGCGTAGACAACAACTTTGAGACGGACTTGCTGTTCCCGCTGATCGAAAAGACCACGGAAATCTCCGGTGTGAAGTATAAAACAAGCCCTGAGATGGATGTAGCCCTGAAGGTTATCGCTGACCATGCGCGTACGGTTGTGTTTGCGATCGGTGACGGTGCGCTTCCATCCAATGAAGGGCGTGGCTATGTCATTCGCCGTCTGCTTCGCCGTGCCGTACGTATGGGGAAAAAGCTGGGCGTGGAGAAGCCATTCCTGTACAGCTTGACTGAAACAGTAGGCACGATGATGGGCGAATTCTATCCAGAGGTTGTCCAAAAGCGTGCGTTTATCGAAAAAGTCATTCGTGCCGAGGAAGAGCGCTTCCACGAGACACTGAACGACGGTCTGGCGATCCTGTCCGACATGGTAAAAGCAGCAAAAGAAAGCGGAAAGACGCAACTGTCTGGGCAAGATGTGTTCAAAATGTACGATACGTATGGATTCCCTGTTGACTTGACAGAAGACTTCGCAGACGAGCAAGGGCTGACTGTCGATCGCGATGGCTTTGATCAAGCGATGGAAGAACAGCGTGAGCGCGCACGTGCAGCACGTCAAGATGTAGACAGCATGCAAATCCAAGGCGGTCCATTGTCTGATTTGACGGTTACGAGCCAATTTGTTGGTTATACTGAATTGGTAGCAACAGGTAAAGTGGAAGCGATTATTTTGGACAACCAGCTGGTAGAAGAAGCAGAAGAGGGGCAAACCGTACAAGTCGTTCTGAGCCAAACTCCTTTCTATGCAGAAAGCGGTGGTCAGATCAATGACGAAGGTTTCCTGATTTCTGATACCGTGAAAGCACGCGTGACAGATGTACAAAAAGGACCAATGGGACAAAATGTGCATTCTGTTATCGTCGATGCAGGTACCCTGCGCAAAGGCGACGAGATTCGCGCGGAAGTGAATCGTGAAGCACGTCTGGCAATCACGCAAAACCATACAGCGACTCACTTGCTGCATCAAGCACTCAAGGATGTCCTGGGAACGCATGTCAATCAGGCAGGTTCCTTGGTAGCACCAGAGCGTCTCCGCTTTGACTTCACTCACATTAGCTCCATTACTCCAGAAGAACTGGAGCGTATCGAAGCGATCGTGAATGAAAAAGTGTGGGCAAACCTGAGTGTCGAGATCTCCAACAAACCATTGGCTGAGGCAAAAGCGATGGGCGCAATGGCGTTGTTCGGTGAAAAATACGGCGACGTTGTACGCGTTGTAAAAGTGGGCGAATACAGCCTGGAGCTGTGCGGTGGATGCCATGTAAACAATACCGCGGAAATCGGTCTGTTCAAGCTGGTTAGCGAGAGCGGTATCGGCGCAGGCACACGCCGGATCGAAGCAGTAACAGGGCGCGGCGCTTATCAGTTCTTGAACCAGCAGTTCACTACGCTCAAAGAAGTGGCGCAAGCACTCAAGGCACCAGTTCTGGCAGAAGCACCTGCACGTGTAGAAGGTCTGCAACAACAATTGAAAGAAGTACAGCGCGAAAACGAGTCCCTGCGTGCAAAACTGGGGAACATCGAGGCAGCGTCGTTGACGGATAAACTCCAACAAGTAGACGGTATGAACGTACTCGCTGCACGTGTTTCCGCTGTCGATATGGACAACCTGCGCGGCATGGTAGATGAGCTGAAAAACAAACTCGGCTCCGCTGTCATTGTGTTGGGTGCGGTCGATGGCGACAAGGTGAACCTCGTTGCAGGTGTAACCAAAGATCTCATGGATCAAGGCATTCACGCTGGCAAGATCATCAAGGAAGTCGCAACTCGTTGCGGTGGCGGCGGTGGTGGACGTCCTGATATGGCACAAGCCGGTGGTAAGGACCCATCCAAGCTGCAAGAAGCTCTGGACGCTGTGGTTGACTTCGTGAAGAGTCAAGTAGTAGCGAAATAGTGCGATTGCAAGAGAAATTTGTATAATCGACAGGAGTAAACGAAATCCGAGTCGAATACAAAAAAGAGTATGTAACCAAAAGAGTCTCAAAAGGAAATCGAGGTGTTGATTGTGAGTTCGTTGGATAATACCATGAAATTCACGGTGCCCAAGGAAGCGAATGCGGCGGATGTGCAAGAAACATTGACAGAGGTGTACAAAGCCCTGCAGGAAAAAGGATACAACCCGATCACCCAGATCGTAGGTTACTTGCTTTCTGGCGACCCGGCGTTTATCCCACGCCACAACAACGCGCGGAGCCTGATCGGCAAATTGGAACGGGACAAAATTATAGAAGAGTTGGTGACCGTTTACTTGTCAGAGCGCAAGTAGACCTTAACGATGACACGATTGATGGGGTTGGATGTAGGCGACAAGACGATTGGAGTGGCTGTCAGCGATGAGCTGGGATGGACTGCGCAAGGAGTAGAGACCATCAAGCGACAATCCAAGGAAAAAGATCTTGCCCGCCTGAGCGAATTAGTTTCGCAGTATCAAATTGGGGCTTTCGTCGTTGGTTTGCCCAAAAACATGAACGGAACCATAGGCCCGCGTGCTGAAATGTGTCTAGCATTTGGCAAGCTTTTGGAGGAACGCACGTCTCTTCCTGTCCACATGTGGGACGAACGCTTGACGACGATGGCGGCAGAGCGTATGCTGATCTCTGCTGATGTTAGCCGTCAAAAGCGAAAGACAGTGATAGATAAAATGGCGGCCACTTTAATCCTCCAAGGATATTTGGACGCGAAATCGAGGTGACCACAATGAGTGAAGAGATGATGGAAGAGTTCGAAGTGGGCGATGTGATCGCGCTGACGGAAGAAGGTACCGAGGAACCGCGAGATTTTCGTATCATGTACATTTTTGACATTGAAGACCGCAGCTATTTGGTGCTCGTACCAGTAGATCAGGAAGAGGAAGAAGAGTACGAGGTTCACTTCCTGCGTTATGATGGTACAGACATGCTCCAGCCAATCGAGGATGACGAAGAGTGGGAGCAAGTAGAAGCTACCTTCGAAACATTGATTGCTGATTTGGAGAAAGACGGAATTTAATAGACGAGTGGAAAGGGAGTCCGCAACTGGCGGGCTCTTTTTTTGTCTTTTTTCGCCAAAATCACCCATGAAGTGACAGGTAGATAAGCCTCTAGTATAATGAATGGGATGGAGATAAAGAGACCCTAAAGGGAGGATTTCTAGCTTGAAACCAATGTCAGCGAAGCCTGATTTTAACCCCGGCCGCCCTGTGACGCATCGACGCAGACGCGGCGGACGAATTGTGATGTGGCTGGTTACCTTTTTGTTATTGATCATTTTGGCTGCAGGGGGAGCAGCGTGGTACGTGTACCAGCAATTGCAGCCCGTTGCAGGTGAACAGACGGTGAAGAACGTAGCGATTCCGTCCGGTTCCTCCGTACAAAAAATCGGTCGACTACTGGAAGAACAAGGTCTGATCCGAAATGCCGATGTATTTAATTACTACGTGAAGTATAAAGGCATGGCTCCTGATCTTAAGGCGGGAGAATACCAATTTACGACTGGCCAAGCCATTGACGAGATCCTAACCGCCATGGTGGAAGGAAACACGGTGATCAATGCGAACCGATTTACGATCCCGGAAGGCTGGAATGTCGAACAGATCGCAGATCATCTCGATAAAGAAGGCATTGTAGAGAAAGCGGCATTTTTAAAAGAAGTAAATGAAGGAGCATTCCCGGACTATCCTTTTGTCGCAGCCATACCGAAGCATGCAGACCGAAAACACCGTCTGGAAGGGTATTTGTTCCCGGAAACGTATGAGGTGGGCAAAGACGCTACGGCACATGATGTCGTCTCGCGTATGCTGGCTCAATTCCAAAAGGAATGGAAGCCAGAGTGGACAGAGCAGTTGAAGCAGCGCGACTTAACACTGGATGAAGCAGTGAATCTCGCATCGATTGTCGAGCGTGAAGTAACAGTAGACAAGGAGCGTCCGCTTGTAGCAGGCGTGTACTACAATCGGATTCGTGACAAGTGGCCATTGCAGGCTGATGCTACCGTCCAATTTATTCTCGGCAAACAACGAGACCGTCTGACCTTTGAGGACCTAAAAGTAAAAAGCCCGTACAACACGTACACAAATCCTGGATTGCCACCAGGGCCGATTGCCAACCCAGGTAGAGCTTCGCTTGAAGCCGTCGTCAAACCGGCGAAGCACGATTACTTTTTCTACGTGACGAAAAAAGACGGAACGTCCGAGCATTACTTTTCCAAAACACTGCAAGAGCATGAAGCAAATGATAAGAAAAGCAGGGGAAACTAACCGGGTTTCCTCTTTTTTTTTTGCATACGGTCAACAGTGCTTGACGTAGCCAAGTTTTCCTAAGGTGTGCTATAATAATTCGGTTGTAACGAAAGAGGAGTGAAATCATGATTAACAATCCGGCAATTGACGACTACGTGTCAAGCCTGGTTCCCGAGCGTTCTTTGCTGCTCAAGCGACTGGAGCAGGAGGCGGCAGAGGAAAACATTCCGATTGTGCAGCTCCCGTCCGCTCAAGTCATGCGGATGTTGTTATTGCTGCATCGTCCCAAAGCGATTCTTGAAGTGGGTACGGCAATTGGCTATTCCACTATTTGGCTTGCAGAAGCTGCACCGGAAGCGCGAATTGTCACGATGGACATAGATGAAGATCGATTGGTGAGAGCACGGGAAAATATAAAAGAAGCAGGCTGTGCAGATCGTGTGGAAATACTCTCACGTGACGCTACTTTAGGGCTGCCGGAGTCGTATCAATTTGACTGCTTGTTTATCGATGCGGCCAAAGGTCAGTATCGAGTATTCCTCGATTTGTATCTACCGCTACTTCGCGAAGGCGGTTTGGTAATCAGCGACAATGTCCTGTTCCGAGGACTGGTGGCGACCCCAGAAGAAGCGGGCAAGCGCCAGCGTCCGATGGTGGACAAGCTGCTTTCTTATAATTCACATCTGATGGAGCGTCCTGATTTAGA
Organism: Brevibacillus sp. AF8; assembly: GCF_021270385.1. Taxonomy (NCBI): domain Bacteria; kingdom Bacillati; phylum Bacillota; class Bacilli; order Caryophanales; family Paenibacillaceae; genus Brevibacillus; species Brevibacillus sp. AF8. The sequence continues at coordinate 13,260 of NZ_JAGQDN010000014.1, read as the reverse complement.
AACGACATTTATTCCAGTGGGAGACGGGCTGGCTATCAGTATGAAAAAGAAGTAAAAACTTAGGGTCGTATAGGTGTAAAGCATCATGAGGAAGGGGACATGAAGCATGGGTAACCCCGTATTGATTGGGGTAGCGGGAGGCAGTGGTTCCGGAAAAACGACTGTAGCAAAGGAGCTGTACCGCCAGTTCCAAAATGATAGTGTAACGATGATTGAGCAGGATTCCTACTACAAGGATCAAAGCCATTTGAGCCCAGAAGAGCGGGCGTTGACAAACTACGACCATCCCTTCGCTTTTGACAATGATTTGTTGCTTGCGCATTTGCAGGAGCTGATGCAAGGAAAAGCGATCCAAAAACCGATCTACGATTTCAAGGTGCATAACCGCAAGCCGGAGCAAATTCAGGTCGACCCGAAGGATGTCATCATTCTGGAAGGAATGCTGATTCTGGAGGATGAGCGGATTCGTAATTTAATGGATATCAAGGTGTTCGTCGATACCGATGCGGATGTGCGTATTGCACGCCGAATTGTACGTGACATCGAAGAGCGCGGTCGTTCCCTCGATTCAGTGGTGACGCAATACTTAAACGTCGTTCGACCGATGCATTTGCAGTTTATTGAGCCGACGAAGCGATATGCAGACGTCATCATTCCAGAGGGCGGCTACAACCGTGTAGCATTGGATCTGTTATCCACGAAAATCAGCAATATTTTATTGGAGAAGCAGCAATTCTCCAATCAATCATAAACACTTACAAGTGCACCGTGACGTACGGTGTGCTTTTTTCTTTGTTCGTTGTTTCTGTCGCGTACATTCCGGCAATACTGGTGAAAAAAGCCAGGGAGGGAATTCGATGCAGCTGGATCGACGAATCAAAAGACGTCACTTTCTTGTATTGCTGTCCATGTCGTTGTTATGGCTCGGTTTGATCGTGCGCTTGTGGTGGATTCAACTCGGATCGCCCCATCGGTTTTCTCGGCATGGCGTTGATTTGGTAAAGGCAGCAGTAAAGCAAAGACAGCAAAGCATTGTACTGCATAGCGGTCGTGGCGATATCGTGGATCGGAATGGGTACGCCTTTACCGGAGAAGAGCATCTCGCCTTGATTTTGTTCCCGTTGGCGCGTGGGAGCCTGCAAGGAACAGATGCCTTGCAGCGGGTGGCACAAATAACCGGGGAATCCAAGGAGCGGTTGTCGGAGACCATGGAAAAGGCGAAAGCACCGCTGCTCATGCGAGAGGCGTCTGGAAAGCTGGTGATGCTCACAGAGCGGCAGGCTGAGGAAATCAATGCCCTTGCCATCCCGGGAGTTGTGGCATTGGCGGTGACAGAGCGATACCGCGCTGATGAGGTAGCCAAGCATTTGATTGGTTTTATCCATAAAAATCCCGACATGGTGCAAAAGCTGTATCCAGATGAATGGACAAGCGGCAAAATGAATGCCGAGAGCACGCTGGGGGCATCGGGTCTGGAGCGAAGCTTTGATCGGTTTTTACAGGGGGTAGAGCCGTCTGTCTTGTCCTATTACGTAGATGGGCACGGACAACCGCTCCGAGGACTGGATATTCGCTATACAAAACAGTCGAATCAATACTATCCGCTTTCATTAACGACGACCTTGGATGCAGCAATCCAGAGAAGCATGGAAGCAGCAGCCGATCAAGTAGGTCTCAAAGAGGGCAGTATCGTCGTTTTGGACGTACAAACAGCCGACGTTCTTGCAGCTGTGAGTCGCCCTACCTATGATCAAACAAATGTCACGGGAAACACGAGCGATTGGAAGAATCGCGCGTTCAAACAACTCCCGCCTGGTTCTGTCTATAAAACAGTGGTTGCGGCAGCATCCCTGGCGGAAGGAATCGTTTCGCCCATTGACCGTTTTACATGTACAGGGGAGTACGGGAAGTATCAATTCTCCTGCTGGAAAAAAGAAGGTCACGGCAGTGTGACATTGGAAGAAGCGTATGCCCAATCCTGCAACATTGCGATTGCCCATATCGCCAAGATGGTGGGCGGAGCCAAATTGGAGGAATATGCAAAAAAGCTGGGCTTGACCACTCAAGTGGGGCATGTTACTCCCAATCTGTATAAACTCAAGAACTTCAAGCAGTTGGATGGTGAAGAGCCGGGTAGAGTCTTTGCAGAGGGGATATCCCGCGACGATGAAGGCGTCCTGATTCAAAGCGCCATCGGTCAGCGGGATGTACGCATTACCCCCTTGCAAGCAGCCAATATGATGGTAACGATTTTGCGTGGCGGGCAAAGCTCTCAAGTACGACTGGTAAAGGAGATCGCATACCGAAATGGTCAGTCGTTCCATACATTTCCCCAGCAGGAGCTCTCTTTGGACGGAATTGACTACGTCACAGCCAACAAATTGCGAAAAATGATGCGTAAAGTTGTTACAGAGGGAACAGGACAGATGCTCATGAATTCCGCTTGGCAGGTGGCAGGCAAAAGCGGGACTGCGCAAATCGGGGATGCGAATGGAAACAATCATCTGTGGTTTCTCGGGTACGCTCCGTTAGAAGAGCCGCGCTACGCCATTTGTGTCGTGGCAGAAAATCAGCCGAGTTGGGGAAAAAACCAGGCTATGGAGCTTTTTCACCGGGTTGTCGCTGAGCTTGCCGATCATACAGCTCAATCTTCCCAACCTCGCGAAGAGTATTTCCGAGGATGAATCCTCTTGCGTTAATTTGATTGTTTTTACCTAGTCCAACGATCAGCATGAGGGGAGAGGAGGACATGTACATGGATTGTGACGCTTTTGACCAAATGGTTCTCTTATCACCTTTGCTGGGAGATAGGCGCTTTACCGTATGGCTATGCCAATCACCAATGTATTTCCATTGTCGATGCCTGCTTAATTTGCGGACGAGCTTTTTGAGATGTATGTCATCGAAAAATATAGAATGTGGCTGGTGAATCGCATTTGGGCCTGGTTCACTTGCATACGTTACGACCCATCTATCCTCTCCAAGTGGGTATCCCATCATGATCCCTCCTGTTTCCAGCGAGGGTTTTTTTCGTACGGCCTGCTCAATTTGTTTCCACGCTTTTGGTGTGATGTACAGCGTCGTCATGAGACATTCGTCCCTCCTTGATAAAACCACTGACATTTGCTTGATATCATATGTACGCGAATAGTGAAATGTCCCGGCGCCAGCAAAGTTAGGAATTGTCGAAAAAAGGATTGTAACTCACCTTCTTCCTTTCTATAATTTGAGTAAAAGTGTGAGTTCAAAAAGTCGGCTTTTTGAACAACCTCTAAAAAGACGGAGACTGGAAAGGTTGATTGTATGCCTTTGGCACCTGTTGATCTCTCACTGATTGGGCAAGTATTAGCGGTTGATTTGTACACCGAACAAGGAATATTGCTGCTGGGACAAAACACGACGATTACGCCTGCCCATGTGATCCTATTGCAAAAGCAACGAGTCCGTGAGGTTGATATCATACAGAGTCTTACAGAGGGAACTGGTGAGGAAGTTACTTCTCAACTATTCCAACTAGAGGCAGATTCTGAGACCGTTGCAGCTTATGTACAAGCCCTCGACAAAACGAGACTACTCTTCGATGAACTGACAGTTGGCGGGGCACCAAGTCTTGATCATTTTTCCAACATCTTTTTTGATGTAGCAGAAAAATCGAGGAAGCATTTGGGGTTGTTCCGGAACTTGTACGTACTGGAAGGAGCAGACAGCTATACATACCGCCATTCATTAAATGTAGGCATTCTCTGCTCGCTCATTGCTCGCTTGATGAAATGGGATGAAGAGCGAGTAGCATTCATGGGGACAGCCGGATTTTTGCATGACATTGGGAAAATGAGGGTACCTAAGGAAATATTGCTGAAGCCAGGCAAGCTAAGTGAAGAGGAATTTGCGATCATGAAGAAGCATACCGTTTTCGGCTATGAGATGATCCGTGAGATGAAGGGTGGATCTGAGCTGTTGGCATTGTGTGCCTTACTGCATCACGAGCGACTCGACGGGTCTGGCTATCCGGAGCAAAGAAAAGGCGATAGCATACCAATCGAATGTCAGGTGCTCGCCGTTGCCGACATGTTTGATGCGATCTGTTCTGATCGTGTGTACAAAGGAAGGTCGTCCCCATTCGAGGCGGCACAGCTCCTCTGGAAGGAAGCATGTAACGGAACGTTGAACGTGGAGATCGTTGCGCAGTTTGTCCGCTACATTGCTTTGCTGTACGTAGGGGCAAAGGCGAGATTGAGTAGCGGGGAAGAAGTCGAAGTAATTCTTATTCATCAAGATGAACCGATGCGTCCATTGGTAAGAAGAATGGGTGAATTCCTCGATTTGCGGCATGATCGCAAGCTGACGATTGAAAAAATGATTGGATAGAAAATCGATGCGAAAAAGATGAAACCGCTCTTGAAAAATGAGAGCGGTTTCATTGTTGCTGATCTGTGAACGATCGTCGGGAAAGCTCGATCAGCCTGGCAGATTGTGACACAATGATAGAGTATCTGGTAGTCTAAGAAACGAAAAGAAACGTGTCGTGCGAATGCTCGAAACGCAAGGAGGAAACACATGATACGCAAAGCGGAACCCACAGATGCAGCTTTTGCTGCGCCCTTAATTTATGATGCCATTGGAGATATCGCGCATACGTTGACAGGTGCGACGGAGGCAGGGGAAGCGATTCGCATGATGGAGGAGTTTTTTGCGAAGGAAAATAACCGACTGAGCTACGAAAACGCGGTGATTGCCATGGATGGAGATGTACCGGTAGGCCTGGCGCTCTTTTATCATGGGAGCCAAACAGAGGTGCTTGATCGTCCCTTCGTTGAGCATGTCCAACGTTTGACTGGCGAGACGATTACGCTTGTAAAAGAAGCAAAGGATGACGAATTTTATTTGGATTCTGTCGCGGTTGATTCCTCATGCAGAGGGAAGGGGATCGGATCACTTCTATTGGATGCTTTTGAAAAAGAAGCAATTCAGCGCGGGCATGACCGAATCGCTTTGCTCGTTGACGAGGAAAAACCGCGTGCGCGCAAGCTGTATGAATCGCTCGGCTATCGTGAGGATGGGACAGTGATCGTAAGCGGCCATAAATTGAGCCATATGGTGAAGGACATTTCGGAAAAGGCGTAAGAAGACCTCTATCGAGGCTTGATACAAGAACCAAAAACGTTTCCCATTGGACATAGAGCTTAAAGTCCGAGGGAAACGTTTTTCGTAAGCTTAACTGCTAAAAGAAGGCACGCTTTGTACTTGGGGTGAGGGCAGGTAAGGTGTGAGATCAAACTTCCAGTCAAATTCACGGATGGGACTGTACTTACCCGTCAGGAGCTTCAAAATATGAGCTTCGGTTGCTTTACTCGTGTTTTTAGACGCGCCTGCTTCATCGTATAGATTGCCACATGCATAGGCAAATAAATACTCTTCCCAACTTGAATAAGCGAGTTGGATTCGCTTGGCTACGTCCAGCATGCCTTCTACGGCATCTGCCTTGGGAAGGTAGGACTGTTGGGCGCCTGCTTTGCAAATAATGAGATACCAGGCATAATCAAACGCGGCAATGCCGGCATGTGGGAGTCTGTTCATGTACGCGTACACGATCAACTGCCGGGCTGACTCCATATCCCCTTTTTTTAAGGACGCGATGTAGTTGGAGCGATTGGCAGCGCTTAGTGCAGATAATACGTGGCGATGCCGATCAAATTCAATTCTTCGCCCATGCTCTAAAAACCAAGTTAAGCGCTCTTTCGTTTTCACGGCGTCCCCCGTATCCCATCTGTTATCAATACGAAGCCGCAAAAACGTATCGCGCAGGCGGTTGTATTCGTGGATGGCCAAATAATAGGCGAGCCGCTTCTGATTTAGGCAAACAGAGGAGAGAGCATGCAAGTAGCGGCTTAACTTTGGGTCGATCTCTTTTTCGTTTTCTGCTTCTTTTGTCATGGAAGTCGTCTCTGCCTCCTTTAGTGGAATGTCAATGCTTTGCGAGTTTTGGGAATCTCACGAATGATGCGGATGTAATACAACATGGAAATCATCGCGAGAATGCCCAGAAGCCATGATCCCGTCCATCCTTTTTCCTCCAAGTCAGGCTTGGCATTGATATACATATCAGTCAAAAGAATCGACTGGTAGGGATGCTTTCGTTTTTCCAAAGCATTCACAATGACAGGCAACATCTCCCCATCCGGTATCGCCTTCAGCGTGCCTCGCATCGTTATGGATTGCTTGTCATGAATTTCCTTGGCATGGTCGTAGTCCGTAATGACAATGATCGCTTGTTGATCCAGATAACCTATATTTACATAGCCTGTCTCAGAGTTTAACAGATCTCGCTCTTCGGCTTTGGCGGCAGGAATGAACTCAGCTTTTGGCTCGGGATGCTTCTCTGTGTCATAGACGCGGAGCAAATTGATATAAGATGCTTTGGTCAATGTAAACTCCACCTGGTAGCCAAGGGGAGTTTGTTTCAACTCATCCATCGTCTTCAATTGGACAGGATTATATTTATTGACCAAGGAGTCAAACATCTGCTCCGAAGTCATCTCCAGCTTCATGGATACGACAGCAAACATAGCGTAATGGAGCAGAAGGAGAAAAATAATCGTCCAAATGTTACGTCTCGTGTAGAGGGCAAAAAATTGCTTGAACCTTGCTAGCTTGCCAGGAAGCCCGAGGGCTTTCAACGTTTTTCTTCTAGCGGCTTTGGCTTGCTTGTTCACAGACGGTTCGGACCTCTTGTTAAACGGAGAATGTATTTGCGTCAAGCCTATCTTTGCGTCGATATCGGAGGGATTATGCGAAAGCATCTCCTGAAAAACCACTTGAGCCTTCTCCCATTCGCCCAGCTGAAGATAACCTTTCCCTAGCAAGCTGCGAGCGTCCCACAGTTCTGGCATGCGAGTGAGGATTTCCTCGCAATCTTTGATCGCATCGGCGGCATCTCCCTTTTCGAGGAAAAGTCGGGCTCGGCACAAATACGCATCGATGTTATTTGGGTCAAGACGTATCAATTGATCAAAGGTATGAAAGGCTCGATTCTTATTTCCGGTTCGCAAAAAATATTCGCCCTGTAAACGGATCAAATCGGGGTCAAGCGCGTACAGAGCATGTGCTTTTGCCAAATAGTTCTGAGCCGATTCGCAATCATTCTCCATGAGGGCAAATAACGCATCGCTGCGCCATTCTAGAAACGCTTCAATATCCAGGTCATCGCGATTGTCAAAAGAGTGGTAACGCAGCGTGAAGGTCTGATTGAGCTGGCCGTTCAGGTACGCGACAAAACGTCCTGAGAGCTGGCTTGCGAGCTTTTCCGATTTCTCTCGCCATTGGAAATGGGAATCGAGCAACTGCCACACCTCATGAGGCAAGTGATAGTGTTCTTCTAAAAAGTGGAGAAATCGCGTATCGATGAGTTGATGGCAGCCGACATTCCACATCGCCTCGTCATTCAGCAACTCACGCCAGTTTTCAAGCTGGATACGCTCGTGATAGTTGTCGTACAACATTTGCGTACGGCGGAAAAAACGCTCCACCATATCATCGGGGTTCATGGAGCGTTCGGAATGATCGTAGCTCTCAGTGAAATCGTACCGCTTGGGAATAGGGGTTTCTTCTACAGAGACTACTTCTTGCGTTGTTTCCTCTAAAAACCTGTCAAACAGTGTGAGCCGCTGCGGTGGATCGTAGGTAGGCTGCTCTTCTTCTGCTGGTTCAGAATGCCACAGCTCATATTGTCGTCTCGGCGGCTGGAGGTGAATCGTCTCTTCTTGCGATTCATGATTTTCCTCACTATCCAGCTGTCTTTTTTCAGGTAGGGGCGTTTCTTCGATCCTGCGATTCCGCTTGTCATTGCCCGTGAACTTCAGGGCGAGGTCGTATGCCTCTCGCAATCGCTGAAAGCCTTCAGGATCAACTTCCGGATTGTGCACCTTCAACTTTTTGGCATAAGCCTTTTTTATCTGGGCAGGATTGTCCGTCGGTTCAATCCCGAGAATCTCCCAAATCCCCATTAATACTCATTCCACCCTTCAAACATGTCCAGCTGTTGCTTCAATTCTTCTGCTGCTTTGGCAATGTCTCTATCATTTTGGGTGGACAGGACACTTTCAAATCGGCGTAAGTAATTCGCAATGATCATACGGTTTTCGCCCAACGCTTCCTCATACATACGCTCGCCTTTTGCCAGAAGCAATCGATTTTCAGTTCGTTCCCTGGGGTGGATCTTAATGTTTTGGAGGGCTTGAAAACGCTCCTCAATTTCTTTTGGTGAAAGGCTGCCCGGGTTTTTTTCGATGACGGCCTTGGTTTTGACCCCTGTAGATACGACAGTCACTTCGACTTCGAGAATCCCGTTGATATCATATGTATAACGAACATCGATAGACTCCTCGCCCTTTTTGGCAGGGGGAACTTTTACATCCAGTTCGCCAAGTTTGAGGTTATGTTCGACCCGTCGGCTTTCGCCTTGATACACGTCAACGAGAATGGAGCGTTGATAATCGAGAACGGTGTATAACCGTTCTACCCGACTGACCGGGATTGGCGTATTGCGCTCGATGATCGGAAAGAAGTAGCCATCCTCGTGTTTGCCGTTTGCCATGGTTTGTACAATACCCGTACCGAGTGTGTATGGGCAAACATCTGTTAAAACTAGCTCGTTTAACGCCTCGTTGCGTTCCTTGAGTGCTGCTTGAATCGCTGTTCCCAATGCAACAGCCTCATCGGGATTAATATGGGAATAGGGCAGTCGCCCAAATATTTTGCTTACGATGGACTTGATAAGCGGCATCCGCGTCGCACCACCAATAAGCACGATTGCGTCCAATTCCCGAGGTGAGATGGAGGCGTCTCTCAAAGCGCGCTCGATTGGCTGACGCAGTCGTTGCAGCAGGGGAAACGCGAGATCTTCCAGCTGATTCCGGCTGAGAGTCGTTTCAACCAGCTCTCCCTGGATATTGACACTCATTTTCCCTTCTTGGTCCACAAACAAGGCGCGCTTGCACAACTCAGCTTGTTTGTGGATGGACGAACGCGTTTTACTGTCCAGCGTGTTGATATCGAGTCGATGGGCTTCTATGAAATAAGAGGCGATCAGATCGGTAAAGTCTTCGCCGCCCAAAAAGTTGTCTCCAGCGATTGATTTTACTTCCATCACACCTTCGAACATTTCCAAAATAGAAACGTCAAACGTTCCGCCACCTAAATCAAATACGAGGAATTGTGTCTCCGATTCCTCCTGATGGAGCCCATATGAGATCGCAGCAGCAGTCGGTTCGCTGATTAAGCGCTCCACTTTTAGTCCAGCAAGCTCTGCTGCTCGCTTGGTCGCTTTGCGTTGTGTGTCGTTGAAATAGGCAGGCACACTGATAACCGCTTCGTGAACGGGATGCCCTAAATGAGCCTCTGCATCCGCCTTCAAAGATTTAATCACAAAGGAGGAAAGGTCTTCGGCAGAAAAGGAATATCTCCCAAGTTGGTATCTTTTTTCTGTCCCCATAAACCGTTTGAAGGTAGAAGCTGTACGATCTGGGTGAGTCAAGAGACGCTCTCTGGCGATTTTTCCAATCAAGATCTCGCCATTCTCATCGACGCTGACAACAGAAGGAGTCAGTGTTTCTCCGAGCGCGTTTGGAATGAGCACGGGTCCATTTTCAGTCCAGTAGGCCACCAGACTGTTCGTCGTGCCCAAATCAATTCCTATGGTGGTCATCAGCTAGGTCCTCTTTTCCGAGTTTTTTCTACTAATATCGGCAAAAATAGTTACTTTGTAGATAATTTTACCATGAAAAAAATGGATATAATTGGTGCTTTAGTAGGATATGAAATCGAATTTTAGATAACGAAAATAGATATAGAATTCCTAAGATAGAAAACGACAGACGAGAGAGGTCGTTATGCCAATGCAGCAGCGAATGGAAAAGTGGTTTGAAACGTGGAAGTTACTTATGCATGATATGGAGCGACAAGGTGCTCAGGTTTGGCCGCTCACTATAGAACCACCAGCAAGGCTGGAAGAAATCGAGAGTAGAGAGGAAAGTATCGGGATCAGATTTCCTGCGACGATCCGGACTATTTTGCTTGCGGGTAGTAGTCAGGTTCAAATAAATTGGTCGTTGCCATCTCGAGCGTTAGACCCTTTTTCGCTGAGTGGGGATTTGGGATGGTCATTGGATGCTTTTGAGTGGCCGTACTTTGGTGGGGACGAAGAGAGTGAGGACGAGAAAAGGTATCTCTGTTTTCACGTCGGCGGGAATGGCGACATGCTGCTCATCGATTTGTCGACAGGCGTGGATGACCCGCCCGTTTATTCCTGGGGGCATGAGACAGACGAATTCCTATTGCTCGGCAAAAGCTTCACAGAGTTCATAGAGCGGGTCACGGAGCTGGGCTGTATTGGGGCAGAGTGCTGGAATTATGAAGCACTCGCCGGTGCAGATGGGCTCGATGTCGAGGGACAAGTCGCACAAGAGTGGAAAGAATGGCTGCAAATCTATCGGACGCTAACCTTTGAAGAGGCAGCACAAGATTTCGAAAAGCTAGTCTTGTTTGCCAAAATGCATGGTGCAGGAGATTCGCGTATCCAAGAGGCATTTACTCAGTACGATTGGGAGCCAGTTTTACAAAAATGGGTAACGCAAATCGAGCAGGAAACCTCATCAAGCAATCTACTACTTTGGTGCCAGCTCATTGTTGAGACAGTAGGCAAGAAGGCAGAGAGCTGGGTGCGCTCGCTTTGGGAGTCCGGGCCACATTATGAACGCATAGGCTCAACCTTGCGTGCATATGTAACGGCAGCTTGTTTGCCCGAAGAAGAGGGGTTACAGCGAGTTTTGGCTGAAATGGATGAAGTCGTTGCCAGAAAAGAATGTTTGGTAGGATATGCTGCCAACAGTCATTTGCATCACTTTCGCTCCCGAGAAGTCATTTTATGGATGGAACCGCATGTGGCGTACCCGATTGAAGGCTGGGATGAGCTTTTCGCGGTGTCACGTCCACAATGGGATGATCTGATTCGTTGGCTGGACGGAAATGAAGCACAGCGGCAGATTGCATTAAGTGCTTGGGGCAAAATGCTGACAAGCGGTGAATCGCCTTCCGGTGAGGCGAATTGGGAAGAAATTAATCGGTTGTTGGATGTAGCGTACGAGAAAGCCATTCTGCGCAAGGAAAAGGAGCGTGTAGATCGCATTCGCTCTTCCTTGGAAACAGTAAAGCAGTAGACGAGGGGGGAAATTACAATGAGAAATGTGGTAACGGTATGGGGAACAACCTTGCAGTCTTCTGATGAGCTAGCGGATTTTCTGACTCCGGTTTACGACGAGGACGGGGAAGTGATACCGTCTGGCTTTTTAACAGCATCGGGTCTTGAATGGGTAGACGAGGATTTTTTTGAAGTGCATGAGGTACAGGATGCAGAGGCCAGAGCGGACTTTTTGACGTATTTGGAAAACGAATATGCGATGAATGCAACACTCGACAGAAAAGAATGGCCGAAAAAGCTAACAGAGGAGATTGGCAAGTACCCACATGTCATTTTGCTGTACGGCAATGAATCGAGGTACGGTCCGATTAACGAAAAACTGTTCGAACTCACTGAGGATGGGCAAGAAAAAGACTCACCGCTGGTCCTGCTCGCCAAACTTGTCTTTGAAACAGAGGAGCGGTAAGGAACAGGGAGGAATACATAAGTTAGGGGAGGCAGACATGGCTTACAAATTCGCAGATTTATACGATGCGGCTGAACTGGGAGATATTGAGCTCGTAAAGAAGATCGTCACGCAACAGCCGGAATTGCTGCATGAAAAGGATGAGTATGAGTTTTCCGTACTGCATGGAGCTGTGATGACAGACGATGTCGACCTTATTGCGTACTTGGTGGCACAGGGAGCAGATGTTCATGCGAAAAACGATGAGGGCATTACCCCGTTGCATATTGCACTCTATCCAGAGGTTGCAGAGGCGCTCATCGCCCACGGTGCAGACATACATGCCAGCGCTCATGATGGAAGTACCCCGCTGCACACACAGGTAGCGGATGGAGAGGAGCGTGTGGATGTGGTAGAGTTGCTGCTGGCTAAAGGTGCGAATCCTAACAAAAAGGACATAGAGGGGCAAACACCATACGATATAGCGCGCGAGAGAGAAGACGAAGAGATGATGGCATTATTTGAATAGGGGAAAGGTAAGCGTCCGTTATAATTTCGGACGCTTTCTTTCTTGTTCGAGTGCTGCGACGCGTTTTTCCAGCTCGTCGAAGGCTTTTTGCTTGGTTCCTGTGCGTTTTACGATGAAAATGCAGCAAGCAATGAAAAGGGCTAAAGGCATGAGGAAGACAAAGAGCTGAATGAGTAACGTACCCCATTCGAGCGACACAGCGCCAAAATCTAGCATGGGTGACCACTCCAATAACTTTGGTTTAGATATGCCAATTCGTTTGGATCATTGTACCAAAAAATATAATTTTTAAAAAATATTGTAACGAAAACGATAGGGAGGCTCATATGCCCGACAACATAAAAAACTTAGTTGAATACACAGAGGTGTTCGCCGAAAAATGGTTACATTTTCAACTAAGCCAGAGGGAGATTTACGTCATTTATCTCCCATTGGATAGCGTTTTAATTGTCGATGGTAGAATAAGGAACTGAGAGAAGATGGTGGTGTCTGAGGAGTTTATTCAATTTTTACAACCGCAATTAAGTAATCTTGAAATTATTTCGATAAAAGACGATTGGGATGACCATGCGGTTTTTGGAATATCTGACTCGCTCGTGTTCATTTACCTTCGTTTAATCAGCCACTAACCGAGTACGTCTTTGTACAAAGAAGGATTCGCTTATTCACTCGGTTATTTTAGCGTACATGCACATATAGGCGACCGCCCACATAAGGATAGAAGTAAGCTATTCCAGACGTGGAGGTGGCAGCCATGTCCAGCATTATCGCGGCGCTTTCCCTTGTTTTTAAAGAACTTCTTGTTTTTGTGGCTTATGTCAAGAACAATGCCTTCCCGCAACCGCTTCAGGACACCGAAGAAGAAAAGTACCTCCGACTCATGGCCAAAGGCGACCCTTACGCCCGCAACAAGCTGATTGAGCACAATTTGCGTTTGGTGGCGCATATTGTGAAGAAATTCGAGAACACGGGTGAGGACAGTGAAGATCTGATTTCCATCGGTACCATCGGCCTGATCAAAGCAATCGAGAGTTATCAGGTGGATAAGGGCACCAAGCTGGCTACGTATGCTGCGCGTTGTATTGAGAATGA
>NZ_JAGQDN010000013.1:0-167290 GCF_021270385.1 Brevibacillus sp. AF8 | reverse complement strand
CGATCGCCGCGTAACTATGGGTTTTTAGGCAGTCTACTTGACAGGGTTATGACCATGCCAGGGGGTTTTGTCTTTCACCCTTCATTTTATGACACCATTTCCCTTGATCGATACGTCTGGCTTGATTTCAACAACGGCATTGGAAAACGCCTTCGTCCAATCATCCTCTACCTTTTTGTATTCCTTATATTCATGAGCACGCGCATAGAGACCAAACCCAAACGGATCTATACCGGTTTCCTGGCATTTCTTGATTAACTTCATGTAATCCTTCTGCAACTCGTCACTGATCATTCGCTCCATCTTTTTGTAGTCCTTTTCCATGTTGAACGGAAACATGCGCTCCGATATGGAAACTCGCAACCTGAAATGAACGTCAAAATGAAACCGACCGTTCTGATAGGTTGTTTTTACTTTTTTTTTGACGCCCTTGATAAAAAAACTGATCCTGTCTTTCGTAATTTGTTTTTGATCGTCCGTCTCTTTAATCGGGATGGTGACAGACAATTCCCCTTGTTTTTCATGGATCAGCGTTTGCAAAAGAATCGTATCCCGCGGTTCTATCGAGTCTACGTACGTTCCATTTTTTTTTAACAAAGCTGTCCCCATTACCTTGACCGCCCGCTTTTCTTTCTTCAACTCAGTCAAGCTAGGTGTCATCCCTTTTTCATACATTTGTCGATGGAGCTCCTGCGCCCTCGTCTTTACTGTCAGATTTCTTTTATTGGCTGTGTCAATCAGCGTTGTTACATGAATGGACAGACGAGGCTTGTCCTTTGGTTTATAATCAAACAACTCATGCAACGGACCATCAAGCATAGCCACGCGGGCGTTGACACTGAACTTTGCATCCCGAAAAACGACATCCAGCAACCGAAACCAGTCCGGGTGAGCCAGTAGCTTTTTCCCAAACACGAGCACCTGAATTTTGCCTGCTTGGGTCAAGCCTGTTACTCGCTCATCAAACCCCATTCTTGACTCTCTAATCGTAGATGACCGAATGCCGTATTCCTCAGATTTTTCCTTTGCCTCACGATTGAACACCGGGCTTGAGATATAAAAGAGAAGCTCGTTTTTTTCGTTCAAATCAATTCCGACCATCAGCGATAAAGTAGTATCCTCCAAATTGATTTGATCCCTGCAACCTGCCAACATGGTTACCAGCAAGCTCAATAACAGTACCTGAGCAAATGCCCTCATGCTTTTTTCCCCCCTTCTGCTCGTTTCGATAGCCTGATCGGCCCCCAAGCCAATAAAGGAAGTGCATAAGCAAAAACCAAGCCTGCAAAGCTCCAAATTTGTATCGATTTCTTCAGATCAATAAAGGATGGCGTATAAAACCATAGCGCCACTGGAACCAGAAGAAGGAACAGGCGCAAATGCTTGCGGTGATCCTTCATGCCGAATAACTGACTGGATGAAAAGACACAGAAATAGATGTACGGCAATGCAGTCGTTGACAATATAAACATATAAGTAGAGAGAAAAAGAATATCGACACGTTCTAAAAAGCGGAACTCAATGGCTTTCCATAAATTGAGCGTAGGCCATGTATACTGCGTGATTTCATCGGGGCTAAAGTATGCAAAGGAAACGACAACGACAGACAGATACACGAACAACGTCAATGTATTCGCAATGACAATGCCAAGAGGCGCATATTGCTTTTTTTGAAGAAAAGGGTAGGCAAAATAACCAAACTCAAATCCAAGAAAGGAGAGTACGGTCGATTTGCTCGCTTCCCATATCGGGTGCCAGCCCTCCTTGATCACTGGCAGCAAGTTTAGCCAATGAACCTCTCGATAAGCCGTCGTGAGAACAAAAGGTATCCAAAGCGTAAGATAGAATACGAGCTCGGCGTACCTTCCGATGGCGCGAACCCCTCCCTGGAGAACAAAATAAGTTGGCAGCGTAAAAAGGAACACGACGACATAGGCGGGTGTCTGAGACAGGAGCCAAACATTAATGATTCCCGTGGCATTTATCAGCAAAACGAACGCTGCAACCCCGCAATAAATGAACATGAGAACAATAGCGACTCGACCGAGCCACTTCCCCAGGATCAATGGGAATATATCGATGATCGTCTTCTCGGGATACTGCTTCATCATGTTCGTGATGACGAGACTGACTAGCGTTGCCGCAAGCCATCCGATCAAAAGCGATATCCATCCATCGGTGCTCGCCTTCTCCGCCAAATCTCTGGGAATCGTCAACACGCCGATCCCTACTTGTGCCCCATGAATGAGGAGAATGTACTGAAGGACGCTCAATTGGTTGTACGTGTACTTTTTCATCACCCGTCCTCCCTTGGCCGATTATCGCCTTGTCTTTCCTCTTCAATCGTATGGGTTGACAGGGGACGCTCTTTCATTTTCCACAGTGGCAGGCGGATAAACAAATCCTTCCAATCGCCGAAGCGCACAGGAGCAAGAGGGCCTCCATAAGGAACGCCTAATGATTCCAGCGTAATCAAATGGCCAATCAGTGCCATTAATCCCACAATAATTCCAACGAACCCAAACATCGCAGCGAGGATCATCATCAAAAAACGAATAAGCCTGACTGCCGAGGCCATATCGTAGTTCGGAATAATAAAGGATGAGATCGCTGTAAATGCAACGACGATCACCATAATATTGCTCACAATCCCTGCTTGCACAACCGCTTGACCAATCACGATACCTCCCACGATACCCACAGTTTGTCCAATAGGAGCCGGCAAGCGAATACCCGATTCCCGGAGCATTTCCAGTGTGAGCTCCATAATAAATGCCTCTAACAAGGGTGGGAATGGAACCCTTTCGCGGGACTCTCCGACTGACAAAATCAAATCGAGTGGGATAACCTCATAATTGAAAGAAATCAACGCAATATAAATCGCAGGTAAAAAAGTAGCAATCAAAAAAGCTAAATATCGAAGCAAACGAATAAACGTGGCAACAGGCCAGCGAGTACCATAATCATCCACACTTTGAAAAAAGGAGGCGAAAGTAGCTGGACCGATTAATACGCTCGGGGAGCGATCCACAACGACAGCAATCTTCCCTTGCAAGATGTGAGAGGCGACTGTATCCGGCCGCTCTGAGGTCAAAAACTGCGGAAACAGTGAGTAAGGATTATCCTCGATATACTCCTCCAGTTCAGACGCGTTGAGAATCGAGTCAACCTTGATCATCTTGAGCCGATCCTCCAGCTCCTGTAATATTTCCGGATTCGCCACATCAGCCAAGTACATGAGCGAGAGCTTTGTAAGGCCTCGTTCTCCCAACCACATTTCTTTTATTTTTAATTCACGGTTGGGAATATAGCGGCGAATAAGGGCAATGTTATGCGTGTCCGTTTCGACAAATCCTTGGTGTCCGCCTTTAAGCGCAGCCTCCAACTGTGGATCTTCTATCGCCCGCTGCGGCCATCCATTCGTTTCAATCACAAGCACTTCTTTTCGACCCTCGATAAATAAAAGACTGCTCCCAAGCAAAATCTCGGTTTCTACTTTCCGAAAGTCGTAAGCAACGGATACCTTTCCGACAGATAACAGGTCAAAAACAGTCGATTTCTCACCCTCTGGGTGTGACAAAAGCGGACGAAGCACATTGTTGTTTATAGAGTTTTTGTCAACCAAGCCATTCAGGTAGACGAGAGCAACCATCCCCTCTATATGCTGGCACGCAAACGTCCGAATGACCAAATCGGGTGTCAGCGTAAATATTGCATTCAGCTCCGCAAGGTTATCACTTAATCGCTCACTGATCTCACGGACACGGATAGGCTCACTCGAGTGGCTCATCCTGTCTTTGACAGATGTCTTTTTTCTTCTCAGCCACCCTCTCATCGCCATCTGCTACAGCTCCCGCCCTTTTCCGAAGTATGTTCCATTAGCGTTCGTGAGAGCCTCCCAAAATATGCATGCAACTTGGCACATCTTGCCGCTGAATCGAATAAATCCCAATACCCTGCAAATCGCAAATAACCGTAAGAATGGCAGCTAAATGGAGTACTACCGCTTTAGCCATCTTCTCTGGAGGCGGTGAACGTCAAAGTGACGATTCACGGGGCGGAATTTCGAAGGTGAAGCAAGTGCGTGAAATGCGAAAAGAGCAAAGCATTGAGCTTTGCTCTTTTTCTCATTTCCTTTTTGAAACTACACTACATATGCTCCTGCTTCGATCACGCGATCAGCAATCGAACGTTTGAGTGCCACCGTGTTGATCGGTGTGCGGCGGGTCAGCTTTTTGAGGATCGAGAGGCGCAGTCGAAGCTCGTCGCCCTCTTCCATCGCCGCCAATGCTTCTTTTGCCCAGCCTTCGATTCGATCGAATGCTTCATGCACATAGACAGCGGTCATTTCCAGCTTTTGCTGCTCAGCTTCGATGCCATTTGCCGCCATTGCTTTCTCTGTCCGCTTCACGATGCTGTCCATAGCATACAGCTCGATCAGCATATCAGCCGCAAATGCCAAGAGCTCCTGTTCTTTGGACATTTCCTGTTGGTATTTCATCAACGCAGATCCTGCCACCATCAAAATGATTTTGCGCGTGATGTTGATCAGATGCTTCTCCATTGCCAAAGGTGCATCTTCAATCTCTTCTGGATAATAGCTCATCAGATCTGCTTGCAGACTGCTCGCTGCTTGCATGAGCGGCAGTTCGCCTTTCATCGCCTTTTTCACGAGCGTATCCGGGATGAGCATGCGGTTGATTTCGTTCGTTCCTTCGAAAATGCGGTTAATCCGTGAGTCACGGTACATGTTCTCGATCTCATACTCGGACATAAATCCGTATCCGCCGTGGATTTGCACGCCTTCGTCCACGCAGTAATCCAAAACCTCGGTGGCAAATACTTTATTGATCGAGCATTCGATTGCATAATCCGCAATCGCCTTCGCAACCTCGGCCCCATCATCCGCTTTTTCACCCAAGCGAGTCAGCGCTGTATCGAACAGACCAACTGTCCGATAGACGGAGCTTTCAGCCGCATACGTTTTCACCGCCATGTTCGCCAGTTTGTTTTTGATTAAAGTAAAATTGGCAATGGGCGTTTTGAACTGCTTGCGTTCTTTTGCGTAGTTCGTCGCGAGTTCCACCGCTTTTTTCGAGGAGCCGACTGCGCCCACCGCGAGCTTGTAACGACCAACGTTCAAGATGTTGAACGCGATCACGTGACCTCTTCCAGGCTCACCGAGCAGATTGGCTACCGGCACAGGTACATCTTGCAAAATGACCGTGCGCGTCGAGGAGCATTTGATCCCCATCTTCTTCTCTTCCGGTCCAAACGAAACACCTGGGAATGTACGCTCGACGATAAAGGCAGTAAATTTCTCGCCATCAATTTTCGCGTATACGATGAACACATCAGCAAAGCCAGCATTCGTGATCCATTGCTTCTCTCCGTTGAGAATATAGTGCGTGCCATCTGCGGAGAGCGTCGCTGTCGTTTTCGCACCCAATGCATCTGAGCCAGAGCCTGGCTCTGTCAAGCAGTAGGCAGCGATTCGTTTTCCAGACGCCAGATCAGGCAGATAGCGCTGTTTCTGCTCCTCGTTTCCGAAGTACACGATTGGCAGTGACCCGATACCGACATGGGCGCCGTAGCTGAGCGCAAAGCCGCGAGCCAGCGAGAACTTCTCTGTGACGAGTGCAGTGCTGACTTTATCCAGCCCCAATCCCTCGTATTTCTCCGGAACGTCACCAGCCAACAAACCGAGCTCCCCTGCTTCCTTCAACAGCCGAACCGAAATATCAAATTGGTGGTTTTCAAGCTCTTCCAGATGAGGACGAACTTCATTGTTGACGAAATCCTCCGTCGTCTTGGCAATCATCTTTTGCTCTTCAGTGTACTCTTCTGGCACGAATACATCATCAGCTGAACCTGCATCGATCAAAAAGCTTCCACCGCGGATCAAATCTTTTGTTTCTGCCATTACTATCCCTCTCCTTATTTTAAAATTAGATCATCTCAAAAACACCAGCGGCTCCCATTCCCCCGCCGATACACATCGTAACGACTCCGTACTTGCCGCCTCTGCGCTTCATTTCATTCAAAAGCTGGACGGTCAGCTTGGCACCACTGCAACCGAGTGGATGCCCTAATGCGATAGCTCCACCATTTACATTGACCTTTTCAGGATCGAGTCCCAGCTCGCGAATGACGGCAATCGATTGAGAAGCAAACGCTTCGTTTAGCTCAAACAGATCGACATCCTCCAAGCTGATCCCCGCCAGCTTCAATGCTTTTGGAATCGCAACAACTGGACCAATCCCCATGACATCAGGGTCTACGCCGCCAACCGTAAAGGAACGGAACTTGGCAATCGGCTCGACACCCAGCTCGGCTGCTTTTTCGGCAGACATCACGAGAACTGCTGCCGCACCGTCGCTCGTTTGCGAGGAGTTTCCTGCTGTTACGCTGCCTTGCACGTGAAAGACTGGTCTCAGTTTGGCGAGTGCCTCCATCGTCGTGTCCGCGCGTGCTCCTTCATCCTTGTCGAAAACACGTTCCTGGACGTGAAGCTTGCCTGCTTCATCCACAAAATGCTGCTTGATTGTCAATGGTACGATTTCATCCTGGAATTTCCCTGAAGTAATCGCAGCCGTCGCACGCTGATGGCTTTGCAGAGCAAAAGCGTCCTGATCCTCACGAGAAATGTTGTACCTCTTCGCTACTTCTTCAGCCGTATGCCCCATGCTCATGTACGCTTCCGGCTTCGTTTCTACGAGAGTCGGGTTGAGTGCGATTTTGTGACCGAGCATCGGCACCAGACTCATGCTCTCCACCCCGCCAGCGACAATCACATCGGAGCTGCCGACCATGATCTGCTGAGCAGCGTAAGCAATCGTCTGCAAACCGGAGGAACAAAAGCGATTGATCGTGATCCCCGATACATTGGTCGGCAATCCGGCACGCAGTCCGATCAAGCGAGCCATATTCATGCCTTGCTCAGCTTCCGGTACAGCCGTTCCCATGATGATATCCTCGATATCAGCCGGATCGAGCTGTGGAACGCGGCGCAACAGGTCGCTTACAACTGCGGCTCCCATATCGACTGGGTGAAAATCCTTGAGACTTCCTTTTTTCGATTTACCGATAGCGGTGCGGGCGCCCGCGACAATAACTGCTTCTCTCATCGTTATCCCTCCCTCTCCCTAGTTACGCAAAGGCTTGTTTTTAGTCAGCATGTGCTGCATACGTTGCTGGCTTTTCGGCGTTTTGATCAGTTCGAGGAACGCTTGCTTTTCCAGCTCGAGAATGTAGCTCTCTGTCACTTCTGTACCTGCTGGCACGTTACCACCGGACATAACATAGGCAACTTTGCTTGCGATCAGCTCATCATGGTCTGAAATATATCCACTCTTTTTCATGGCGTAAATATTTTGGCGCAGGTTCGCATAACCCGTTTCGCCGATAACGCGAATTTTGCGTGGCGCAGGCGGTGTGTAGCCTTCTTTATCCATCGTAAGCACCAGTTGCTTCGCATCGTATAGCAGATGATCAGCATTCACGCTGATGCGGTCGGTCGGTCGCAGGTACCCCAGATTGATGGCTTCCTGACCACTCGTAGATACCTTTGCCATGGCAATGGCTTCAAACGCCTTCGCAACGAACGGGAACGGATCAACTGGCATGCTGCCCCCCTCCGGAACGTTTTCCATTGCTCGGAACAGCATCTCCTTCGTTCCTCCGCCACCTGGCAGAAGTCCTACTCCCACCTCTACCAGTCCGAGATACGTCTCTGCCGATACCTGCACACGATCCGCGAGGTAGACCACCTCCACACCGCCGCCCAGCGTCATGCCGAACGGTGCTGCGACGACTGGACGATGCATATAGCGCAGTGCCCGTGCGGTTTTGTGGAAGTTCGTGACAAGCATATCGAGCTCCAGCCAATTCTCATCCTGTGCTTCCATCAACGCCATCGCGAGATTCATCCCGACGCAGAAGTTTTTGCCTTGATTACCGATGACCAGACCGGCGAAGTTTTTCTGCACTTCCTCTGCGGCCTGACTTGCCATGTGCAAGACATCCATTCCGAGTGCATTGTGCGGGGAGGTGAATTCCAGACATGCGACTCCATCGCCCAAATCGATCAAAGCGGCACCCGCATTTTTCTTGATCAGCTTGCCTTGTTCCTTAAGGGCTGCCAAGTTGATGTTTTCCTTGCTCTCTTCGATGTCCTTGTATGTGCCTCCGATGGAAAACACGCTGCGCTTCCCTTGCTCTTTTTGATAAAAGGAAGTTTTCCCGCTCGCGAGCAGCTCCTCGACAAGTGCCGGAATCTTCTCGTTTTCTTCACGCATTTTTGCCACTGACTTTTCGAGACCAATGGCATCCCATGTTTCAAACGGCCCCATTTCCCACCCGAAGCCCCACTTCATGGCCTGGTCAACAGAGACGATATCGTCAGCGATCTCATAAGCCTTTTCCGCAGAGTACAGCAGTACCTTTTTGAAGACATTCCAGACAAACTCACTGCCCTTGTCCTTGCCATATGCGAGCGCTCTCAACTTCTCAGGCAAAGTCTTGGCTGTTTTGGCCGCTTCCAGGGAAGGGAACTTCGGCCTTACACTTGGACGGTATTCCAGCGTGTCAACCGACAATGCCAAAATCTCTTTGCCTTTCTCCGTTTTCACCTGCTTGAAAAAGCCTTGACCTGCCTTTTGCCCGATCCATCTTTTCTCCACCATTTGCAGAACAAATTCTGGCACTTCAAAAACGGAGCGCTCCTGCTCATCCGTGCTTTTGTTCCTGACGTTACCCGCCACATGCACGTACGTATCCAGTCCGACGACATCGAGCGTGCGGAAAGTCGCGCTTTTGGGACGGCCGATGACCGGACCTGTCAATGCGTCTACCTCATCTACTCCAAGCCCTAGTCGCACCATTTCGTGGATCGACACCTGCAACCCATATGTACCGATGCGATTGGCGATGAAGTTAGGCGTGTCCTTGCAAACGACCATTCCTTTACCGAGCACGTGCTCACCAAAATGCTTCATGAAAGAGATGACTTGGGGGTCTGTATCAAGACCTGGGATCAGCTCCAACAGTTTCAAGTAGCGCGGTGGGTTAAAAAAGTGTGTGCCGAGGAAATGCTTGCGGAAGTCATCAGAGCGTCCCTCTGCCATTTCGTTGATAGAAACCCCAGACGTATTGGAAGACACGATGGTTCCCGGCTTGCGATGCGCTTCTACCATAGCGAAGACGCTTTTCTTCACCTCGATGTTCTCGACAACTACCTCAATAATCCAATCGACCTCGCTCAAGCAAGTAAGATGGTCCTCGAAGTTACCAACTGTAATCAGGTCGATGTTCTTTTTATCGTAGAGCGGCGCCGGCTTCTCCTTCAAAAGTCGGTCACGGCCCGCTTGTGCTATCCTGTTTTTCACCACGCTATCAGACAAAGAAAGTCCCTTTTTACTCTCATCTGCTGTCAATTCACGCGGCACGATGTCCAGTAAATAAGTGGGAATACCGACGTTGGCTAAGTGTGCTGCGATCCCGGCGCCCATGACGCCTGAACCGAGAACTGCCGCCTTGCGAATTTTGCGTTCCATCTCCAAATCCTCCTTTTTAAAACCCTAGTCATGGCTTATTCATGGTCAAAAGAATGGCCTCGCAACAGTGAATACCTAATATTCAGACTAGCAGAGTATTTTTAAAACTTCTACTTTCTCCATAGATATTCCTGTGTGCCTCAACACATGTCTTGTGTTGAATGAATGTTCATTCAGTATGTGGGTTAAAAAATGACATCCCACTTTTTGGCTGTCTTACAAGCCCGGAGATGCTACGCTCCCACCAACTGAATCACCGTTCAGTTTTTATTGTAATCGAAAATTCTGTCAGTTGCAATCGTCACTTCACGAAAGAAATGAAAAAGGGCACACGGTTGTCCAGTGCCCCCTTTTCTGTGCTACTTCTGCGAATAAATCAGCGCTGTGATCTTACGTCCGTAAGCGTTGGACGCGTCTTCTTCCAATCGGTATTCAATCTGGAAGTCTCCGTTTTTCGGGTCTGGATAATGAGCAATCACCCAGAGGGTTTTCGAATTGTTTTCGTCTGCCTTGACCGATACTTTTACCGGTCCGTTGTATGCAGGGACTTGCTCCAGCTTTGCCATGCTTTTTATCGCATCGTCTGTAAAGAGCGCAGACAGCTGTTTCTGATTTTTGGTTTCGTACGCCAAATTCGCAGCTCGTAAATACACCTGCGCGATGTGCTGCTGATTCGCAGGTGAACCACGGAACTGCAAAGCTACATCCGTCCGGTAATAATCAATCAGTCGATCCATCACAACGATGTATTCTGCACGCGTCAGGATCTTGTTTGGAGAAAAGTTCTTGTCCGTCAGAAACAGATTGAATTCCCGGATCGCCAGTGGGTATGGCGAATATGTATCCCGATAGAATCGGTCGCGCTTCCATTCATAATAGCTGTTAAAGAAAGAGACTGTATCTTGTGGTTTTATATTGGCCGTTCGGAATTTTTGTGGTGCGAGCATATGAAACATGATCAAGCTGGCCTCTTCTCTTGTCAGTGGCCACTGCATCCCGCCACTGGACATCCACCAGTCCGGATTTTCCTTTTCTTGCTTTTTCATCAAGTGCCCGGTTTCAGCCAAATATAGATAGTACAGCATCCGGTCTCCTGGATCAAACTTGCCCAGATCGTCCGTTTCGATTTTCATCATGGTCTTTAGATTGCTCAGCAGTTGCTCTACTTCCCCCCGGAGTAGATAGCGATGATCCAGGTTTGGCTTGCGTACTGGCTTTTCTATCGGTCCGTATACGGTTTCAAATACGCGATTCAGCATAGCCAAAGCTTCGCCTCGAGTAACTGGCTTGTTTGGGTAAAAAGGCTGATATCCCTGTCTCTTTATGATGCCCAAATCCGCCATTTTGTCGATCTGCTCACGTGCCCAATGTCCCTGTATGTCCGTATACATACCAGGCGTAGCCGCATTCGCACTCCCTGAAAAAACGCTTTGCACTACTAGCAGTGCCAAGAGAAAAACGATAGCAAAACGCTTTACCATGACTTACGATGACTCCTTTCTTTTCATGATCGTTTCCCTACTCCCTTTTTTTGGTAATTCGACCCCAGTAGCATCCATTCCTGCCATATTGGTCTATTTTCCTGGGTCTGATCTCTCCTTTTCTTGTATCGGGAGGAAGACCGAACTTTGTTATACTTTTTCAAAATAAATGAAAAAGAGCCGCACTTTGTATGAGCGGCCCAATTATATCCTTTTTCTCTATGCGCTGACTATCCTTCAATCTGCTCTGACCAGCCTGGTCCCTTGGTCACAAGCAGCCGAGATAAGAAAATGTTGATGAGGGTGAACAGGACGATAATCCCAAGAGCGGTCCCTAACAAGGATGTCCCTAGCGAAAAACTGTAGAACGACTAGGCCTCCTGCCATAAGGCCTGTAACCAGAGGAAATAAAAAAAGAGCCGTCGGTTATCCCAACAGCTCTCATGATTAGTTTTGTGGTACAAAGCTACCATCACGCAGCATAGTCAATTCGCCCATGATGAATGCTAAATCTTCGTTTTCGTCCAATTTGCCACTTTCTTCCAATGCTTCCAAACGACGCAGCAGCATATTGGCAAAATCTTGAATTTGTACCGGTTGTCCTTCCGTATCCGCATCATCCAAAATTACAAAACCAGTCAAGGCTTCCAAGTGGGTCACGATACGGAAACCGCCAATTTCCCCCAGGAACTCTGGCTTGTTCATTTTTGATTTCTCCAATTTTTGCAGCATGGACAAAATATCATTCGCTACCACGCTCGGAAAAGCAACCTGATAAAAGTTGCGATTTTTCGCTTCATCGGTTTTGATAATCAACACATCAATACCGTCCGGTTTTTTTGCTTTTTTGCCAAACCCAAACATATATTCCACCTCAATCGTTCGATCTGTCCAACTCTCTCCATGATAGACATAATCCGAGAGTCAGACAACCCCTATCCATATATTTACTAGGCTATTTGTCTTTTTTGACACACACGCTAACGTTAAACCACTGCTCCCAAGTGAGGTGCGCCATGAAAGTTAACTGGAAAAATTGGATGTTTATTCTCGCTCTTTCTTTACTCGTCACAGGATGCCTGACGCAAGTAAAGCAGGATCAGCAGGCAAAAATCAAGGCCAAAACACAGAGTAAGCCTGCCAAGCAGTCTGCCATCCAAAAGCTTGGCGACAACAAGATGGATGTCGTCCTTTTTTTGAAACAAGCCGAGCATCAGCTGGAAAATGTATATTACGCTGCTGCGGACAATGCGAAGGGCAAATCTGTGATTGAGGATGGTCTCGTCTTTCGGGAATTGCCTAAGCGCTTCGACAGTAAAGACAAGATAACGGGGTACTTCGGTCGTTTTTGGAGCCGTCCACTGGCAGAAGCCATGTACGACAACATGACAACCAAGCTGGTGAAGGAAAAAGTATACGTAGCTATCCCACGCGTCGACTATCCGACTTTGATCTCTGTACGAAACACGACTGTTCAAAAAAACAATGGAGAACTCAGTGTGACTGTAGAAGATGTAACCGATTCCTCCTTTGCTTCTGACCGCACGCTGCGCTACCGACTCGTACGCGATCAAAAGACAAAACGGTTCGAAATCAAATCACGGATGGGCGCTTATGGAAATGAACAATTTCAATAAGCCTCTTGACATTTCTTATGGACCCAGCGAATAATAGTGAATTAATAAGCACATAGTGAGCGGCAATGACGGGGAATAGTAAAACCGCCCTTCAGGTCCAGAGAGCGAAATCCACCGGCTGAGAGGTTTCGTCCTTGAATCGGTTTGAACCCACCCCAGAGCATCCAGGGAAGACCTGGACAGGTTTCTTTCACCTGTTATCAAAGAAAGAGAGCCGGGCGTTTCATGGCTGAAGTATGCCTTCAGTCCAAAACGTCAAATAAGGTGGTACCGCGTGAGGTCTTCAAGCCCTTTCGTCCTTATCAAAGAGACGAGAGGGCTTTTTTGTATGCAAGAAGGGGGTTTTGAACATGAAAAAGGGTAAGTTGCGTTTGGTAGTAAAGGTGGGGAGCAGTTCAATTGCAGCAGCTACAGGCGGTGTTGATCCGGCGAAAATGTCGCTGCTCGTCTCTGCTATCAGCCAGTTGCGCGAAGCGGGTCATCAGGTTGTCTTGGTCTCCTCGGGAGCTGTCGCCAGCGGCTATCAAAGTCTCGGCTACCAGCAGCGACCGCGATCCTTGGCAGCCAAGCAGGCAGCGGCAGCCATCGGGCAAAGCTTGTTGATGCAAACCTATACGCAAATGTTCGGCGCCCATAACTTCAGCGTGGCGCAAATCTTGCTCACACGCGGTGACTTTTCTCACAAGGAACGGTATCAGCACGCATTCTCCACGCTGTCACTGCTTTTAGATAAAAACATTTTGCCAATCATCAATGAAAACGACACGGTATCTGTAGCGGAATTGACTTTCGGCGACAATGATATGCTGGGCGCACTCGTCGCTGGTCTCATCCATGCCGATTTGTACATGATCCTGACTGATACGAATGGCCTGTATGACAAAGACCCGCGTTATCATGCGGATGCCAAACACATGGGCTGGCTCGAATGTGTGACGGACGAAATCGAGGCACTTGCAGGCGGAGCTTCCCAACTGGGAACAGGCGGTATGCGCTCCAAGCTGATCGCAGCCAAAACCGCCCAATCATTAGGAATTCCCGGCTTTATCGGAAAATTGACGAATCCCACTGATTTGCTAGATGTCCTTACTGGCAACGGGAATGGCACCTACGTCAACTATCATCCAGAAGCACCTGCAACGAACGGCGTTCCTACACGTAAGCAATGGATTGCGCTTCACTCCCCTACCCGCGGAAAAATTACGGTGGATAGCGGTGCAGCAGAAGCGATTTTGGAAAACAGCAAAAGCTTGCTCTTGGCAGGTGTCCGCGATGTATCCGGCATGTTCGAGCAAGGTGAAGTTATCGAGGTTTACTGTGAGGGTACGTTGATTGGTCGCGGCATCAGCAGATTCACTGCAGCACAGCTAAGTGACTTTCTTTCCCCTGATAACGTAACGCGACACAGCGGTACTGTTATACATCGGGATGAATGGACACCTGTCATCTAAACGAATCCATGTAGATAGAAAGATAGGAGTTGGAGAAACCATGGAAAACTTGAAGGAAAAAGTGCACACACAAATAAGCCTGGCCAAACAGGCTTCACGAAAAATGGCAATACTCTCACGCAAAGAAAAAGACGAGGTACTCGTCGCAATCGGCAACCAGTTGCTCGCTGATGAGGCCGTCATTCTCTCCGAAAACGCCAAGGACATCGCCATCGCGGAAGCAGACGGTCAGCCTGCCTCCTACCTGGATCGTCTCCTGTTGACGCCGGAGCGAATGGCACAGCTAGTAGATAGCCTGGCGCAGCTGGTAT
Source organism: Brevibacillus sp. AF8 (assembly GCF_021270385.1). Taxonomy (NCBI): domain Bacteria; kingdom Bacillati; phylum Bacillota; class Bacilli; order Caryophanales; family Paenibacillaceae; genus Brevibacillus; species Brevibacillus sp. AF8. The sequence goes on along the minus strand of NZ_JAGQDN010000013.1, from coordinate 152,856 downwards.
CTCTCGATGATCCGGTCGGGGAACGGATGGACTCATGGACGCGGCCAAACGGACTTTTCATCGAACAAATCCGCGTCCCTCTCGGCGTCATTGGAATGGTGTACGAAGCCAGACCGAACGTCACCGTTGACGCAGCAGCTATCGCCATCAAAACAGGCAATGCGATCGTCTTGCGCGGCAGCCACAGCGCTGTTCATAGCAACCTCGCGTTGGTGACCAGCATTCGTCAGGCGCTTACTGCGACCGGACTTGACGCGGAAGCGGTGCAGTACTTGCCTTTTGCCGAGCATGCCTCAGTCGATTACTTGTGCACCGCCAATGGTCTCGTCGATGTCATCATCCCTCGGGGTGGCGCAGGACTGATCCAGCGGGTTCTGCAAATCGCAAGTGTTCCCGTACTCGAAACAGGCGTCGGCAATTGCCACATTTATGTGGATGAGGCGGCTCACTATGACATGGCTGAAAACATCGTGATCAATGCCAAAACAAGTCGGCCTGCCGTATGCAATGCTGCCGAAACACTACTCATGCACCGCAGTTGGCCACAGGAAAATCAACGTGCCTTGCTCCAAAAGCTCCTGGCGAAGGGCGTTGAGCTCCGCGTTTGTGAGCGTACGATAGAGCTGCATTCCGACCTAGCCTCTCAGTTGCACCATGCAACATCAGAAGACTGGGATACGGAATACTCTTCTCTGATTCTGGCGGTTCGCACTGTCGATAGCCTGAGCGTGGCCATTGAACATATTACAGCGCATACTTCCGGCCATTCCGAGGCAATCGTAACGGAAGATGAAGTCGCTGCCCGTCAGTTTTTGACTGCGATCGATGCCACAGCGGTTTATCACAACGCCTCTACCCGCTTTACAGATGGGGGAGAATTCGGCTTCGGTGCTGAGATCGGCATCAGCACGCAAAAGCTTCACGCTCGTGGGCCAATGGGCTTGTCAGCGCTCACTTCTTACAAGTATGTCGTACGCGGAAACGGTCAAATTCGATAGTCAAAAGGGAGGGAATCACCATGGGTAACCAAGCAACAGCGATTACAGAAGGACGGATCGGTTTTCTCGGTGCAGGCTCGATCGTGGAGGCCATGCTTTCCGGTATCGTAAAGAAAGGCTTACTCCCTTCTGAGCGTATTTCCGTCACCAACCGCAACAACATGGAGCGTTTGGAGCAGTTGGCAAATGACTACGGGGTAACTGCTACCCAGGACAAATTTGAAGTAGTCCGTTCTTCCGATATTTTGATTTTGGCCATCAAGCCGAAGGATACAGCAGAGGCTTTGCAGGATTTGCGTGGGGTCGTTCGTTCCGACCAATTGATCATTTCAGTGGTCGCTGGCGTCTCCACCAGCTTGATCGGAGAGTGGCTCGGCGCAGAGTGCCCGATCATCCGCACGATGCCCAATACATCGTCTGCCGTTGGTTTGTCCGCTACCGGACTGTCCGCGAATCCGTTTGTCCAGGAAGAGCACCGCGAGCTGGCTACCAAGCTTTTCGAAGCAATTGGTACCGTATATGAAGTCGCCGAGGAAGAGCTGGACATCATTACTGGATTGTCTGGAAGCGGTCCTGCTTATATTTACTATTTAGTAGAAGCCATGATGGGGGCGGGTGCCACAGCGGGACTGGATCGGGAAATGGCACGCCAATTGACGCTGCAAACCGTGATTGGGGCGGCACATATGCTACTCGATACACGCGAAGAGCCTTCTATTCTCCGGCAAAAAGTAACGAGTCCGGGTGGAACGACTCAGGCAGGACTGGAAGTATTGGAGGCCTATCAGTTTCAGGAGGCCGTTACTGCAGCCATCTTGCGTGCTGCCGAAAGATCGCGGGAGATGGGGGCACAATACCAGTAAAGTCGTTTTGTCCCCCCTTCTTGTCATGTATAATAAAAAAGATCAAGCATAATCGAGAGAAATGACGAAGGAGGTCCCATGGAAATTTACGCCTTGTACGGCACCAGTGGAACAGGAAAAAGCACCAGTGCATTAGAACTTGCTCACCGAATGAACATCGACGCCATTATTGATGATGGCATCCTGATTTACCAGGGACGCAAGGTGGCCGGAACCTCTGCCAAATATGAGAAGACAAAAATTCAGGCGGTCAAACGAGCAATTTTTCATTATACGGAGCACGCTGAAGAAGTACGGCGAAGTCTTGGCCAGATTCAACCAAGCCGACTACTCGTGTTAGGAACTTCGCAGCGGATGATTGGTCGTATCGTCGAAGCGCTGCATTTGCCTTTTCAGGTGGACTTCATCCCGATTGAATCCATCAAGCCTCCGCAGGAAATCGAGGCTGCCCGCTACATTCGGGAAACAATGGGCAAGCACACGATACCGATTCCGCGTGTGGAAGTAGAAAAAGATTTCCTTCAGCGCCTCATCTCTTCAGCCCAACAGATTTTCAGCTCGAAAAAAGAAGTCATTGGGGAAACAACCGTGGTTCATCCTCCGTTTTCAGGTGGACGCATCATGATTCATCCTCAGGTGTTGCGAAAAATCGTGGAAGCGACCTGTGACCAGTTTGACGAGGTCCATCATGTGGTCAAGATCGTCTCCAGCTTTGAGGATTTGCCTCGGTTTCAGGTTTCGATTGCTCTTAAACTGCCTTACATGACAAATATTCCAGCACTTATCCATGCCCTTCAATCTACGTTGTACAAAGAAGCTCAATATTGTCTCAATATCGCTCCCGCCAGCATCGACATTGTCGTTTCTTCTCTGGAGCTAACCTAATCCGGTCCTTTGCGACCGGATTTTTTTTTGGCTGCAATCCTCAGGGGTTACATCCTGACTTGTTGCTCATCCTATACATGATTCCATCTGAAAGGAGCAACCCGATGCCATCCATCCTGTCTTCCAAGCCCTTTACACAAGCTCCGATTCCCGAACCGCCGAAGGTCATTTCGACAAAGGACTTGAGCTATCTCAAAGATGCTTTGTCTTGGGAACTGATCGCTTTCAAAAAGCTGCATGCTTTTGCACAGCAAGCTACTGATCCCCAGGTCAAGCAATGTCTGGAACAGCAAGGACAAATGCACCAGCGACACTACCAAAAGCTGCTGAGTCACCTGCAAAACAACAACACCGCAGTGATGGCGACCATTCCGCAGATGCAGTCCCAGCAACAGCAATCACAACAGCAACAACAAATGCAGTAAGGGAGGAATCGGGATGCCAAACCAAAATCAGATCGCCAATCCGCAATCCGGTCAGCTGCCACAAGTAAAAGGTCCGCAAATGAACGATCGTGATTATCTCAACGATTGTTTGGCTACCTGCAAATACTTGACAGATAACTTTAACATTGCCGTTCGTGAAGCCAGCCACCAACAGCTTTATGATGACATGCTGCAAATTTTGAATGAAACCCATCAATCAGCCCGCGATGCTTTTAATCTCATGTTTCAAAAGGGATGGTACAAGCTGGAGGCTGCCGAGCAGCAACAACTTCAGCAAGCTTATCAGCAGTTTAGCGGGTACTCCACGCAGTTCCCTTATCATTAAACAGCAGCCAGACACCTGACCCAAACAGGTGTCTTCTTTCTTTTATCCCTTTCCACGCAGGAGCTGCGATATTACAAATAGCGCCTTTTCCATATCTGCTTCCTCTGCGTACACGTAGGACAAGCGAAGATGATGACTATCCGTCTGATCATAAACAAAGCCGGGATTTAACAGAACCCCTTTTGCCAGTGCTTCCGTAAAAAGCTTGCGCATGGAAACCGCCTGATGCAGACGCAGCCAAATGTAAAAACCACCATGCGGCATACGCCAATCTGCCAAATCGCCAAACCAGCGAGCAAGGCATTCGCACATCCTGTCCCTTCTATGTCGCAGAGCTTCTCTAAGCTGATCCAGATGCCGGGAATATCTATCGCTTGTGAGCCATTCTGTCGCCACCCATTGAGAAATAGCACTCGCTCCGTAATCCGTCTGCATTTTCACATCCGCAAGGCGTTCAATGACAGGCTCAGGACCTACAATCCAGCCAATCCGCAGTCCCGGACTGAGTGTTTTGGACAAGCTGCCCAAATACAACACCAACCCGCTCTGATCTCTCGCCTTCAACGGCAATGGTCCCGGCTCATCTAACCACAATTCTCCGTAAACATCGTCTTCCAACACAGGCAGTCTCTCCCGCTCACATGCCGCCAACACCTGCTCCCTTCGGTTCTCTGACATACTAATTCCTGTGGGATTGTGGTATGCCGAAATTGTATAGAGAAGCGCCGCGTTATGCGCCTGTTTTTGTCTCGTTAGCACTTGGGGAGAGATTCCTTCCGCATCCATCGGTACACCAACCAGCCGCATTCCCGATGATTGAAACAAAGGCAGTGAGAATAAATACGAAGGCTGTTCGAGCAAGATGGCAGATCCACGGTGAAGGATGCCAATCGATATCAACTGCAAGGCTTGAAGGGCTCCCGACACGACCAAAATAGATGCTGGTGAAGCTTCGATCCCCCTGCTCCGCAAATGATTGCTGATCGCCTGGCGCAAAGGCAACAGCCCTTTTGGCTCCGAATATCCGAGCTGAGTCATTTTGCCCTGCAAGCTAGCCATGACCTCTTCCATCTCCGCAACAGGAATCAAGCTCGGCGACAGCTCACCTGTCCCCAAACGAATGTACCTCGGGTCTGGCTCATAACGATTGATATCCTGAATCGTTGGCGAATTGGGGAGATGAGCTCCGGCCTGTACGTAGCCCAGCCAATTTGGTGGTGGTGCGGTCGTCAATAAGGACCATGTATTGTTGCTAACGACGGAGCCACTGCCTACTGTTGCTTCAATGAAACCATCCGCTTTTAGCTCTTCCAAAGCCGTCACTACCGTGCTGCGGTTTACATCAAAGGCTTGTGCCAATGCTCTTTGTGTTGGCAATTTACTATTGATCGGCCACTCTCCGCCTGCTATTTTCCCCTTCATATAAGCCACGATCTGCACGTAGATCGGTATATCTGATGATTTGTCAGGCTTCCAGTCTATCGTCAGCACAGGCACATTCCCCCTCTCCTTATCATTGTACAAATTGGTTGGTTTGGATGTAAACCAATTGGCTGGAGACAACGGATTCACAACCATGAATAATGACAGTAATGCAAATGGTCTTTGCATCGAGAGAGAAACGGGGAGGAAATGATCATGCTGGAAGCGATTTTGCACGGTTTTGTGCTTGCTTTTGGACTTATTTTACCGCTCGGCGCACAAAATGTTTTCGTTTTTAATCAGGGGGCTCTACAACCTACATTACTTCGCGCCATGCCCGTCGTACTGACCGCGGCACTCTGCGATACCCTGCTCATTTTATTGGCGGTATTAGGAGTTTCTTTGGTCGTATTGACAGTCACATGGCTGAAAACGGTTCTGTATGTGGTCGGCTTCTTCTTTTTGGTGTACATGGGATATTTAACGTGGCGTAGCCGTCCGAATACGGAGGCTGGAGAGAAAGAGCGCTTTTCTGCCAAAAAGCAAATCATGTTTGCTGCCTCTGTCTCTTTGTTGAATCCGCATGCGATTCTCGATACGATCGGGGTGATTGGTACCAGCTCACTGAGCTACACCGGAACAGAAAAATGGGGTTTTACGATTGCTTGCATCCTCGTATCCTGCATCTGGTTTTTTGGCCTTTCTGTAGCTGGTCGTACGGCAGGACGATTGGACCGGTCTGGAAAATTGCAGCGTGGCCTGAATATGGTTTCAGCCGTGATTATGTGGGGAGTGGCCGTCTATATGGCAGCCCAATTACTCATCTCGTAAAGAGTTCATGAAAAAGTGAATAATCCCCATCCCCTCCACTCAAAATACTCCTATTCGGGTTTTGAAGTGGAGGTTTGTTTAATGCTTTTTACCAAATCGGATGCACTCTTGGATGACTTGTATGAGATTGCGAAAAATGTGCATCAGACGGCGATCTATTTTAATGAATACAAAATCACTTCTTTAGAGACAGTCAAAACCTTTGCTACAGAGATGAAGGAGTACGAAACAACGGGCGACAAGCTCATCCATGAAATCATCGTGCAAATCAACAAGACATTTATTACCGCCATCGAGCGCGAGGACGTTCTGGACCTTGCCGTCAAGCTGGATGATGTGCTGGACGGATTGGAGTTTTGCGCTTCGCGACTCTATATGTACGACATCATGGAACCAGATCAAACGATGGTGCGATTCGGTCAACTCATCGAAGAAGCTACCAAACAAATTCTTCTCGCCATCGAACTGCTCCAAAAGCAAAAGTTGTCCGCTATGAAGGAGTACATCATCCGCATTAACGATTTAGAAAGTGAAGGGGATGAATTGGTGCGGGGCAGCATCCGGCAATTGTTCAAAACCTCAAGCGATCCGATTCACATTATGCAGCTCAAAGAGGTTTACGAAGTGCTCGAAGATGTCATGGATCATTGCGAGGATGTCGCGGATGCGATGGAATCCGTGATCATGGGCAACTCTTAAACAAGGAGACCTACTTTCATGTATACGAGCCTTCCCCTTGTTATTGCCGTTATCATTTTGGCTGTTTTCTTTGATTTCATCAACGGGTTTCACGACACTGCCAATGCCATCGCAACCACCGTATCCACCAAAGCTCTCCCGCCTAAGATTGCCATTGGCCTGGCGGCTATCATGAACTTTATCGGTGCCCTGACGTTTACCGGGGTCGCCAAAACGATCGGTGGAGATATCGCCGATCCAGCCAAGCTGGAATTCGGTGTGCTTGTGGTCATGGCTGCTCTCTTGGCTGCGATCCTTTGGAATTTGATTACGTGGTGGTACGGTATCCCCAGCAGCTCGTCTCACGCTCTCATCGGCTCACTCGTAGGGGCAGTCCTCGCTTCCGCAGGGAGCGCGCAAATCAACTGGGCTGGTTTTTTGAAAATCTTCCAGGCGCTTATTGTGTCACCGGTTATCGCGCTGGTTGCCGCTTACCTCATGATGAATTTGGTTTATTTCATTTTCAGTCGGATCATGGTTCCCCCTTCCAAGGTCAACCGGGGATTTCGCTTCTTTCAGATTTTCACGGCGGCCCTGCAATCCTTTACACACGGAACGAATGACGCACAAAAAGCGATGGGCATTATCGTGTTCGCTCTCGTAGCCGCTGACCTGCATGCAGATACAAGCACGATTCCTTTCTGGGTGCAGTTCATTTGTGCCCTCGCGATGGGCTTGGGAACCTCTATCGGAGGCTGGAAAATCATCAAGACTGTGGGGGGCAAAATCACCAAGATTGAACCGATTAACGGAGCCACTGCCGATCTCACTTCATCTTCGATCATTTTTACCTTTACGCAGTTAGGATTGCCTGTGAGCTCTACCCATGTCATCTCTTCCGGGATCATGGGGGTCGGTGCAGCCAAACGGCTGAAAAGCGTCAATTGGGGCGTTGCCAAACGCATCGTGATCACCTGGTTTATTACGCTGCCGATCTCTGCCTTGCTCGCTGCATCCATCTATTTGTTGCTACATGTATTTATCTAAAAGCAAAAGGGACGAGTAACAGGCTCGCCCCTTTTGCTTTTATCCGAATGAAAAGCCCAAGTAAGACTCTGTTACCATCGTTCATTACTCCTCTTCCGTTTTACCTCTTTTACTATGTACTCTCTATTTCCACCATACCCTCTTCAACAAATTGATCATCCCGCAACTTGTCCTGTACACCTGTACGCCACTTTTCTTTTGTCAAAAGCGATGCCAAATCCTCACCGAAGAGGCCTTGTATGGCACCTCGTGTGGCAACAATCGTAGTATCTGCAAAACGATATTCGACAGTTTGCAAATTGTCTACCAGTGCAAAGGCTGCCACAGAATTATACAGCATCGCTTGCTTGAACAATTTCGCCTCGATATCGGTCGTCTTGTCCTCATAATGGATCTCAATCGTAAACTTCTCCGGACGGAGCTGAAAGGTCCGCTTAAAATCACTTAACGGCAGATGATTGAACATGACCAGATTCGAAGTTGCGCCCATGTACTTGTTTTTGTATGGCAAAATGGATTCCAAATCGTGAGTCAGCGGGTTTTGCTGAGCCAATTGATATTGCTCGGATTGCGCTTCGTTCTGAGGAATAATCATGATCTGAATGGCCATGAACAGGACAACCCCGATGAGAACCAAAGCAAGTATGATTTTATTTCGCATGGAGATCACCCTCCCCTGCATCGTATTTTAAAATAAGTCGCGGAATGGCCTGGAGCCACAGCGGTATGAGGATGGTGAGTAAAGGCAGCGAATACGCTACAGCAATGTTAGCGAATTGATATGGTCCAGTAAGATTCACTGGCGTTGAAAACCATAGATTACTGCCAAAATAGAGCGCAGTCGTAAACACGAGTGCCCCGACAATATAAAGCGCCCACAGCATCCAGCCCGTTTTTCGCAACAAAAAGGCAAATTGCACATTCATGCTGGTCAATTGACGAGAGGAAGCCGGTCGGTTGAACCTTAGCAAAACCAAATAGACGATCCCGATGAGGATACAAATCGCAAACAGACCATAGTTCAAAAAGATACCCAATCCCCAGATTCGCAAGGGCATAGTCACAATCCAGGCAATGAGTCCGTACAGCAATCCGAGCTGCAACAACTCTTGCAGAAGTGGAAGCATGTATACTTTACGGCGTTCTCCGACAATCGAATCAATCGATGGCAGATTAGCCTTTGCTTTTTTCACCGCTTCACCCAGCGATAGCCCATCTGCAACTAAGTCGGCGACCTTTGCCTCCAAATTGCTCAATACTTCCCACTTGAGCTCCTCGATTTGTTTACTTCCTCTATATTTTTGAAACAATTGATCGACATGGTGCTGCAAACTCTCCATCACACTTCGCCCCGCCTTTCGATTAGCTGGTCAATCAATTCTTTGGCCAATTTCCAGGATGCCAGCGATTTTTCGTACGCTTTTCTCCCTGTTTCTGTCACCTGATAATATTTGCGTCTGCCCCCCTGGCTCTCATCTCCCCAGTACGAAACGATCAGCTTGTGTGACTCTAATCTTTTCAGGCTGGTATACAGGGAAGGCTCTTTCAGTTCGTATCGCCCGCCGCTGTTTTTGAAAATGGCTTTGATGATTTCGTATCCATAGTTATCGCCATCACACAGGACACGGAGAATAATTGTATCGATATGACCGCGGATAATGTCACTGCTGATAATGCTGTCACTCATTTCGTTCACCTCGCAGCTATAGCATAACAGATATTACTATGTGTGACAAAGTAATATGTATTAAATTCCTTCTACTCACACAAAAAAACAAGACCACCCAAAAAGTTGAGATGGTCTTGAACAAATAGGCAGCCCGGTCGCATTATTGTCTCACCTGGTACACCAGATAGGGTGCTGGCGTCCGTTTTCCGTTTATTTCTGGCCAAACATAAAGCAGTTCCAGTGAGAGACTATTCCACCCAAACCTTATACTTGTGACTCTCCACTAATGCTCCATGTGTAATGGCAATGAAGTCTAGCCTGATTGCTGAGTCTTCCACCGCCGCGCCCTCCATTGCTAGCTGTGTGATTTGTCTTGGCAAATAGTACGCCAGTTTTTTGACACCGATTTGGGCTGCTTCTGCTTGGGACAGCTCCGGGGAAGTATGTGACTCCGTATTTTTTTCAACGTTAATTAATCGTAAGAAATAGATCATACCCGAAACTTCAATCGAATAGGGAAAAAGTGTTTATCCCCTTCACTCCGGGGACAGGATAATAGTAACTTCCCATGCTATTGTCCTCAAAGGAGTTGAAAGCAAAATGTCTCGTCACTGGTATCGGCAGCTTCGTTATCCAATCATCGCTCTGGCTGTGACATTAACGCTACTTTGGACACATCATCACCATCGTCTGCCCGCTTCGTACGCTGTCGCGACGCGGACACATACCGTTACGATTTCTAGCGCTGGCTTTTTGCCCAATCAATTGACTGCGCACGAAGGAGAGCGAGTCTCGTTGATGATCGTCAACACCGATACACGCCCTCACAATCTATCCATTCGTGATCTAAACCTTACATCCACAGAATTAAAGCCGACTCAATCGACTCTCTTACAGTTTTCAGCCGCCAAACGTGGTCGGTATTATTTCGTATCAGACGCACCGGGCTATCCGGAAACAGGGTTCCAAGGCATGCTCGTCATTGACTAGCTTGCACCTCTTCGTCTGGTGAGATTTGCTTCCACCGTCCGAATTTTATTATGAGCAGAGGAATGATCCCGATCGCGGTGATGATTCCAAAAAACAAATAAATGGCTAGCACCGAAAACGAATCTTTGATCCACCCCGCTACCAAATTGCAAAACATCGAACCAAGCCCGCCTCCCACTGAAAAGAAGATGGCCAGTGCCGTCACCTGAAGGGATGCGGGCGTATTTTCGCGCACAAATTGGGCTGCTGTTGCCAAATAAAAGCCCACTGAAATCCCCTGCACAAAGAACATCGTAATCACGGCAGTGGTACTCGGAGCGGAGCTGTACCAGAACCAGCGCATCGCGCAAAAAATCGCCGATAGCAAGAGCGTCAACTCCAGTCCCCACCTGCGGACAATATAACCCGCCAGCTTCATAAAAGGAGCCTCACTGCCTGCAAACAACAAGAAGGCTAGACCGATCCCGGCAATAGTCCCTCCGATATCCTGATAAAACAGGGAAAACCAAATATTATTGGCATTGACAGAGCCCATCATGCAAAATGATGAAATCAAAAACAACGCAAATCGCGGAATTCGCGCCAAATCCCTTATCCCCGCAAGCATACTGACACGAAACCGCGAAGCCTCTGTCACTTCTTCCGGAACCTTCTGAAGAAACAGAATGGCAATCAGAAACGCCAAGCAAAACGAGTAAAAAAGAACATGTGGCCCCCACTGCTCAACGAGAAGACCGGTGATAAATGCCGCTAGCGCAAAGCCGATTGCTCCCCACAAGCGAATGTCGCCGAACTGAATGCCATGTCCCTTGGCATAACCGAGAGCCAAGCTATCTGAGATGGGCACGACGGCACTTTGAAAAAACGACAACAGGATGTAGAGCAAGAAGACGTAGACAAAGGTGGAGACACCCGTAAAGAGAAGTCCCACCAGCCCGGTGATGGTCAATGTCAGAATCAGCACAGTTTTGCGAATTTGATAGCGATCACAGATCATCCCCCACATCGGCTGTGCCACAATGGAAACGATCGGCGCGACTGCACTGATGAGACCGATTTGAGTCCCAGTTAGATGGATGGATTCGTAGTATTGCGTAATGAGAGGAGCAAAAGCACCAAGCCCGTAGTAAATAAAAAGATAAAGGGCGCAAAGACTAACGTATCTGCCTTTTGCGCCCCCCAGCCCGAAACCGGAGTGTGATTCTGGCATATAACTCTCCTATTTTGAGGTTAATTAACCGTGTAAGAAAACATAACACAAGGCATGCCTACATGATTTATTTTACCGTCGGCAATATTTTCGCCATGTTGACGGTCCGCTTTTTGTCCCATGTAGTCGGGTTGAACTCATCGAACTGCTCCAGGAAGGAGATGACTTCCTTCGTCAATGGAGTCGGCGTCGAAGCACCAGAAGTAACCGCAACATTTTTCTTTCCACGCAGCCATTCAATGTCCAGCTCAGACAAATCAGCGATTCGATACGACGGAACATTCGCGATTTCTTCCGAGACCTGTGCCAAACGATTAGAATTGTTGCTGCGCGGATCGCCTACGACGATGCACAAATCTGCTTCTCCCACTTGCTCCGCTACAGCTTCCTGACGAACCTGCGTAGCGAGACAAATTTCATTATGCACTTCCACGCCTGGAAAACGCTTAAGAATGGCGTCCATCAGATGCTTGACATCCCATTGGCTCATCGTCGTCTGGTTCGTAACGATCAGCTTGTCTGTTGGCAGTTCGAGCGCCTCCAGCTCTTCCAGCTTTTGAACCAGATGTACGTGATCCGGCGCGATCCCCATAGCGCCCTCTGGCTCTGGATGTCCTTTTTTCCCGATATATAGCACATGGTAGCCTTCCGCTACTTTTTCGCGGATCAAATCATGTGTTTTCGTTACATCCGGGCAAGTCGCGTCGACGACAGTCAAGCCTTTTTCGCGTGCTTTCTTGCGCACCTCAGGAGACACGCCATGGGCAGTGAAGATTACCGTTCCCTCATGAACCTGATCCAAGAGAGCCAGCCGATCCTCACCATCCAATGTTTTTATCCCTTGTTTTTCAAACGCCTCAACGACGTGAGCATTGTGTACGATCATGCCCAAAATATGAATCGGGCGGGGCAAGTCAAAGTTTTGCGCTGTTCGCAGTGCCAAGACCATGGCATCGACTACACCGTAACAATATCCACGGGGGGAAATCTTGATGACTTCCATCTTTACCCCTCCTACTTTTTATAATGCGTGAGCAAAAGACATTTCACCCCGTATTATACCTTATTTGTCTCCTGCACGCTTCTGTTCGTAAACCTTCAGATTATTGTAGACAACTTTTAAAAGCGGCGTGGACAAGCCTTTTTGTTCCGCTCGCTCCAAGAGGTAGCCTTGAAGATGATCCGCTTCCACCGGAAGACCTTTTTCCATATCACGAAGCATGGACGATTTCGTTTGAGGACGCTGATTTTGGAAAGTCTCCATCTGTTTGTCGACGATATCCGGCTTAATTGGTGCCTCCAAAGCGTTCATGACAGAAGCGATTTCGTCTGCAAGCTGACGTGTCAGCTCTACACCCCAAGCCGATTCCCGGATCGGTCCAACAGCAGAATTCATCAATGTGGTAATACCGGAAAATGTCGCAATAAACAAGTATTTGTGCCAGGCTTCCCGTTGAATATTTGTGCTTGCGCGCATCGTTCCGTTGATCTTGGAAAAGGCTTGCTCCATTCGCTCTACACGCTCACTTTTGCCGCCTTCCCACTCACCGAAAACCGCATCATGAATAGGACTTGTCTGCACGACATCCCCATCCGCATTCAGCGTCGTCTCAATAAAACACAGACCCCCGAGCACGCGATCCCGGCCAAAACGATTCCACAAAAGTTCCATATGCGCGATTCCGTTCAGCAGCGGAATAACGACTGTGTCCTCGCCTACGTACGGAGCGATGGCATCCACGCTATCTTCCAGCGTGTAAGCTTTGTTGGACAAAAGCACAACATCAAATGGTCCCGCTTTCTCTCCTGCTTGAATCAGTTGTGGCTGCTCCAAAAGCAAATCTCCATGAATGCTCTGAATGCGCAAGCCTCGCTCCTGCAGTTGTTTGTATCTACGCTCGCGCACAAGAAACGTTACATCTACTCCCGATTCAACCAGCCTGCCACCAAAATAACCGCCAATGCCCCCCGCTCCCAGTACGAGAACCTTCATCTATATCGCCTCCGCGTTTATAAGTCTTGATTTGTCTACATTTTATTAGAAAGTAACCAATTTCTAAACCCCGCAATATAATGTTAGAAAACTTAACATTCAACGTAAGAAAACCTCTTGACGAACAATAATAATTGTCGATATAATTCGGAATATAGAAACCAAGGAAAAGCCGAACGTTGATAATGAATTCTTAACTTTAATTCGTGAATGGAGTGAATCATGTTGGATATGAAAACAGTCTTGTCCATAATTGACGCAGAAAAAGTGGAATATGTAGATTTTCGCATCGTTGACCTGCTCGGCCGCCAACACCATGTCACCGTTCCTGCCTACGCGGTAGACGAAGGAACATTCCGCAATGGCGTCGCATTTGACGGCTCCAGTCTAATCGGCTACAAGTCCATTGAAGAAAGCGACATGGTAGCGATGCCCGATCCGGCAACCGCCTTCATCGATCCTTTCGTAGAAGCCAAAACCATGAATATCATCTGCAACATCGTCAATCCAGACAACACCGTCTACACACGCGATCCTCGCGGCATTGCGCTCAAGGCCGAAGCCTATCTGCAACAATCCGGCCTCGCTACCGCTGCTTATTTTGGCCCAGAATCCGAATTCTTCCTCTTTGACAATGTACGCTATGCCTCTGGTCCGTCTGGCTCCTTCTTCCACATCGATTCAGAAGAAGCTTACTGGAACACAGGGAAAGAAGGACAAAACCTCGGCTACAAAGTACGCAACAAGGGCGGATACTTCCCTGTTCAACCAACCGACTCCCAAATGGATATCCGCAATGAAATGTGCACGTTGATGACAAAATGCGGCTTGCATGTCGAGCGCCATCACCATGAGGTGGCAACAGCCGGTCAGGGTGAGATCAATTTCCGCTTCGATACACTGACTCGTACAGCAGACAATCTATTGTTGTTCAAATACATCGTGCGCAATGTAGCTGCGAAACACGGAAAAACGGCTACTTTCATGCCAAAACCAATCGTTGGTGACAACGGATCTGGAATGCATGTTCACCAAAGTCTGTTTAAAGGCGACACCCCATTGTTCTACGAGCAAGGCGGTTACGCAAACCTGAGTGAGACTGCGCTGCACTACATTGGTGGTATTTTGCACCACGCACCTGCGTTAATCGCTTTGACGAATCCGAGCACCAACTCGTTCAAGAGACTCGTTCCGGGCTATGAAGCACCAGTGAATCTCGTCTTCTCCAAAGGCAATCGCTCTGCTGCCGTTCGGATTCCGATTGCTGCCGTTACGCCAAAAGCGTCCCGCGTTGAGTTCCGCACCCCGGACTCTACTGCTAACCCGTACTTGGCATTTGCCGCCATGCTGATGGCTGGCCTCGATGGCATCAAGCGCAAGCTCGACCCGCGCGAACTGGGCTTTGGACCAATGGATAAAAACATCTACGACTTGTCCGATGCGGAAAAACACGAGATCAAGAGCGCTCCCGGTTCTCTCGCAGAAGCACTTGTAGCACTCGAACAAGACCATGATTTCTTGCTCGAAGGGAATGTCTTCACAAAAGAAGTAATCGAAGGCTGGATTGCACAAAAGCGCGGTGAGATTGAGCAAGTCGAGCGGACAGTGAATCCTAAAGAGTATGAACTGTATTACGACCTATAAGCAAAGAAACAGCCCTTCTCTGATGAGGAGGGCTTTCATGTTCTCCCGAATAAAATGCTGTTTCCATTCACAAATTAAAGTTGTACTGTGAAAAAAACAGATGATCGGATGAACGTTGACAATGGTGAATCGAACGATAACTCACTTGCTCATTTGTTTTGCTGCAATTCTTCTCCTAACCGTAAGCTTTCCTGCAGAAATCGAAATCGGTCAAAAAGTCGTTTACGCCGAGCATTCGTTACCAATCATAAGCGACCAAGGGATTATTACAATTGAGGTTTATCCCAGAAAACACAAGTTAATTGTCAAAAAGCATGGAAAAACAGTAAAAACGTATCCCGTTGCCGTTGGTAATCCTTCTACCCCTACACCAGTTGGAGAATACAAAATCATTTCCAAAGGAAAAGATTGGGGACCCTCATTCGGTCCACGATGGTTAGGTTTAAACGTCCCTTGGGGAATTTATGGCATCCACGGCACAAACAAGCCACACTCCATCGGACAGCATTTGAGCCATGGTTGTATCCGCATGCGAAACAACGACGTCATTGAACTGTTCACGATGATTCCACTCGGAACAAAAGTAACGATTTATGGTCATGTATTGGGGGACCCGAGCCACGATCCTAGAGATTTAGCCGAGGGAGACGTTGGTGGAGATGTACAGCTCATTCAATCTCGATTAAAGAGCGCTGGATATTATCACGGAATATGCGATGGGAAGTTTCGATCCTCGACAACTGCAGCTCTAAAGAAATTTCAACGGGATCGAAAATTAATACCGAACGGTGTCGTGTCCAGCAAGGTTTACCAAGAGCTGGGATTGCTGGAATAACTCTCGACAAGATTTGTAATCCACTACATGAACCTTTTAAACATACTTCCAATCCCATTTGTTCCTTGGAACGTTCTGAATACCTCGTTTGCTATGCGTACACCATTTAAAATGGTGTCCATATCAAGGTTTAGATTGGAAACCCTTGGCGGTCGGGACTCTTTTCTCGTCTTACGGCTTGTTTTTGCCCACTCTTGATAGTACTGGCCAAGGGATTCAGGATTTTTTTGCAGCTTTCTGACCGAGACCTTATTTGACTTGAGCCAGTCAGAAAACTCAGGGGTAAAACCATGGATTTTTCTAGCCACTTTTCACCCTCCCCTCCATTCGTAAATGAATAATGCAAAGGGATTGTATGTCCCTTTGCATTACTTTGTTTCCCTAACAATCACAACCGACAATTACCAGCAAAACGAAAAGGACCAGGATCAGAGCAAAGTCATCAAAGCCATCAAAGAAACCCATTCTGTCTCCCCCTTTCCTTAGACACACTACTCTATGCGCTTTTCTCATGATTTGCCTGTACCATGACCTACTAAACAAAAAGGACGCAAGCATTTGCCTGCGCCCTTTTTCATCCTATTGCAGTCCGATTTGCGATTTCACTTGCAGAATTCCGCCTCGGAAAGAAAAATTCGCATTTGCTCCAATCGTCCCTTCGCCCTCGTACATGTAGACGATTGTGTGTCCTTCCTCTCCCTCTTTCCCAACCTCAGCAAGCAGTTCGCCTTCCCCGCCCACTATTTTTTTTACTTCCTCAAAGCTCATCCCATTTTCAATCTGTTCAAATTCACTCTTCGTGATCGTTGCTTTCTCTGTCGTTGCAGGAGCATTCGATTCTGCTGCTGGTGTTGCTGGCGCGGTTGCCTCAGCTGGAGCCGTGCCAGTTGGCGTCGCTGGCGTTGTTGCTGGTACCGTACCTGTTGGCGTTGTTGGTGAAGATGCTGCCGTTTCTGTTGATTGCCCGGAGCTACATCCAGCCAACATGATGGCGAAAGCCACTATGAAAAAAGCCAATTTTTTCAAAGAAATACCCCCATAATTGAAATAAGTCTCTCCTACCATAATCCAAAATATGACTGCCAACAAGAATAACAACCTGACAATTCTCGACACAAAAAGAGCCTCGTACAAGGCTCCCTTTGCGTTTCCATTACTCTTTTACATAAAGCTGATACATCCCGGTTTCTTCATCCGTTGCCTTTGCAATTCGAAAAGCTGCTTCCACGCTTTTCTTGTTTTGAATTACCTCGTAGAAAAAGCGCAGGGCGAACATCAGCGCAGAATTTCCGTCCGGGTAATCATCTGGCCCGATATACGTATGGCAACCACTGTCCAGAAAGGCCTTCGCTAATTCGAGATCACCAAGCGAGCATCCGTTACCTAACACGATTTTTCCATCCAACTTGGCAAAACGTCTAACCTCGTCAGAGCCAAAGTCACCCTTTGGTTCTCCTTCCTCGTAAACGTCCTCGCCTAGCTCTGGCATAATGAGGCTACCCTCATCTCCATGGAAATTCAGAACAATCATATCGGTATTTGGGTAAAGGTCGGTACCATTCAATACATCAATCAAATCGTTTGGTCGACCAATCCAGTACGTAAAGACTCGAGCTCCAAAATACTCAAGTGTATTTCGGATTGCTTGGCTATCCAAATCCGTATCCGGACCAATTACTAAGGCAACATTCATTTCAGGTTTACTCATCGTGATATTCCTCCATTTGGTTGTAAGTGGTTTTTATTTGTAGGAAAACAAAACCATTTACGTGGAGGGGGTCGGGCCAACTGGTGAATAGCAAGACGTTACTTCATAATCATCAAGTAGGAAAACTCCTCTTCAATTGGAATATTTTATAAATTTTCAGTAGTATATCACCCAAAACTTGGCATGTAAAGTTTCCCTCATTACGCAAACCCTTTTTTGATTTTGGTCTTCATATCACGATACAGCTCTCCGTATGTGATCGCATGCTCGATATGCGAATAGGAAAGCACGGAATCGCCATCCTTGCTCTCGCAGCACGCAAAGAATAGGCTTTCCATCAGATTGTGATTCTCGATGGAATTGGTAACATGAACGCAATCCTCAATCGAATCATGAGCGTCATGCTTGTAAAAAAGAAACGTCCCTTCTTTGAATGCCCCTTTTTTGTTGGCGTCTTTCCAGATGAGCATGCCCAAGGTAATAAAATACCCTTCCTGGAAGCGGATGACGCCTGTAATGACAGAATTAATCGTGGTCGGAATGATCGCAATCGAGTCATTGAGCTCATTGACGTATTCATACAACGCTTTATTGGATTCTCGAAGATCAGCGATTGGTACATGAAGAAGCTGCTTGTCTCTTAACTTTTCTACGAGTTGCTGAACGCATAGCGTCTTATTCAAAGTTGAAATCACAACCTCATCACTTCTCCCATTGTAAGTAAGTGCCTTCTTTACGTTATTCGTGATGAAATGACATATCCCTACAAAATCCGTACAAATCTTCTTACTTTTTCAGCGAGAATCAAATCCCTCTCTTACCTAAGACGTCCAAAAGCCCTTCACGCCTTTTTGTGGCGAGAAGGGCTTCTTGGCGCAAATTTACGCCTTTCCTTTTAGGTAATCATCCTTTATCTTCTTTTCCTGTTCAGCGGTGGTCATGTCTTTCTCCAACACCTGATACATCAATTCATCCTTTACTTGGCGAGGGACTCCTTTTTCCTGATGATTTGGGACAGATGAACTCGAGACAGAGTCATGTTCCATACTGCGTACCTCCATGGCTTTTTGGGGTTAGCTTACCCGAAAGCGCCCACTCCATTCACCACACCCGCTGAACACGGAGCATTTCACGCAGTTCATTCACCGAACGCGGAATATGTCCGCCCAACTCGCGCTTCCACTGCTCAGGCAGTGCCTCCCACACATCAACGAGCAACGGCATACCCAGATGAAGGCTCTCCAGCATGGCTCTGTTTTCCAATGCCTCCTGCGGATCTCCCGCGAACACAAGCCTGCCTGCATCCATGATGCAAATCCACTCGGCCCATTCAAAGGCAATATCCATATCGTGTGTTGCCATCAAAACAGTTGTTCCTTGCCGGTGAATGGCTTCGAGCTCCCGCAGCAAATTTTTGGTCTGATAGCGATCCAAATACGCAGTAGGCTCGTCCAATAGCAAAAGCTCTGGCTCCATGACCATGACCCCCGCGAGCGCCAGCCTCCGTTTTTGTCCCAGGCTCAAATGATGAATCGGAGTTTCTGCCAGCTCTCTCAACCCGAATGCATCCAGCACCTTTTCTACCTTTGCCCGGATTACTTCCACAGGCAGCTTCTGATTGCATAAACCGTAGGATATATCTTCTGCGACCGTGCTTGCGATCAACTGATGCTCGGGATCTTGAAAGACCAAGCCCACCTTTTGCGTCATCTCTTGCAATGCGGCTCGTTTGTAGACAAGCGGTTTTCCTTTCCACAGCACTTGTCCCTGCTGTGGCTCGATGATTCCGTTTCCATGCAAGAACAAAGTCGACTTCCCACAGCCATTCCGTCCCAAAAGAACACATTTCTTCCCCTCAGGAATCCATAAGGACAGCCCTGTCAGGACAGGTCCCCGCCCTCCCGGATACGTGTACTGCAAATCGATGAACTCCAACAACCGTGATGTCATAACCGCCAACCTCCTGTCCACCACTCAAGCAGCACCAGCAGCATACAGCCTGCGATTGCCTCCCACTCATAGCGGCGCGAGCGGGAGTGGGTATGAAACGAGAGCACCTGCATGCTCTCCCCAAAGCCCCTAGCCGCCATTCCTTTGTGCAAGGCTTCGTATTTGCGCATTGCTCTGACAAACAATTGCGCAACGAGAACCCCTGCATCCCGAAGCGTCGCTCGGAAGCCGCGATGACCTCCGCGCGAACGTTGGGCAATCCAGAGCTGATGAGAAATCGTTACCAACACAAAAATAAACCGATACATGATCATTAATAAGTCAGTTACAAGGACAGGCATACGTAGCCGGCGAAGCACCTGCAAAATTTCAGCAAACGGCACGGTAAACAAAATGAAAGCAAAGCAGGATAAGCTCGCCATGGTACGCCAAAACAAGATCCAAGCTTTACTGAAGGACGACATCGGCACATAGAGCACATAAGAACCCAGCTCCCATGCTGCCGCGACCTGGACCTGCACTTCTCCTGCTCTCGCCCCTTCAACCAGTAGAGCAGGAAGCCCCGCAGCGAAAAACGAGAGCGACACGATCATAAAGGTAAAATAGATACGGACAGGAATCCGGGCATACACCACTACCCATACCGTCATCCACACAGCGACAGCCATCTGCATCCATACATGTCCTACCAGGACGAGCAGTAACAATGCGCTCGCCAGTAATAGCTTATGAGCAGGCGGCAGACGTTTCAGCCTGTTTTGATAAGAGAGAGAATCAAGCTGCAGTCCGTTCATTTTTTCCGCTTATCCAACCGGCCTTTGTACAAGCCCACGGCGTAGCCAACCACTCCCGCTCCCAACGCCGCCTGCACCGCAAACAATAGACTCTCCGTCTCTCCCCCTGGCGGCTCTATCAGCGGCTGGAACCACGGTTCGTAGTTCGGGGCGATTTCCTTGATCGCTTCCTCTGCCACGCCATCTGCGCCGCCAAATTCCGAATCCTGAACCAGCAACAGCGGGACAATAGCCAGTACGATTACTCCAATGAGTAAAAGCCAGTTCCATCCTTTTTTCACAGCGATTCCTCCCGTTTGAGCAAACGAAGCTGTGTAAGCTCTTTTGCGTTGTAAGATAACAACCAGTTCCAAACAAGAACGGTCAACAGACCTTCACTGATGGCGAGCGGTACTTGCGTGAATGCAAAAATTCCTGCGAATTTGGCAAACGAGGCCAACACTCCGCCAGATTCAGCTGGAAATGCGAGTGCCAGTTGAAGCGAAGTCACTACATAGGTAGCGAGATCAGCCAAAGCCGCCGCCGCAAAAACCGCCAGTCGCTGGCTTCCTGCCACTTTCATGATCAACCGATAGATTCCGTATGCCACCATTGGTCCTACCACTGCCATAGATACAGCATTCGCCCCTAGCGTAGTCAAACCTCCATGCGCCAATAGCAGGGCTTGAAACAAGAGCACCATGCTCCCTAGCACAGACATCGCAAAAGGTCCAAACATAATGGCACCGAGGCCCGTTCCAGTCGGGTGAGAGCTGCTGCCTGTAACCGAAGGGATTTTCAGTGCAGATAAAACAAAGGCAAACGCTCCTGCAACGCCAATTAGGAGCTTCATTTCGGGATGTTCTTTTACAATTTTGTTAATCGAGCGAATCCCAAGAATAAAAAATGGCAAGAAGACAGCCCACCAAAATAAGGCCCAGGATAAAGGCAAATACCCTTCCATGATGTGCATCGCGTGTCCTGTCTCAGGTTCATTGAGCAAAAAATACAGGACGAAGCCCGCGATCATCAGACAAGTAGATACGAGACGAGATCGATTCATGTTCATTCCTCCTTCACTCACTTTCGTTCTTTCCTCCAAACAAAAAAATCCCATCCATCAATGGACGAGATGTGCACACAAAACAACAGACTGACTAGACAGCCTCATTGCCTCGTATTCACCGCTCCTTTCCGCGAAGGTTCTGTGGGTGTGGCTACTAGGTAGGTCTCCTGGCTTCCAGATCCATGCGCTCCTTGTCCT
This sequence comes from Brevibacillus sp. AF8, assembly GCF_021270385.1. Lineage (NCBI taxonomy): Bacteria > Bacillati > Bacillota > Bacilli > Caryophanales > Paenibacillaceae > Brevibacillus > Brevibacillus sp. AF8. The sequence goes on along the minus strand of NZ_JAGQDN010000013.1, from coordinate 131,325 downwards.
TCCCCATACGAAAATGAGTGGTTTCCTTCTCAAAGAGAGCTCCCTGGTTACAGTGGCGGGACCGCTCGGGACTTTCACCCGATTCCCTGTTACCCTTTATGCGTCACATAAAGGCACCTAACGCCGACTATATGCAATTGACTGACAATTCATGTTTGTCCCACATCATTATACCGGATCACTACATAAATCGGAAGAATATAAGCGAAAACGCATAAGTCGATGACCCTTACAAACGGAGCCATCGACCTATGCATACTTTGTTCTATCTATTCTTTTGCGTCTACGCCAATCACTTCACTAATATGTTTAAAGCCATCGCGTTGCATGAGCTTCAGCAGTTTTTTGTTGATTTGCTTGGCGATACCTGGGCCCTGATAAATCATCCCTGTATACACCTGAACGAGACTAGCTCCTGCCCGGATTTTCGCGTAGGCGTCTTCCCCGTTATAAATACCGCCGACACCAATAATTGGTACCTTATCTCCTACTTCTTGATAAATCTCCTTCACCCAAGCCGTGGAACGCTCTGTAAGAGGTCTTCCGCTCAAGCCGCCCGCTTCCTCGGCAAATCGATGTCCGGAAACCGCCTCGCGTGACAGTGTCGTATTGGTAGCAATAATTCCGGAAATGCCTTCTTCTACAGCAGCGTGAACCACATCGCGCATGTGCTCATCTGACATGTCTGGCGCTACTTTCAACAAAATCGGCTTTTTCTTGATGGAACGCGCTTCCATTTCGGTTGCCTTTTCCCTTACTGCACGCACCAAATGACGCAAGCTCTCTGTTTCCTGCAAGTCACGCAGATTCGGGGTGTTCGGAGAGCTGATGTTAATGACGAAATAGTGACCGTATGCATAGAGCATGTCCATACATTTGCTATAGTCGACGGCCGCTTCTTCATTCGGCGTTACTTTGTTTTTCCCAATGTTAATCCCAATCGGAACATCTGAGTATGCGTAATCGACCAAATGCTGGGAAGCCAAATACGCACCATGATTGTTGAAGCCCATTCGGTTAATGACAGCTTGATGTTCCGGCAATCGGAACAATCGGGGCTTCGGATTGCCTGGCTGCCCCTGCGGCGTCAATGTCCCGATTTCCACAAATCCAAAACCAAGGGCACCCAACGCATGGTAGACTTCTGCATTTTTATCAAAACCGGCTGCAAGTCCGACTGGATTCGGAAACGTCATTCCCCACAGCTTATTCTCCAACCGCTGGTCTTTTACCTGATAGATCATCTTCAGGATGCTTTTGCCTGGAGCAGAATCCTCCACCAGCCTTAAGGCACCAATTGTCTTTTCGTGAATCTCTTCCGCATCTTGCTGGAACAGATATTTTCTTATGAGCTGATACATCGGCTGCACTCCTTACTCCGTTTCTACCTTTTTACCTCATAGTAGAATACCATACTTTTTCGGGAGGATGTAACCTTTATACGTGATACATATTTCCAGCCAAGCAGGCAAATCCTAACAGCACCACCACGCACAGGGGGATAAGTCTTTCATGAAAGTGGACGGAAAAATCGGGATTGGTCAAGCCATTATGGTGATGATGCTGACGATCGGCATTACGAACCACGTAACCGTTATCCCCCTCTTATTGAGTAAAGCCGGAAGAGATGCTTGGTTGAGCGTGTTGATTGCCGGTATCCCTTTTTCCTTCTGGGCGTACTTGCTGTTTGTGGTTAATCGAAGTACGAAGCAACAGTCTTTGCATGAATGGCTTGCGCAACGCTCAGGAAAAATCGTCAGCCATCTGTTGCTCACCCCGATCATGGTCTGCCTGTACATGATGGCCCTAACCAATCTAATCGATACCCAGACATGGACGACCGTCAACTACTTGCCTCGAACACCCGAGTGGGTGACCGCATTAGCCTTAATGGGTTTATGCATACTCGCGTCTATCGGGGGAATAACCTCCGTAGGAATCACAGCAGGAATCTTGTTGCCTGTCGTGGTTTTGCTCGGATTTTTCATCGCTTTTGGCAATATTCCTAAAAAGGATTATAGTCTTTTGTTGCCGCTTTTCCAGCATGGGTATGGTCCTCTTCTTCACGGGATGCTCTATGTAGGCGGCGGTATTTCAGAGATGTTTCTGCTGCTATTGCTCCAACCTCATGTACGTAAGCCCTTGCGCCTCGTACACTTTTTGGTCATGCTCGGCATCACGCTTCTGCTGACACTCAGTCCGTTGACAGGGGCTATTGCGGAATTTGGACCTATAGAGTCTGCGCGCCAACGCTTTCCGGCATTTGAGCAATGGCGGCTACTCACGATTGGAAAAGACATCGAGAACATGGAGTTTTTCTCCATTTTCCAATGGCTCGCTGGGGCTTTTATACGCATCACGATTTGCTTGCTGCTCTTGGGAGATTTACTCACCATCCGTACCCAAAAAGAACGCAGATTCATGATGATTTTTCTAGGCGGAAGCATGATCGCCTTTACCAGCCTCCCATACAGCGACATGCAGTTCGTATCATTTCTGACGCACGTATACTATCCGCTTTACCTAGTCATTATCGTTGTGATTACTCTCGCACTCATGCTGGTTACTCTGCGCAAGCCATCCAGACAGGAGGGAATAGGCCATGACCCTTGAAGAGGAACTGCGGGAAAAATTCGCGCATTGTGCGGACGTCGTTTTTATGCGAACAGTCACAACCGAGGACCAGCCTGTATTGATGCTTTATTGCGAAGGACTTGCAGACGTTCGTCAATTACAAGATACGGCATTGCCGCAATTGGAGCGATTCCTGGCTATTGGTGATTTGCGTTCCTTGCCTCTTTTCCCGCTTTTTACGAATCCAGAGTTGTGGGTGGAGCGACTGTTTGCAGGAGATTTGCTGATTTTCATCGGAGACTCCCCGCCATTCGCCTGGGATATCTCCAATCGGCCAGAGCGCGGTCCTGAGGAAGCCAATACAGAAATATCGATCAAAGGTCCACGCGACGGCTTCGTCGAGGATCTCTCCACGAACGTAGCTCTCATTCGCAAGCGTATGCGAACCATTACCCTGGCCTATGAGCCTTTTATTCTCGGAACACGCTCGCGTACAAGAGTTGCGATGCTGTATATCACAGATGGAGTATCTTCGGATCTCGTGGAGATGATGCGCGAGAGGCTCCTCAATTGTCGGTCAAAAAAAATCTTGAATAGCGCTATCCTGGAGAAATTACTCAGTGACAATACTCATTCGCTGTTTCCGTTAGTTGATTATACGGGACGTCCTGACTATGCAATTTACATGCTGCTGCAAGGGAAAGTGGTCGTATTGGTAGACGGCTCACCTTTGGCAATCGTAGCACCGGTTACCTTGCTCGAACTCATCAAATCTCCCGAAGATGATCAGTATCCGGTTTCTTATGTATGGTTGGAACGCATTCTGCGTTTGGGTGGATTTTGGATCGCGATTTTTCTGCCTGGCTTCTGGATTGCGCTGTCCGCTTATAATGTAGAGCAATTTCCTTTTCAATTGCTCGCTACCGTTACACAAGGCCGAAAAGGGCTGCCATTTTCCGCGCCAATGGAGCTATTTATCATCTTGTTTATCTTTGAATTTCTGCGCGAGGCAGGTGCCCGCTTGCCCAAAAACGTCGGGCAGACGCTAGCATTAGTCGGCGCACTGATTATCGGGGATGCTTCCATTCGTGCAGGACTGACATCGCCCTCAATGCTGTTTATCGGCTCCTTGACAGTCGTTGCCTCCTTTACACTGGTCAACCAGGCATTAAGCGGAGCCGTTACCGTGGCACGTTTCGCTGTTTTCTTCCTTTCCGCAACCATCGGCATGTACGGCTTTATCCTCGGGATGATTGCCATCGTATACTATTTGTCCACCTTGACCTCCTTTGGCAGATCGTATATTTTGATGGGTTCATCCAACTCCTTGTCCACCCTGTTCATTGTTTTATTCAAGTCCATGACCAGTTTTTTACGGACGAGATCGGCTAAGGGTGGCGATCCCAAATGAAATGCATGCGGATTGCTTCTGCTATGCTGCTGTTGGCAACGACTCTTCTTAGCGGCTGCTGGGACCAGAAATCGATCCAGGATCTTCGCTACTTATCTGCCATGGGCATCGATTACGTCAACAATGAGTATGTTCTATATGCCCAATCCACCGATCTGTCTACCGTCGCGAAGCAGGAGTCATCAACTACCCTTCAAGCACCACCTGCGACCATTTCGATCGGAAGAGGGAAAACACTTCAATCTGCCTTTGATAACCTGCAAAAAAACGCGCAGGTGCCCGTATTTCTAGGCTTTGTATCCTCCCTTGTATTTCATGAGCGTCTCTTGCAAAAGGGCATTATCACCTCCCATGATATTATGAATCGATACGGTCTGATTCGTTACACCAAATGGGTATTCGGAACACGGGAGCCGATTGACAAAGTGTTAAGCTCTCATTCTTTGGTCGGATTTTCTCCATTGGACTCTCTGTTGCATCAGCCAAAGGATGTTTATGAGCAACGTTCGTTTATCGAGCCGATCCAATTTTTTCGGTTTATCTCGGACTTTTGGGAGCCAGCAAACACCGTGTTATTGCCAAACATCACGCTGTACGAGCGTTCCTGGAAAGAAAATAACCGTTTTATTTCTCGTCTCTCCATCGATGGCATCCACGCCATTCATCGTGGAAATTGGCAGGGTTACTTCCCCAATCGTGATTTAATGGGGATTCGGTGGATGAATCCTGACACAAAATTTGCTGGCCTCGTTGTGAGACAAAACAACATTCCCAAAGCAACAATGCGTATCGAGCATGTCCAATTGGACATCATTCCGATTACCACCGGAGACCATCCTCGTTATCAGGTCAATGTTCGGCTTAAAGGGTTCGTTCGTGAAATGATGAGTACGGTTACACCTGCTTTCGTAGTAAAAAGCTCCGAAGAACAGGTAGCCGAGCAGATTCGCGGGACGTTTCTGAAAGGAGTCAAAGCAGGGGTTGATCTATATAGCCTGGAGGAAGCTTTGTTTAAACAAGACTACCAGGCTTGGCGAAAGTATGAAATACGCAAGCGCAATAAGCTCACACCTGATTCCCTGACCCAAATCCAGGTGCATATGTACTTAAGTGATTCCGGAAAAATGAAGATGGATTCGGTCAAATACCCTGACCCGCTTCGGCCGAATGAATAAATAATAAAAAAACTGCTTGCCGTAAGCTCGGACAAGCAGTTTCTTCTATCATCTATTTACCGTTGAAGCTAGTTTTTCACCAGCAAAACTTCTTCGATAGAAGCATACGGCAGGTTATGCGCATCTGCGACAGCCTTGTAAGCTACTTTACCGTCGATGACGTTTACGCCTTTCGCCAATGCTTTGTTGTCGCGAATCGCTTGTGCGTAGCCTTTGTTTGCCAATTGTACCGCGTAAGGAACGGTTACGTTGGTCAGGGCCAATGTAGATGTACGAGCGACTGCACCAGGCATATTGGCTACCGCGTAGTGAATCACACCGTGCTTCTCATAGGTTGGCTTGTCATGAGTCGTGATGCGGTCAACGGTTTCAATCGATCCACCTTGGTCAATCGCAACGTCTACGATCACAGAACCAGGTGACATTTCTTTAACCATGTCTTCTGTTACCAGACGCGGAGCACGAGCACCTGGAATGAGTACAGCGCCAACCAGCAAATCTGCTTTTTTCACAGCGTTTGCGATGTTGAAGGAATTGGACATCAGCGTCTGAACGCGGCCTTGGAACAAGTCATCCAACTGGCGCAGACGGTCTGCGTTTACATCGATAATGGTTACATTTGCACCCAGTCCAAGCGCCATTTTCGCTGCGTTTGTTCCGACGATCCCGCCGCCGATTACGACTACCTCGCCTTTTGGTACGCCTGGTACGCCACCGAGCAGAACGCCTTTTCCACCGTATTGCTTTTCCAGGAATTGCGCGCCGATTTGAACAGACATGCGGCCTGCTACTTCAGACATCGGCATCAGCAGAGGCAGAGCGCCATTGTCTAGCTGAATGGTTTCGTAAGCGATTGCAATCACTTTTTTATCGATCAATTCACGAGTCAATTCAGGCTCTGGTGCGAGATGCAAATACGTGAACAGAATCAGACCCTCGCGGAAATATCCGTATTCAGCAGGGAGTGGTTCTTTTACTTTCATTACCATGTCAGACGCCCATGCCTCTGCTGCTGTTTCTACGATCTCAGCGCCTACTGCCTTGTAATCTTCATTCGTAAAACCACTGCCTTGCCCTGCACTTGTTTCTACACGAACGGAATGTCCGTTTTGTACCAGAGCAGCTACACCTGCTGGGGTAATGGCTACGCGGTTCTCATTATTTTTAATTTCTTTTGGAATTCCAACGATCATGATAAGTATGTCCTCCTTGGAAACGCCAATTTCTTTGCGGTTACTATTATTGTACAGCGTATCTTCGGGCATACTCCTTGGAGATTCCTTTAATTTTAGCGTCTTTTCATTTGTGAAAATTCACAAACAAACTACTGTTCCCCATCTAATTTGGCTATTTTCAACTCTAAATATAAGGCAGCCCGCTGGTTCATATTGTCGAGGTCGACACGCATGATCTCTTCAATTCGTCTCAGTCGGTAGCTCAACGTATTGATGTGGATATGCAAACGCTCTGCTGTCTTGTTGACCTTGCCAGCGGCATCCAAAAAAGTCTCCAATGTCGTCAAGAGCGTGGTCTGGTTGTCGCGATCATACTGTCTAAGCTTTTCCAGCCGTTCATTCTGATAGCCCTGCTCCTCCTCCCACTGTTTCAGTTGTAGTAAATATCGATAAATCCCAAGCTCGTGGTACCCGTGAATCCCTTCATTTTCCTGCGGAAACAGCTTCTTGATCTTGAGTGCATGCAGCGCTTCCCTGTAGCTTTTCACAATATCCGTATAGGACTTGTAATCTCTCCCGTACCCGGCAATCACCTGGCGTCCTTCCGTGACATGTGCTTCGAGCTTGCCGAGCGAGTCGGCGAGGAACTGTTCCACCTTGCGAATGAGCACGTCGCTCTTCTCTTTTTTCGCATCGGATAGACCGATCAACAAGATGATTTGCGAGCCGTCGACAACCCAGAGCAGCTTGTCACGCATTAATAACGGATACAAGTACTGATCCAGACGAGCTCCCGCCGCTTCAATAATACAGATTAAATAACAGGTCGGAAGCTGCATCTGCAAGGTGTCCGCTTTTTGCCGAATGACAGCCTCACTGCTGTGATTCCCCAGCAACAGCTCCCACAGAAATTCCTTACGTCGCTGTTCCTCCGCCTTGCGTTTCCCCTGCCGCTGGATGAGACGCGAGACAGCTACGCGAGCTGCTTGACGAAGAATTTCGTCATCGTCCTGGGTAATCGGTCGATTCACCTCTTGTGCCCAAATGTAACCGAGCACGTCGCTCCCTCTGCGAATGGCAATTGCCACGCGCTTCCCCAAGCCGATTTCGTCCTTGGCCGGGATGTGTACGGGGTCGTCTTTCGTTAACAGCTCCTGGAATACGCCGTCCTTCCAGAGGCGCGTCAGTACTTTTTCCGGTACCCGTCGCCCCATGATGGTAGACCAGCGCGCTTCGTCTGTGCTTTCTCCGTGTGAACTGTAAGCAATCAGTTTATGATCGGCATCTTCAACCGTTATCGGATTTTGCAAAAGTTCACCAATGACATCAGCTAATTCGTCGATATCAGCATGCTGATACTGTTGAAAATAATTAGGCTCTACGGGCACACTTTCACCTCTTTACCGCTCTTTTCTACGCGTTCTTCTATTATAGTAGAAAACATGACTTCGCTAAACGCTCTCGCTCAATTAATGAGGAGCGGTCGGAATCCTGTCACTGTCATGCGAATTGACACAAAGGAATTTAGTGACCTCGCCTGTACGGTTCACCCAGTTGTGCGGTACGGAGGATTCCATGTGAATGCTGTCGCCAGGGAACAAATCATGCTCCTCTTCCCCGAGCAAAAGTGTCAGCACACCCTCGAGGACGTAAATAAACTCTTGCCCCTTATGTGCAAAAGGCGTGCCTTTTTCTCCGTGCGGTGAAAGCGTGACGAGAATCGGTACGAGCGACGGATTTGCCAATTGACCGGACAGGTCCTCATACATAAATGGCGCACGCTGAAGCTGGGATCGCGCTCTGCTCGCCCTGCGCACCCGCTCATTTCCTCCAATCGACTCGCCCGAAAAGAAATAGCCTGGGCTCACTCCCAAGGCTTCCGAAATTTTTTTCAATGACTCCAGCGTAATGGAAGACTTCCCACGCTCTACTTGGGACAAAAAGCTGATCGACAGCTGTGTTTTTTCCGCAATTTGTTTGAGTGTCTTCTTTTTGCCGACACGAAGCGATTTGATCAATACACCAATGGTAGGTTCCATTTGCATACCTCGCCGTAAAAAGGATAGGTCTATCATACTCTTTCCTGAAAAAAGCTGTAAAGTTAGCATAAGGATCAATTTTTACTATTGCTCGAAATTATATTGCATTTTATAATCTTTACTATTATCAGATTTGTAATCGTTTTATTTTTAAAAATTGAAGTAGTACTTCACTTTCTTGAATTGAAGTGACACTTCAATATCTACTGACAAAGGAGGATTACCCGATGGCATTACAAACACAAGCGGGCGTTTCTAAAAAGGTTCAAAACAAAGCGTTGGTCGCGAGCCTGATTGGCAGCTCCATTGAGTGGTTTGACTTTTTTCTGTATGGAACCATGGCATCGCTCGTATTCAACAAGCTATTTTTTCCTTCTTCTGATCCAACTGTAGGCTTACTGCTCTCTTATCTCTCATTTGGTCTTCCCTTTTTCATCCGGCCCTTGGGTGGCGTGATCTTCAGTCATATTGGGGACAAAATCGGCCGTAAAAAGACGCTTGTCTTGACGTTGTCGCTGATGGGAGGCGCTACCGTCCTGATCGGTTTGCTGCCTGATTACAATGCCATTGGCATCTGGGCTCCCATTCTTCTCGTGCTGATGCGTTTGATTCAAGGCTTGGGGATCGGCGGTGAATGGGGAGGTGCATTGCTTCTCGCCGTAGAGTACTCCGGCAAAGGCAGACGCGGCTTTTTTGGAAGCATCCCGCAAATGGGGGTAACGATCGGCATGCTGCTCGGCACGTTGGCCATTTCTTTCATGAGTGCGCTTCCCGATGATCAATTCATGTCTTGGGGCTGGCGAATTCCATTTCTGTTGAGTGCAGCGCTTGTTTTTTTAGGACTCTGGATTCGCAATGGCATCGATGAAACACCTGCTTTTCAAGAAGCAAAAAAGACGGGGAACATTGCGAAGGTTCCCATCATAGATACATTTCGTTACCACTGGAAAGCCGTTCTGATTGCCGTCGGAGCCAAAGTGGTAGAGACGGCGCCGTTCTATATTTTCTCGACGTTTATTATTGCCTACGCGACGAACTACTTGGGCTACGACCGAATAACGGTACTCAATGCCGTGACGATCGCCACATTGGTGACAACCATCGCGATTCCGTACATGGGCATACTGTCGGATAAAGTGGGAAGAAAGCCTTTGTATATCGCGGGAACGATAGCGATGATGCTGTTTGCATTCCCTTACTTTTATATGCTGTCATGGAAATCAGCCCTCTGGCTTACCGTCGCTACCGTCATCGGACTCGGGATTCTCTGGGCTCCAGTCACAGCCGTATTGGGTACGATGTTCTCCGAAATTTTCAGTACGAATGTACGCTATACAGGGGTAACGGTCGGCTACCAGCTCGGTGCTGCTTTGGCGGGCGGTACTGCTCCACTGATCGCTACTGCCTTGTTAAGCTCCTTTAACTCCTGGGTGCCAATCGCTTTTTACATCGTCATTTCCGGGGTTATTTCTCTTATTGCGGTTTCTGCTACGAAGGAAACAAAGGACTTGGATTTGGACGAATCCTGATGGAAAGGAAGAATGTCATGCTCGTATTAAGCCGTGAAAACATTGAACAAATTTACACGATGAAAGATTGCTTGGAAGATGTGGAGCAGGTCTTCCGTGAGCATATGCTGGGGAACGTCACCACCCCTGTTCGTACTGCCATTGACCATCCGAAATACGGAGCAACCAGTCTATATATGCCGTCCTATTTGGAAACGGACGATTATGTAGCGGTAAAAATCATCAGCATTTTCCCCGAGAATTACAAGCACGATATCAAAGCCCTCCAAAGCGTGATCGTGTTGACCGAAGCAAAAACAGGGCAGCATGTAGCGATGATGGACGCAAGCCTGTTAACGATTATGCGCACAGGTGCAAGCAGTGGCGTTGCCACCAAATACTTGGCAAAAAAAAATGCGCAAAGCTGCGCTGTATTGGGCTGCGGGGCACAATCGATCGGACAGATTCAAGCCGTCATGGAGGTCCGTGCGCTGACAAACATTTATCTCTATAACCGCACTCGTGAGAAAGCAGACGAAATGAAACAAACACTCCTCTCCCTCTACCCGGAGTGGCAAGGCGAAGTCACGGTTATGGATGATGCCAATGAAGCGGTGGCAAATGCCGAAATCGTGATTTGCAGCACCAAGGCTACCAGCCCGTTGTTTGATGGAACACACTTGCGTCCCGGTACGCATATCAATGCCATCGGTGCTTTTCTTCCTCATATGCAAGAGGTCGACTTGACTACCGTACAAAACAGCAAAGTTGTGGTGGATACACTGGAGGGAGCTCGGCACGAAGCAGGCGATCTGCTCATTCCGATCGAACGCGGAGAATGGAGCTTTGAACAAATGCACGCTGAGCTGGGGGACATTCTGATTGGGAAAAAGCCTGGCCGAGAAAACGATGAAGAAATCACGCTGTACAAATCTGTGGGGATTGCCTATTTGGACACAGCGGTTGCCAAAACGGTCTTTGAACGGGCGAAAGCCAACGGCATTGGAACAGAAATCAGCTTGTAAATATCATGACTTACAGAAAAACAGCCACCCTCCCACCCGGGATTTGGCGGCTGTTTGCTTTTTCCTGTTTACAAAAGTCGTGCGATTGCATCGAGAATCTGCTCTTTTTGAAAAGGCTTTACGACGAAATCACTCGCTCCTGTCCTCATCGCTTCCAGCACCTTCTGCCGATGCCCGACTGCTGAGCAGATCAAAATTTTGGCATCACAGTCAAAATCCAGGATGTGACGCATGGCTTCAATCCCGTGCATGTGCGGCATGGTAATATCCATGGTCACAATATCTGGCTTGAGTTCCTTGTACTTTTCAATTGCCTCCAAACCATTGCTCGCTTCTCCACAAACTTCATGTTGCTCGCCTAACATATCCGTCAGCACCCTTCTCGTGAAGGCTGCGTCATCTACTATCAGCAATCGGGCCATGCAGTCTTATCCCCTCGCATCTCGCTTGCTATTCTACTTCCTACTTTTGCAGAAATCGCAAGTCTTGTCCACGAGAGAAAATGACTTCTTTTGTCGAATAGCGCCAAATCCGATCGGCATTATGAAATAAATCCGATTCGCTCGCTGCTCTCATTCGAACCGCTGTCGTTGGCGGGGTCGGCTGTCCCGATCGACGCCAAAGGGCTATCTGGTTTTGGGTGTGGAGTGGTCTCTCCAATCTCCGGTCGATCGACCTGTGTAACCTCATCAGGAATATGAATCTGGGGGATTTCCACCATATCGTTTTCCATCGCTTCTACGCCTCCCTTCTGTTCCCTCTTGGTAGGGGGATATGTTCTCCATATGCTTAGCCTGTCCGTATCCCTTTTTTCCATGCACAACCCTGAGAGAACCGATATAATAGGCATGACGTGTATCTATATTTTCAAGTGGATTATGCTTTTTTTCTATGGAGGAATCCCGCATGCCAAAGCTGCTGCCATTTCCCGTCTTATTTACCGGTTTGGTAGTCGGGCTGCTTCTGCTCATTACCAGTCAATTCGTTACAAGCATGAAGCATCTCGATAAAGTCATGAATAAAAGCAGCCATTCTTCTGACAAAGTGCGTGTCGCCCTATTGCTGGAGGGCCCCACTTATGATCAGGGCTGGAACAGCAGTGCACTGGAGAGTATGACAGAACTGCAAAAAAGATTTAACTTTTCACTCGAAATCGCCAATAATATAAAACCGGAGCAGATCAAAAAGGTGGCTGAGAAATATGCAGCCAACGACTATGATCTCATACTCGGTCATGGCCTCATCTTCTCTGATCCTTTTACAGACGTGGCGCTTCGCTATCCGAAATCACATTTTGTTTCCTTTAATGGAGAGGCTCCGCATCCAAATCAGACGACGATTCGTTACGATATGAAGCCTGCCGGCAAGCTTGTCGGTATCCTAGCCGCGAAAATGACGAAATCGGATAAAGTCGGATACATCATGGTAGATAAGCCCACAGAGTTAACTCAAGTAGAAGGCTTTATCGAAGGAGTGAAAAAGGCATCGCCTAAAACCACTATCGTTGTGGGAAAGGTTCCTGATTTTAATGATATTGCGGGGGCCATTCGCACGACTCGCGACATGATTTCACAAGGGGTGGATGTCATCTACACCACAGGCGACAGCTTCAATCTCGAAGTGATTACAGAAGCGCAGCGGGCAGGAGTATTTACCATCGGATATATTGCCGATCAACGCTATATCGCTCCGGAATACGTGCTGGCCTCCATGATGCAGGATGTTCGTCAGTGCTACCGCATCATCATGGAACAGTTTATTCAAGGGGATCTCCCCAATGGAAAAGTCATGTACGGCCTTGCAGAAGGGGTCAACCGTCTCAGTCAATTCGGACACATGGTTCCAGATGATGTACGTGAAGATTTAGAACGGGAACTGCAAAATCTCATTCCTTCCCGTGGCTCGTATGGAGGTTAATCAGCATGCCCCTTTTCAGCAATCTCGGATTTCAGAAAAAAATCATGCTCAGCTATCTCGTAATGATGCTTCTCATCGGCTGCGTAACGACCCTGTTCAGTTATCAAATGACAAAGGTCACCTCTGATGAAGTGTATTTGACGCAAAACCTCTTACCGCAAACGAGTGCCTTGTTGGAAGTCAAAAACCAGATATACACCAAGACCTATGCGTTGAACATGTATACATTGACACGCGACGAGTCTTACCTGGACCAGTACTATACAAATCTGATCGATACGGCTCGCTTTTCCTCGCTTCCCAAAACCGAGGCGAACAGTGGCTTGTTTACCATTATTGAATCGATATCAAAACTAGACTTTATTTTTTTGAACAAAATCAATCCGTTGCTGCAAGCAGGGAATGTTCCTGCCGTCAGCTATGTCCTTTCCAATGAAGTACAGCCATTGCTCGATCGGTTGGAACGAGATCTGTCTTTTTCACTCAATCAGCTGGAGTATCAGACGAATAAAGAGTTTCAGAATTCGAATGAGAGCATCAAGGTTTCGTTGATCCTGACGTATACGGTTTCCGTAGCCTCTATCTTGTTTGGGCTATTCTGCACGTTTTACTTCCGCAATGAGCTTTTGCGCCCGATCCAGTCTCTGATGCAACAAGCTCGTGAAGTATCGAAGGGAACATTCGGTCAGCAAATTGTCTATACCCATCAAGATGAATTCCTAGAGTTGGCCCAGGAGTTCAATAAAATGTCGAGTAGCATCGCCAATCTATTCGCACAAGATGAAAGGCAACGGCAAATTTTGACCGAAGAAAAAAACATCCGGGAGCAAATCTTAAACTCTCTGCCTGTTGGAATCATTACTCGCTCCCACGCGACAGTCGGTCTTCATGTAAACCAGTTGGCACAGCATTTGGTCAAGCTCGACGATCACGGCTACCCCGTGTCCAAGGATTCCTTTGAAGCACCCACAGGCAATGAGCCGACTCCCTGGTTCGTCAATCGCAAAATGACTTTGTACAAAAAAGACGACACACCATTCATTGCTCTGGTCTCTTACATCCCTTTACACAATCATCACCACGATCAGGAAACCGGGTGGATGGTCGCCTTCTTGGACATTACGGAGCAGGAGCAAATTCAAGAGTACTTGAATCAATCCGAGAAGCTGGCCATGGTCGGTCAGCTGGCAGCGGGGGCCGCTCATGAAATTCGCAATCCGCTAACAGTCATCTACGGCTTTATTCAGCTTCTTGAACAGCGTTTATCGAATCAAGAGCGCGATTTGTACTATTTGCCCTTAATCTTGCAGGAAATTGAACGGGTCAACCGCATCGTGACGGAGTTGCTGATGCTCTCCAAACCATCCAAGCCCGATTATCGCGAGGTTGCGCTAACTGGTGTCATTCATTCGATTCTTCCCTTGATGAATGCCGAGGCTATGCTGCATGGGATTGAAATCGTAGATCGCTGTGATCCCGGCATTCGCATTCATGTCGATGTCGAGCAATTAAAGCAAATCCTGCTTAATTTAATGAAAAACAGCATTGAAGCCATGAAAGACGGCGGCATTCTCTCCATTGAAAGCCGCCTGGATAATCAAGCTGTCCATATTCATATCAGAGACACAGGAGAAGGCATTCCCCAAGAATATCTGGTGCGGATATTCGATCCGTTTTTCTCCTTAAAAGAGGATGGGACAGGACTGGGGCTGCCGATTTCCCGACGAATGGTCGAAAACCACGGTGGGGAGTTGCACGTGAACAGCAAGCTGGGGAAAGGAACGGATATCATCATTACGCTGCCGCTTACACCAAAAGAAGATTAGACTTGCGCATCCAGCCAAGCAAACATTTTGCGCGTATACATCTCCATATCTTCCCCGACAAACAGATGGCTGGCCCCTTGCGCCAGCCATTTTTCATACGGTTTGCCTGCCCGTGTCAGCGCATCTGCCAATTTATGAGCATGCTCCACCCCCACATTCTCATCTTCCGTTCCATGTATGATCAGCACAGGGCAAGAAATCTCGTCCATCCGATACAAAGGTGTCCGATAGCGGTAAGCATCCTCCTGCTTTCGCGGATGACCGATGATTCTGCGCAGCATCCTTCTCAGATCAACCCGCTCCTCGTAGGTCAAAAACATGTCGCTGACACCACTCCATACGACGCAAGACAGCATGCCCTTGCACTCCATTGCGGCAAACAAGGCCATGATGCCACCTCGTGAAAAGCCGTAGACGCTGATTCGCTCCTCGTCCACCTTCTCCATGCTGCGGAGCAATTCAAATGCGGCAAACACATCATGCCTGTCTGCCCCACCGAATTCATCCCGGCCCTCTCCGCCTTCGTTGCCACGGTAATGAGGAGCGAGAATCACGTAGCCAAAAGCAGCCATCTGACTGATTCTCTCTGGTCTGACGCGCCCTACACCTTTAATCCCGCCTCGGCAATACAAGAGAGCCGGCAGACATGCTCCCTCCTGAAAATAAA
The DNA here is from genome assembly GCF_021270385.1 of Brevibacillus sp. AF8. Taxonomy (NCBI): domain Bacteria; kingdom Bacillati; phylum Bacillota; class Bacilli; order Caryophanales; family Paenibacillaceae; genus Brevibacillus; species Brevibacillus sp. AF8. The sequence continues at coordinate 116,008 of NZ_JAGQDN010000013.1, read as the reverse complement.
CCTCCGGCACAGCCAATGCAGCTTTTACCAGCAAGTCTTGACTATAGTAGCTAACGGTATAGAGCCGCACTCCCTGATGGACTGTCTCCTCAGGTGTACATGCGACAAATGGTGAAGTATCTAGCTGCATCCTGCTCACGATTCCTCTCTCTGTGATCTCGTAATCGTATCCACAAGCGTCACCATGGAAGGTGATAGCCATTTCTTTTTATGATAAACAAGCTGAATGGAAAACGGCGCCTTATTTGACTGAAACGGGATGGCTCTGAGCACCCCTTCTGTTAGCTCTCTCTTGACCGCCATGAGCGGCAGCAATGCCACACCCAAACCACAGCGTACACACTGCTTGATCGCTTCCGGATTGCTGAATTGGCAGGCGATTCGTTGGGTCATCCCAACCTCACCAAAAGCCTCCAGCAGCATGCCCCGATACGTACAGCCTTCTTCGGTCAATACAAGCGACTCCCCGCTCAAGTCATGGACAGTGAGTACAGTTGCTGTTGTGAATCGATGGGTGGGTGGGATGACGATCACCAATTCTTCCTCACGAATGACGTGGGTGATTAACTCAGGGTCTGTACAAGGGCGATCGAAAATGATCCCGAAATCGAGATAACCATCCCTGATCTGTTGCACAATTTCTGCTTCGCCAGCCGTCCGCAATACTAAATCAACCTGAGGATATTGCTGGCAAATAGCCTGTAAATACGGTGGCAGAAAGAACGCCGCCAGTGTATCAATCGTCCCAATGGCAATGGGGCCTGTCGTCTGTTGCTTGATCACTTCTTTAGATTCCCCATACAGACGAATCAATTCCCGTGCGTACGGCAGCAAGGCTTCTCCTGCTTGCGTCAGTCGCAGCTTGCGCCCGTATCGTTCAAATAGCGGGGCTCCATACGACTGCTCCAGCTTTTGCATTTGTGCCGTTACCGTTGGCTGAGCATAGCCCAGTTCTTCTGCTGCCCGTGTAAAACTCCCATACCGGGCTACTTCGCGAAAAGTATGTAAATAGACCAGCTCCATCCCGCTTCCTCCCATAGAAATCAGTAATGATCCTCATTGAATAGTATAGATAACTGTGATGATTACTTCAATGCTATGCTGTGTACATCACCATCACATGTACCGAGGAGGATTGGATATGTCCCTTGTATTGCAAACACCCGCCGCGTCACCTGAAGTAGCCCGCACTCATTTTCTCGACAAGCTGTCTCTTGAGACAGATGTCTCTGATGTATGGAATGACATCCAGAACCGCGTGGAAGGCTTTTACATCCTGGATGCTCGCAGCGAGAAAGCGTATCGGGATGGTCACGTTCCCGGTTCTTTGAATCTCCCTCATTCGCTTATTTCCGCTGAAACGACGGCTGCGCTGGACCCGACCAAGCTCCTGGTCGTCTACTGCTGGGGTCCCAACTGCAACGGTGCTGCAAAAGCTTGCGCGAAACTGGCCGCTCTCGGCTTTCGAGTAAAAGAGATGCTCGGCGGGATGGAATATTGGGAAAAGGAGGGGAATCCTCTCGAATAGGAAACGCAAAAAAGGACGGGAGCTGATCCCGTCCTTCTTAGTTATCGCAAGGCTTAGTAGCCGCGTTTTGCGTTCTTTTTGTTGATTGTCGCAAGGTTCTCTTCGCTGTGCTTCAACCATTTTTTCATTTTGTCTTCGAAAGAAGCTCCGCTTTCTCGTTTTGCATTCCCTCCGCGGTCGCCTCCACGATATCCACCACCACGGCGTTCTTCACGTTCCGGACGCTCAGGCGCTGGGAGTGCTGCGCGAACCGAAAGCGAGATTTTACCTGCATCATCAATGGAGAGTACTTTTACCTTTACTTGTGCCCCCACGGTAAAGTGATCATTGATATCCTTAACAAAACCGTTTGCTACTTGGGAAATGTGGACCAGCCCCTGCTCCGTTTCGCTGACTGCTACGAACATCCCAAACGGTTTAATCGCTGTCACTTTTCCTTCGATGATGCTTCCCACTTGTACTGCCATCCAGTTTGCACTCCTTTTATTTTTTCAGAAAAATGGTGAGAACCTCAAACCAGAAGCCTCATTCTCTTAGTATAGCAGAGAAATTCCAATACTGAAAAGCCTATTCTTTCTAGGTGCATACTCCAAGCTAGTTATGTCCCAGTTCGAATGCATCCATTGCCATAACAAGTTCTTCATTTGTTGGAATTACCATGACTTTTACCGGGGAGTATTTCGTGCTGATGAATGTCTCCCCTTTGCTGGTGCGGTTTACCTCGCGATCCAGGTTTACCCCGGCAAATTCCAGACCAGAGCACACCAATTCACGCACGGCAGCACTATTTTCTCCAACACCTGCTGTAAAGATAATGCCGTCGACTCCATTCAGTCGAGCAAGGTACAGTCCCACATGCTTATGCAGGATAGTGGTGAACAATTCCAGCGCAAGCTTGCTGCGGAGATGCCCCTCTTCTGCTTTTTTCATAACGTCGCGCAAATCATTGGATACACCCGATACGCCCATGAGACCGCTCTTGTTATTCAGAATCTTAATAGCGCCAGCCGTGTCGGTCTTTTCAATTTCCTCAATGTAAGGGATGATACCTGGGTCAATGTTTCCGCTGCGCGTACCCATGGACAAACCTGCCAACGGTGTCATCCCCATCGACGTATCATAAGATTCACCATTTCGGATCGCTGTGATACTTACCCCGCTTCCGATGTGGCAGCTGATCAGACGAAGCTGCTCTTTCGGGCGACCCATCATTTCTGCTGCACGGCCCATTACATAGCGGTGAGACGTTCCATGGAAACCGTATTTGCGAATACCGTATTGTTCGTAGTATTCATAAGGCAGTGCGTACAAATATGAGGATGGTGGCATCGTTTGGTGGAATGCTGTATCAAAAACAGCTACGTGAATCAAATCAGGAAACAGACTTTGAGCAACTTCAATCCCGGTTAGGTTAATGGGGTTATGAAGCGGGGCGAAACGGGACAGGTTACGAATTTCTTCTTTTACTTGGTCGTTGACAATAACAGACTGCTTAAATGCTTCTCCTCCGTGGACAACACGATGAGAAACGATATCTATCGAATATTGTTTGAGGGATTCAAACACTCCCCGAATAGTATCTTCATATTGGCCACGCTGGATTTGCTCCAAATAATCATGCGCGATCAATGTTTTGGAAGGCATTTCATAGAGCTTGTACTTCACTGAAGAACTTCCGCAGTTCAGTACAAGAACATTCTTTTTTTCTACCACGATCTAATCCACTCTCCAATCGTTCATCACAGCCTTCTCATCCATAGGATGGATAGGCTTCCTACATTTTATAACGATATGCTCTTCGTGAATACAGGTAATTGAGAGCAATTATCAACAACATCGTGACAGATCCAGATGCATCGAGCAATACATCCTGCACCATTCCGGTTCGATCCGGTGTAAACGTCTGGTGCCATTCATCCAAAGCAGCCGTCATCACACTGCAAAAAGCGCTCCAGGGCAGTGCTTGCCCAAACGAGAGATGATTCGAAAACACGCGATACCAGCTAAAAGCCAAGAGGGCAAAAACAGTAAAATGTGTCCCTTTCCGTATCAAGAACTCTATAAAACCAGCGGCTCCCTTTTCTTCCAGGCTCACATCTTTGCCTCCGTAAGGAATGGATATGTCGCCTATACGGTTCTGCAAGCTCTGTTCGTCCACTAGCTTGTCTATCGTCCCTCGCATGTCTTGTTTGGCGTATGGCTGTGAAGAGGAAATAAACAACCCAAGCAGAATGGCAATCAAAAGCAAGTAATCCCATACTTTCCGATATCGACGCACGTGTTTGCTACCCCCTGCTTTCGATTCTCTTTCCTATCTTACCATGACGCATACCTGGTTAGTCGGTTACAGCTACGTGAACGATTGAAAAAGAAAAACGCCAACCTTTTTTAGCGGTTGGCGTCATGTGTAGAAGAAGAAAGAGGCAAGAAGTCCTCTTGTTTAGGAACATACTCCCGGGAATGGTGGTTCGAGGCTTCGGCTTGCCCTGTTTTTGGTGAGCAGGCTTGTTCCCGTTTTCTATCTTTGAAATCACGGCGACGTACCTGGTTGTTCTCCCACCAAATCCGCAAATGACGGGCGAGGATCGGCAAGGACATCTCAGAATGAGCAGCCTGTTTTTGCACAGCTGCATGTTGCATACCAGGAAGAAGTGCCATAGTGGCAAAAGCCCCCATTAGTATGCCAAACAACAATACGCTGGCGAAGGACGCAAACGAATCATTCCCATTACCCAAGCCCCCAGCAAGTGGAAGGCTGGCTAACGCAATCGCCAAATATATCCCAGCTTGATTGACCATGGTGCGTTTGGCCCCCAGCTTGATACCGTCCCAAACCCGGTCCTGTTCGGCTTGGGCCTTGTACAGCTCATCCATCGTAAGAAGTGCCTGCAACACGATGACGGCAACGGCAGCCACCATACCGTAGAAGCTCATCACGTTCATAGGTCGATCCAACCACAGCAATCCCAGCGCAAAGCCTCCAGTCAAGACTGGCAAGAGAACGAGGGCAAATAATCCATCGCGCGTTCTGCGTTGCAAAAGCAAGCTCATGATAAGTACGAGGGCAATCTGACTGCCAATCGTCAAGAACCTGCTGCTCCAATCAACCGTATTGAGCTTTTTCTCCTCCAATTTCTTCAACTCATCATCGTTATATACCGTGTAGCCTTCGGGTATCGTCATTTTTTCTTGCATGGAATATGGAATGATGTAAGACCACAGCTCAATTCGGCTTGGGTCTGAGACGGCACTGCTTACCTTGAAAACATACAGTCCGTCTTCCCGTTGATAAATGGGCGGTTCGCTGCCGATCGACCAATCTACCAGCTCAGATAATCGCACCGTACCTTGTGAGGTTCGAATCAAAATATTTTTCACCTGATCCGGATAGTCCATCCACCCGTCAGGGAAACGGACGTGGATAGGTACCTGACGCTCGTTCCAATAGACACTGCCAGCTGTTTTTTCTCCCAAATAACTCTCCAGTTGTCTCTTGATCTCCTCTTGCGTAATCCGGTAGCGTGCCAGCATCTCTTGTTTTGGACGAATATCGATAAAGGTTCCCTCTGAACCTGAACCGATTCGTTCATCTGTTACAAGTTCTCGTCCCTCTTTATCCTTCGCACTCTGTTTTTCCATGAATGCCAATACTTCATTGGCAATGTTCTGCGTCGTTTGCAAGGATGGCCCCATGATCGTCAAGACGAGACGAGTTGCCTTATCTTTATTAATGACCAGCGCAAACGGATCTGTCCGAGGAATATCTCGCAGCTCTTTGTCCAGTACTTTTTCCAAGTCCGAAACCGATTGCGTCCAATCGTATTTGTCCACGAGCTTTAGCTGAAAGCTCAGATTTTCTTCGGAGGCAATCGTGTAGACATCTCGGACTTCGTCAATGGCGAGCAAACGCTCCTCAGCTATTTGTGCTGCCCGCATGGCCTCATCGATGCTGCTTCCCTGCACCATTGGCAACGAAAGCGACTTGTCTGCATAATCAAGCTTGGCGTACGGATCTACCAAAATAAACGACTTGAGCAAAAAGACAAAGACAAGCGAGGCAACCAGTGTGATTCCATAAGGCAAATACCCTTGTTCCACCAGTCGTTCCCAACGATTTTGAAAATAACTTGTCACTTTATTGGAAGCCCGTGGTGTTTTCTCCACTACTCGTTCGGAAGCTTCCAGCCACGTTCCTGTCAGTACCGGCGTGATAAATCCATAGATAAGAATAAGAGCAAACGTCCCTAGCAAAAGAACGGGCCAAGCATCGTACAAGACAACCTTGTCTTCCGCCTTGAGGAAATCAGTAAAAACGACACCTGTCCAACAGGCTGCCACCACCACAACCGTGAGCAAAAACGGCTTCATCAACCCCCACGCCACTTGCAAACAACGAACAAACGAGTACGAGGGCAAACCTGAAAACTGATGAAACAACGCAGAACCTGCTCCTGTGAACAATAGCGAAAACAACACGAGTGGGCCCAGCGTGGAGAGCGTCAATGGGATTCCCCAAAGCCACATGCCTCCAAGTACACTGCCGACCGCAAGTACGTTTGCCAAAAGCGCGAGTACAGCCCCTGCCCATTGTTTTCGGGTCAGATACAAAAAGAGCGAACAGATGACAGCGGCTAGAGCCGCCAGTATTCCAAGCTGTCTCAATGCACTGGTGATTGTCTGCGCGTCGTCATGAAACAAATCGAGGCGGTATTTTCCGCCCGAAGCCTGATTCAACTCGCCAACCGCTTCCTTTACTTGCTTGCTGATTACAGGCAATTGACCGACATCTGCTGCGTACACTGTTATTCCTAATGCAGGCGAGCCACGATACATCCCGATTTGTTCGCCTTTGCTCCCACGTCTATCACGAATGTCAGCCAACGTATGTAATGGCACGTATCCTTTATCGGTGGAGATCAAGTGCTTGCCCAGATCTTGCAGCCCTTCCGATTTACTCGTCCATTGAATCATGGTTCGATCCTTATCAGCTCCAACAGAGCCTACCTCTTCCCCAACCACATCTGTCGGCAGTTGCGACAGAACATCAGCAGGTGTGAGCCCGTAGGCGAGCAGCATGGACGGTCGGAAAATGATATCTACCTGCTCCTTCAAGGCTTGCTTGTCCATTTCGATACGAGCGATTCCTGGCAGATTGATCAATTTGTCGTAGACAGTATTTCTGGTAACGTCAGACAAGGTCTGCAAGTCTGTGCCGTACAGGACATAAAAACCAATTTTACTATCTGCCAGATTGCTTTGACTGACGCTCCACTCCTGCACGGGGAGCTGCTTCGTGATCTCTCCCAGCTTCTTTTCCAACCGTTCCTTGTAATCCGAACCGATTTGTTCCGATGTTTTAACAGTAATAACCGCCGACCCTGTCCGAGATTCGGTAGCTATCGTAAGCACACTGCCTAATGAACGCACCGATTCCTCTACTTTTCTCGCGACCGATTCGTCTACTTCCGCAGAAGAGAGTTTGGGGGCCGAGAGACTGATTGTATATTCTGGCACAGACCGATCTGGAAACGTCTTGATATCCAGCCCGAACCAGGATCCTGTCGCAAGTAGACAGCAAATGACCGCCAGAATGCGGGCAAAGGAGGGGACAGTCGCTAAAAATGTCTTGTTATTCATCCGCCACCTTCACCGCCTCACCATCCACTACATACGACAAGCCTGCAGCAACAATCTGGTCACCAGGTGCGAGACCTTCCACTACCTCGTAGAAGGTTCCTTGCAAGGCCCCCACTTTGACAAACGTCTTTTCCACTGAGTGTTCATTGATTTTCATGACGTAATATTCTTCATCAGAGACACCGATGCTGCTAACAGGAACGAGCGCAACATTTGACGCTGGCAGCGGATACTGACAAGTGACAGTCATGCCACCCTTCCACGCTACATTCTTGCCGTCTACGGTCACCTCGACTGGATAAGACCCCAAGCCGGTATCCATAACAGGTGAGACAAATGTCACTTTTCCTTCTGCTTCACTGCCGTCCGAAGCTTTCACCTTTACCTCTTTACCTGCCTGCCAATGGGCGACTTGCTCCCTTTCTACCTGTAGCTTGACAAGCCAGGAGCTCGTATCGACCATTCGAATGACTTCGGTCCCAGGTCCAGCTTGCTCCGACGCTGTCTTGGAGATCGCTGCAACCACGCCTGTAAACGGAGCTTTGATCACTGCGTCAGCCGCTTCCTGCTTCGCGCGGCTCAATTGAACATTGGCCTGCTGGACACTTGCATTCGCTTCTTCGATATCCAGTGGATCGGCGCCCTTCAGCAGATTGTTGTACGCCACTTGTTCTTCTTCCAGACTCAGCTCGGCCTGTCGCAGCGCCGACGTCAACTTGTCTTTTTCATCCTTCGAGATGGCTCCATTCGCATACAGAATCTCCGCTTTGGTGAGCTCGTCGCGAGCCTTTTGCATCTGTTCTCTCGCTTTTTCTACCTGCAGCTTCTTGGTCTGCACCTCATGGCTCTCCGGTCCCTTGGCAGCCTTTTCCCGCTTGATCGCAGCACTTGCTACCTGTCCCTGGGCTGCGTGAATTCCTTGCTGCAAGGCCGTACCATCTAATGTCGCCAACGTCTGCCCTGCCCTGACAGTGGCTCCTTTTTCCACGAGAATGCCTGAAATTTTGCCTGAGGCGCCAAATGATAATGCCAGCTCCTGACGCGGTGCCACCACACCCGCTACTTCCATCAGACGCTCACCCTTGCCATTCTCCACCGTATACGCACTTACCGTTTTCACCTTAATGACCGTTTCTTCTTTCGTCCGCTTCAGACTTGAGACATCCTCATTTAGCTTTTCGCACCCTACGAGCAGCAGGACCACAACCGTGAGACTTATCCATTTATTCGAATTTTTCATTCCTGCAACCCCACATTTCCACCTGAATCTTCCTATGCTGATCAAAAAAACGACGAATATTGACAAAATATATTTTACAGAAAAAAATGGTATAGTTGTACTACTTTTCTGTCATTTTACATTATTTTTTATAATCCAAATGTCTCGTCACTTGTTTGTAACTCGTATCTAGTATGATAGAAGGGCAGGAAAACGGGGCAACTGCATCGCCCTATTGTTAGCGCTTACAAAAATCCTTTATTTCTTCATGGTGGGAGTGATCGTCATGGCCAAAATTTATACGTCTTACACGGACATCGTGGCTGATATTCACGATGGTGCCACTTTATTAGTGGGCGGCTTCGGACTGGTAGGAATTCCGGAGAATCTGATTATCGCCCTGCGGGACAAAGCAGTGAAAAACTTGACCGTTGTCTCAAATAACTGTGGGGTCGATGATTGGGGACTCGGTCTCCTTTTACGAGAAAAGCAAATCAAAAAAATGGTCTCCTCTTATGTGGGAGAAAATAAGGAATTCGAACGTCAATTTTTGTCCGGTGAGCTCGAAGTCGAGTTGACGCCACAAGGGACGCTGGCGGAGCGAATTCGTGCAGGCGGAGCTGGCATTCCGGCATTCTATACCCCGGCTGGAGTCGGCACACCTATCGCTGAAGGACGGGAAACGCGCGATTTCGCAGGGAAAGAGTACCTGCTTGAATATGGCATCACAGGTGATTTCGCACTGATCAAGGCGTGGAAGGCTGACAAGATGGGCAATCTCGTCTTCCGCAAAACAGCCCAAAACTTCAATCCGATGATGGCAGCAGCGGGAAAAATCACTATCGTCGAAGTGGAAGAAATCGTAGAGACAGGTGAACTGGACCCTGAGCATATTCACACACCAAGCGTCTATGTGCAACGTGTGATACAGGCACCTTCGTTCGAGAAACGCATCGAACGGCGCACTGTCCGCTCATAGAGAGCAAAAGAGAGAACTGGATTACATTCAAGGGAGGAAAACACAAATGTCGCTTACACGTGAGCAAATCGCCACTCGTGCCGCCGGGGAAATAGAAGATGGCTTTTACGTAAACTTGGGGATTGGAATGCCCACGCTCGTCGCCAACTACATCCCGGAAGGAAAAACAGTCGTTCTGCAATCGGAAAACGGCTTGCTCGGAATTGGCCCTTACCCGACGGAGGAAAACCTCGATCCTGATCTCATCAACGCCGGAAAAGAAACCGTGACGGCTATTCCAGGTGCGGCCTACTTCTCCAGTGCTGAATCGTTTGCGATGATTCGCGGTGGCCATATTGACCTCGCTATTTTGGGGGCGATGGAGGTTTCTGCTGCGGGTGATCTCGCCAACTGGATGATTCCTGGAAAAATGGTCAAGGGCATGGGCGGTGCCATGGATCTCGTCCACGGCGCGAAAAAAATCGTCGTCATTATGGATCATGTCAACAAGCATGGTGAGACAAAAATCTTGAATGAATGTGCTTTGCCTCTTACCGGAAAGAAGGTTGTCAACCGGATCATTACGGACAGAGCTGTCATAGACGTGACACCAGACGGGCTCGTCCTCGTCGAAGTAGCAGAAGGTTATACAGCGGAAGATATCCAAGCCTGCACGCAGCCTACGCTCCTTATCTCTCCAGAACTAAAAACGATTGGGTTGTAACCTATTTTTCAGGTACAGAACCCCTTTTAGTAAATAGCCGACTTCATCGCAGCCGCGTGAAGTCGCTTTTTCTTTCCTTTTTTTGCTTGGTGTGGGCACACTTGCGCGGTCGCCTCCTTCTGACCTTTTCGTATATAATATGGATGATCCATCAAATTTCCCAATATCTGAGAGGAAGAGATTCCATGTCAGGAACAGTCGGTTGCTTACTCATCCATGGATTTGCCGGAGACATCAACGATATACTCCCACTCGCCAAAAAGCTTCGCGAGGCTGGCTATCAGGTGGAATGCCCTACCTTGGAGGGACATGGGACCACTCGTCGTCACATGGCAAAAAGCACCCGCCACGACTGGCTCCGCTCGGCAGAAGAAGGCTACAAGCGACTGTCCATGCGCGCTGACACCATCGTGGTTATCGGATTTTCCATGGGGGGACTGCTCGCCTTTCACTTGACGACGAAATACCCCGTCGCCCTGCTGATTACCATCAACACCCCTTATAAATATTGGGATGTCAAAGAGGCGATGCATTATTTGCGTGAGGATTTCTCTACCCACTCCAAACGCTACATACATGGCATCGGCAGAATCCCTATTAGCAGTATGCTGCAATTTCGCAGGCTGTTGGCAGAAACGAAGCCGCTTTTGCCTCAAATTACAACCCCTTACGTCCTGCTGCAAGCAAGGCGAGACGATACTGTACACGCCGTAAGCGCCCAAATACTCGCAACCAGTGTAGACGAATCTGCCTCCCCGCAAATCACCTGGTACGAGCATTCGAACCATATGCTGCTACACGGTCCGGACAAGGAGGCAGCCATTGCTCACGTCATGACAACAATTAAGAAGCGCTTTCCATCTTGATCAGCTTCGGTCGGCCCAACCATACCAGGCCGACCAGAAGCAAGATGATCGCTATTCCGGTGTACATTGGACCCAAACCAACCTGTTCATCCAGCCAGAAGGCCAAGAGCGGACCCAGAGCCGCGCCCAGGTCACTTACAACTGAGTATTGTGTCATTACTGCCTGGCTGTTGGCCTGTCTCGCAGCTTCATCTGCCGCAAGAGTATCCATGACGGTCGTGATAATCGTCGCGCTCAGCTGGATGCCGAATAAAATCGCAAACCATAGCACAAGCGAAGACGTTGCCTGCAACGAGCCAAACAGAACAGAAGCGACTAGCAACGTCCCGATAAATAGATTCGTCCGGCCATGCCTGTCCGACAATTTGCCTACCAATGGGGCAGCCCACGGCTCCCACCCCCAGCGAATGCCTTGGATCACACTCGCAATCACCGCTGCCCCCAACACGACTTCCCCAATCATGATAAGCGGTTCGCGGACTTCGATCACTCTGCTTAGCGTGGAGGTAAACACTCCCTGGTACACCATCGTGACGAGCAATCCCGTCATCAGCGTCAACAGCACCTGCGCCTGACTCCACAAGCGTTTCCCTGTATCCATCTGCTTCATGTCATTCGGATGCTGATTGGTAAAGGAAGGACGTATATAGCGAAAAACAAGAATGAATGCAAACAAGGAAGGTACCGCAAGTGCAATAGAGGTAACAGAAAGCCCATACCAAGTGGCAAGCAGCGCTCCGACCAGCATGCCGCCCAGACTGCCCAATCGATACAATCCATTGTACAAGCCCATGAGTTGCCCGCGATTATGCCCTTCGGAAACACTTACGATCAAGGAATACGCACCTAGCCTTAAAAATGTCCAAGCGACTCCCCATAAGCATCGCATCAGAAGCCACAGCCAAAAGCCTTCCAAGCTGTACGAAAGTGTCGTCAGAAAAGCCAGCACCACTGCCACAATCAAACCTGTGCGTCCACCCGAGCGTTCATACCATTTCCCAACAAGAGGGCCGATTGGTACACGGATGAAGCGGTTCACCGCAAGCAATACCCCCACTTCCCACAGCGATGTTAATCCTGCCTCCTTCCAGAAAAGAGGAAGCACTACATACAGCATCGAATCTCCTATCATGCATAATGCTGTCACCAGTGCGACTGCCACGACTTGTGTCTTTCCACTGACTTCTCTCATCTCCTGATCCTTCTCTCTGCTTGTTTTTACGTCTTTCTGAGCTATACCTTACGCGCAATCAATCATCATTTCTAATACATCTTTATCTATCACTCATAAATAAAAGTTATGAATCGAGGTACAAGATGAACTTACATGCTCTCCGCATTTTCGTAGAAGTAGCGTCACGAGGCAGTGTCACCGAAGCAGCAATCGCACTCTCGATCAGCCAGCCTGCCGTAAGTGCCCAAATCCGCAGGCTTGAAAGTGAATTGGGCATGACCTTGCTCATCCCGGATGGTCGCGGCATTGCTCTCACCTATGAGGGGCGCTTTCTCTTTGAAAAGTCACGCCGCATTTACGACTGGGAACGCGAAATCGAATCACATCTGACAGAAATCAAACAAGGGAAGAAAGGACGGCTAAGGATATCTTCTACCTATCTCCCCTCCCATTATCTCGTGCCACAGTGGCTGGCTCAGTACAAGCGCGATTATGAAGGGGTTGAGGTAGAAATTCGCACGCGTAATTCCAAGCAATCGATTGAACTGCTTCTTAGCTGTGAGGTCGATGTGGCCGTTATTATCAAGGAATCGTGGGATGAGCTGCCTATCAATCGGCACCATATGATGGACGTACCCTATTGGTTTATTTTGCCCGCCCATCATCCGCTTGCAGGAAAAGAGATCCGTATGGAGCAACTCGTGGAGGAACCATTTTTGTTGCGGGAGCAAGGCAGCTCTACCCGCGATTGGCTTTTTACCCTCTGTCGCGAGCATGGTGTGAAACGTCCGCAGATCGGTATGCAGTATCACGGACTGGTCGAATCTATCCACTCCGTTCGTGCGGGATATGGGACGATGTTGGCTCCTGCTCTGGCCGTTAGGGAAATGGTAGAGCGTGGGGAGGTCGGGCGCGTAACCGTGCCAGGAGTAGAGATCAAGCGACCCTTGTATGTCTGCACGCGTGACGATGAGACAGAGCAGCGGCCTGTTGTTGCTCAGTTTCTGGAGTTGGTAAAGCGTGAAAGACTGACTTGAAAATAAGAGAATCAAAACGAAAAAAGAGGCTTTTCCGCAAAGGAATAGCCTCTTCTTATATGCACCGCTTATGGGAACACAATCGTCTTGTTGCCGTACACCAGCACCCGATCCTCCAGATGCCAACGAACTGCACGTGCCAGCACTGTACGCTCTACCTGACGTCCAAGCTGTTTAAGTGCCTCAACGTCTTCCTGATGCGATACACGTTGAACGTCTTGCTCGATAATCGGTCCTGCGTCCAGTTCTTCCGTGACGTAATGCGCAGTCGCTCCGATCAGCTTCACGCCGCGACGATACGCCTGCTCGTAAGGCTTCGCACCGACAAAGGCAGGGAGGAAGGAATGGTGGATATTGATAATCCGCATCGCATAGTCCTCCAAAAAGCGCGGGGACAAAATCTGCATGTAGCGAGCCAGAACGATCAGATCAACGCCCTCTGCTGCTGCAATCTGCTCTTCTTCTGCCTGCGGCTTGTTATCCTTTGTGACTGGGATGCAACGATATGGAATACCAAAGGACTCGACAGTCTCCTGCATGTCAGGATGATTGCTGACCACAACCGCGATATCTGCGAACAGCTCCCCGGACTTCCAGCGCCACAAGAGCTCCAAAAGACAGTGATCTTCTTTGGAAACAAACAACGCAACCTTTTTGCGCTTGTTCGCTTCGACCAGCGACCATTCCATCCCAAAGCTCTCGGCTACTGGGGTGAATGCTTGCTTGATCTCTTCACAGCGCTCCTCCAGATTGATGAGATCGAATTCAATGCGCATAAAAAAACGGCCTGTTTCCGGATCAGTCGTATACTGGTCAGACTGAACGATGTTGGCTCCTTGTTGGAACAAGAAGTTCGATACAGCCGCGACGATACCCGCGCGGTCCGGGCAAGAAATCAGCATGCGCGCACGATCTTTGTTTTTCTCCCGATACGCGAGCCATTCTCTCTCTGATAACAATTGCATGGTTTACTCTCCTCCAAAAAACAGCAAAAAGTTGTTTGCAATTATACCATTCCCAGAAGGAATTTCTATACCCAAATAGAGAGAAAAATGTTCACTTATCGATAAAAAATTTTAGATAGAGTGATTTCCAATCCCATTTAGCAAAATATCTACGGTCAATGCGATTTGCTCGTCGTCACTGAACTGCGTAAATTCATCGGTATCCAAGACTTGCCGGAACAGGACGAGCCCGATCATCGAGGACAGGATCGCCCGAAAGACAGCCTGTGTCGGGAGCGGACGCAATTCGCCTACCTCTACCTTTGCCTCGATCAGTTTATTTGCCATCTCCTTCACACCCGTGAAAACCGTAGCAATCAGTGCTTCCCTGATTTCGTCATGGAAAAAAGCTTCTTGCAGCAAAATCCGAATATGCTTTTCATTCGCCAGCACCAGGTCGATCCGGTTTCGGTACAGCTCTGTCACGATTTGGGAGAATGCTTTATTATTCTGCTCTTTAAAAATCTCACGGACATCTTTCAAGATAAACGGCGCCGCGAATTTGACCAATACAGGTGCAACGACGGCGAGTAAAATATCCTTTTTCGATTTGTAGTGGCGAAAAATCGTTCCCTCTGCCACACCCGCTTCTTTGGCAATTTCAGAGGTGGAGCTGGCATGGAAGCCTTTTTCAGCGAACAGCTTCACTGATGCACGCAAAATATTGCGCTGCTTCTCTGTCATCTCACTCTCATCTTTCAACTCTTCTACATATTGCAACAGGCCTTCTACAAATGTTGGCGGCTTGTTCATCACCCATTACGCTCCTCTTATTCGATCTTCTTGCGGAATCGCAGGATAGCGACGGTCAGGATCAAGAGACAAAAGCTGCTCATTCCGACGACATCCTTCCAGAGCGCATCGATGCCCACGCCCTTTAAGAAAATTCCCCGCAGGATTTCCAGAAAATAGGTCAACGGGACGAGCCCGCCTAACCATTGTATCACGAGCGGCATCGAATCGCGCGGGAACATAAAGCCGGAGAGAAGCACGCTAGGCAGGATAAAGGCGAATGCCATTTGCATCGCTTGAAGCTGGGTCTTTGCCACCGTGGAAATGAAAATGCCCAAGAGAAGCGTCGTCACCAAAAACAAGACAGACAATGTCACCAAAAGCGAAATGCTGCCTTTGACGGGGACTCCAAACCAATACGTTCCAACCAATAGCACCAGACAAAACGAGAAGAGACCTACACCTACATAGGGGGTAATTTTGCCGAGCATCAGCTCCAATGGGCGTATCGGCGTCACGATTAACTGCTCCATCGTTCCCCGCTCCTTCTCACGTACGAGGGAAAACGCCGTCAGAATCATCGTGACGTTTTGCATAATCAAGCCGATCAAGCCAGGAATATTGAAGACGATGCTCTCCATATTGGGGTTAAACAACACGCGTGTATCCAAACCGAGTGGCTGTTCCAGCTCCCCCAAGCCTTGTTTTTGCAGCTTTATTTCCTGCAACGTGATCGCTTGATGCTGAATGATCAACTGAGCATGAGAGGTCGCAGTCCGGGCGATATTCGGATCAGAGCCATTAATGAGCATTTGCACGTCTACCGGCTCGTTGCGATCACGCTTGCGGGTGTAGTCTGGCCCGATAATGAGCGCTACATTTACGGAGCCATCGTCTAACATGGCTTCAATCTCCTTGTAGCTACTTACATGTGCTGCCACCTCGAATACACGCGTATTGACGAATTGATCTACCAGCTCTCGACTGGCAGCAGATGGACTTTGATTCCAGACTGCCATCTGGATGTCATTCACGTCTGTATTGACAGCATATCCGAACAAAAACAACAGCATCAGCGGCATGACCAGTGCAATCGCCAAACTGGGACGATCCCGTTTGATTTGGATGATTTCCTTCTTCACGACAGACCAGTAACGCTCCCAGACAAAGTGCCTCATCGGACTCCCTCCTCCACCGCCTGTCTAGCTTCTTCCTGCCTAACCAGCTCGATGAAGACATCCTCCAGATTGCCTACTCCCATACGATCGATCAACTCTTGTGGTGTGCCTTCCGCCAGCAGATTGCCGAAAAAGATAAAGCCGATCCAATCGCATGTCTGCGCCTCATCCATGTAGTGTGTGGTCACCAGTACGGTGATCCCCTTTCCCGCCAGCTCATGAATCACGTCCCAAAAAATTCGGCGGGAAACAGGATCGACCCCTGCTGTCGGTTCATCCAAAATCAACAGCTCCGGCTTGTGCAAAAGAGCGCAGGAGAGCGCAAGGCGTTGCTTCCATCCCCCTGACAGCGATCCGGCAAGCTGCTTTTCCCTGCCTGTCAGGCCTGCCATCTCAATTAGCTCTGCTTTCCGCTCCTTGCGTTCTGCTGCCCCTAGTCGATAAACCCCAGCATAAAAATCGAGATTCTCTTCCACTGTCAAATCTTCATACAGACTGAACTTTTGCGACATATACCCGATCCGTTGCTTGATTTCCTCGCTCTGTGTCATGACATCGAAGCCAAGTACCGTCCCCTTTCCCGTCGTCGGGGTCAGCAAACCGCAAAGCATTCGGATTGTGGTCGATTTCCCTGAGCCATTCGGACCCAAAAAACCGTAAATCGAACCTCGCGGAACTGTGAGTGTCAAGCTGTTCACGGCTACTCGATCTCCAAAACGCTTCGTCAACTGCTCGCATTGGATAGCGGCGTTCATTGACCTCCCTCCCCGTCTGCCAACAGGACATCGGCAGGCATACCTGGTTTGATTTTGTCGAGTCCATCTGTGATGTGTATCGTAACAGCGAACACAAGCTTGGTGCGTTCATCTGGCGTCTGTACATTCTTCGGCGTGAATTCTGCTTTTTCCGAGATGCGGCTGATCGTTCCTGTAAACGTCTCTTCCGAATAGGCATCCACCTTGATGCCAACCTCTTGCCCTTTTTTCACCCGATTCAATTGTGCTTCCGGAATGTACACGACGAGCTCAAGCTGATCTGGCTTCATCATCGTAAACAAAGTGGCACCTGTTTTGGCTACTTCCCCCTGTTCGATAGAGGAGCGCAAGAGAGTCCCGTCGTCTGTAGCTGTAATCTTGGACTTTTCCAGCTGTAATAAGGCTTGATCCAGTTTCGCTTTTGCCTGCTGCTGAGTGGCAAGCAATGCCCGAATCGCGTAATCGGTACTTCCTTCCTTTACCTGATCAAGATCCGCCTGCGCTCCGGCTTGCGCGGCTTGTGCTGTACCGATTTGGGCCGCAGCAGCAGCGATGTCTTCTTGTGCAGAACGGTACTGTGCCTGTGTCTGAGCTACTTGTGCTGCCCATTGATCTGCCTGCGTTTTTGCCTGGTTCACTGCTTCTTTTTGTGTTTCGAGGTCTTTGGCAGAGATCGCTCCTTTTTCGAAAAGCGCTGTTGCTTCCTCGAGTCTTTTTTGTTGATACAAAAGGGTCTGTTTCGCTCCCTGCCATTGCGATTCTGCCTGCGTCATCTGTTCAGCAGCACGTGCTTTTCCTGCTTCCGCCTGATTTTTTCTCGCTTGTGCCAGTTGGATATTCGCATTTGCTTGCTGGACATTGGCTATGCTTCTTTGGATCGTCGTGTCGCGTGATCCAGCCCTCGCCTCTTCTAGTTTGGCTGTCGCTTGATCCAATGCTGCCTGTGCTTCTGCCACAGTCATTTGGTAGCTTCGTTTATCGATTTGGGCCAGCACTTGTCCTTTTTTTACTGCATCTCCCTCTTCTGCCGTAACGTTTGTCACCAATCCGCCTACTTCAGCTACGATCGGCAACTCAATGGCCTCGATTGTGCCGGACAGTGACGAATGATTTTCAGATGTCCAATTGCAGCCCGACAAAGCCAGTAAGAGTCCCCCGATACAAATGGAGCGAACAACTGGTTTCATAACGCTTCCCCCTACCTACGTAATTAAGTGAGTAATCACTTTCTTTTTATGAGTAAAAAAAGCAAGCCTCAGAATCAGGCTCGAGATGAGCTTTTTAGATTAGCGAGTGATTACTCACTTTTAATCGTGAGTATATGCTCCTCTTTTACGAAATGCAATTCCTTTTTCTAAAATGCGCAATTGAAAAGAAATCCTGTCTGATTATTCATGCTATGATGAAGACAAGCTAGACCACGTCCGTTGGCATCGGGTATCAGATACCGTCGGGATGGAAAGGATTAAAATCGTCGGATTATAAACTACCATGTAGGGAGTGGATCATGTCCATGATGATTAGCAAAGTTGGTCAAATCATGTTGTATGTCAATAACCAGGATCAAGCAGTGAGCTTTTGGACCGAAAAGCTAGGGTTTCGCGTGGTTTCAGAAGAGAAGAACGGTGAAATGAGATGGATTGAAATTGCACCAGCTCAAGGCGCTGAAACAAGCATCGTTCTGCACAATAAGGAATTCGTTGCGAAAATGTCGCCCGGAATGAATCTTGGCACGCCTTCGCTCCTGTTCTTTTCGGAAAATATCGAGGAATTGCGAAACGACCTCATGAATAAAAATGTAAAGGTTGGAGACATTGTCACGATGCCTTCGGGCCGTGTTTTTAACTTCGCAGACGATGAAGAAAATTACTTTGCTATTCTGGAGAAAAAGTAAATAGAAGGAGGCGGCTGACAGGAATGGTCGGCCGCCTTTTGTTTCATGCCTATTTAGTCGAACTTTAATTTGGACAGTGCGTCTTTCAACGCTGAGTTGATTCCTTCGTCCTGCTCCTTGTCTTGCCCCTTCAAATACTTGGCTACTTCTTTCTTCGAAACCTTGCTGCCCTTTTCCTTATCGCGACGTTCCTGGAAGGTCTTCAGTTTTTCCTTGTGCCCACAAGCGCAGACAAAGGTTTGTCCTTCCCCTTCTCCGCGTAGCTCCAATCTTTTATGGCATTTTGGACATCTGGCATTGGTTTGCTTGGCAATGCTTTTGCGATAACCGCATTCCCGATCCTGGCACACCTGCATTTTGCCACGCTTTCCGTTTACCTCCAGCAAAAACTTGTTGCACTCCGGGCATCTGCTTCTGGTCACGTTGTCGTGCCGGAAAGTCTGATCGCTGTTCTTGATTTGTTGGACGACTTCTTTGGCGTACGTTTTCATCTCTTCGATAAACGCTCGCTTGTTCAAGCTTCCCTTGGCGATGGCACCGAGCTTTTGCTCCCATTGGGCCGTCAAGGTCGGCGACTGCATTTCATCTGGGACGAGCTCTAGCAATTGCTTCGCTTTTGCGGTGACAAAAATATGCTTGCCGCGCTTCTCTAGCAAAAAGCTGTTGAACAGCTTTTCGATCACATCCGCGCGGGTGGCTACAGTACCTAGTCCGCCTGTTTCCCCAATCGTTTTGATCAAATCCTTGCTCTCGTTTGCCATGTATTTCGCCGGGTTTTCCATCGCGGACAGCAGACTCGCTTCTGTGAAAGGCTCTGGCGGCTTCGTCTCGCCCTTGGTCTGGGATATCGACTGGATTTGCAAGCGATCTCCTTTGGCAAGAGAAGGCAAGATTTGTTCCTTTACGCCGTCCTTCGCATCGTCTTCTTCTACATCGTGGTCGTACGCCTCTCTCCAGCCTTGGGAGAGCACGGTCTTTCCTTTTGCCAGGAAGGTTTCATTCCCGATTTTCGCCTGGATGGTTGTTTGCTCATATTCGAAGGCAGGCAGTAGAACAGCCAGGAAGCGCTTCACGATGAGGTCAAAAATTTTGCGTTCCTTATCACTCAAATCACCGAGAAAAACAGCTTGCTCCGTCGGGATGATCGCATGGTGATCCGATACTTTACTGTCATCCACGAACGATTTGTTCGCTTTGATTGGCGAACGCAGAATTCTGGCGGCGAGGGGCGCATATGGCTTCATTTGGACAGCCTTGATTCGATCCGGCAGTGTCTCTACGATATCGGCAGAGAGATAACGAGAGTCGGTTCGTGGGTACGTCACTGCCTTGTGATGCTCATACAGCCCTTGCATGATGGACAGTGTCTGTTTTGGTGAATAGCCAAACATCCGGTTGGCATCCCGTTGCAGCTCCGTCAAATCGTACAGCTGTGGAGCATACGTCTTTTTGTGTGCACGAGTAACCTCGATGACTTCTGCGTTTTTCTCCTGTTTGAGAACGGCTATTAGCTGATCCGCTTTTTCCTTGGAAAATGTTTTGAAATCCTTCGTTTGCTGATCTTGCCATTGGAGCTGAATCGGACCTTGGGCCACCGCAGACAGTCCGTAAAATGGCTTGGGTGTAAAACGGCGAATCTCCTCTTCTCGCGTTGCCACAATCGCAAGTGTTGGCGTCTGGACGCGACCGCATGAGAGCTGGGCGTTATGCTTGCACGTCAAGGCGCGTGTGGCATTGATTCCAACGAGCCAGTCGGCTTCTGCACGAGCAGCTGCGGAGGCAAACAAGTTTTCATAGTTTTTGCCGTCCTTCAAATTACGGAAGCCCTCCCGGATTGCCTTATCTGTCACGGAGGAAATCCACAGACGCTTGATTGGCTTATTCACGTGAACCAGCTCGAGAATCCACCGGGCAACGAGCTCTCCTTCTCGTCCTGCATCCGTCGCAATGACGATCTGCCCGACATCGTTGCGTCTCATTTGTTGTTTGACGACCTGGAATTGCCTGTTGCTTTCCTTGATCACGACCAAGCGTAATGGGGACGGCATAATCGGCAAATCCTCGATTCGCCACGAGCTGAATTGCTGACCGTACGCTTCAGGGTCTGCGAGAGTGACCAAATGCCCGAGCGCCCACGTCACGATATATTTATCTCCTTCAAAAAAGCCGTTTCCTTTTTTGTGACACTGCAATACTTTGGCAATGTCGCGTCCAACCGAAGGCTTTTCTGCCAGTACAACTGTTTTACTCATGTACGACATCCTTTCAAACCAATTCAACAATCTGTATCCATTGTAAACAAAAAAGCAGGAAGAAGGGGCTTCGAAATGTTTCGAGAAAATAAAGTTTTAAATTCTTAGGGTTATGAAACGCTAACGGGCAAGCTCATTTTCGGTATTGGGAAAAACTTCAAAAGCCTCCTTGACCATTACGTAACGTAACGGTTTATAGTGAAGTTACCGATGAAACGCTAGCGATCAAGAAAGGGGCTGATCATGAAACAACATTGGAAAGTCGGAGAACTTGCGAAAATGGCGGGAATTACGATACGAACTTTACGTTTTTACGATCAGATAGGCTTGTTTTCTCCATCCGGCTATTCGCCATCCGGATACAGACTCTACACCGAAAAGGACATTTCACGCCTACAGCAAATTTTGTCCTTAAAGGAGTTGGGACTATCGCTGGAGCAGATTAAAGCCGTTATGGCCGGAGACCAGCTCAGCCTGTCAGACATTGTTACCATCCAAATAGACAGCCTGAAAGAAAGTATCCGCATGCAGCAGAAACTCTTGCATGAGCTTGAGAATGTTTCGAGTCGGATGCAAAGGAACGAACCGTTTACTGTTGAGCATTTCATGAACATCATACGAACGATGAGAATGAAGCATGAGAAATTTTTCGCCGAGAGAAAATCGAGTATGGATCGCCATCTCGACCGACTTGGTGAATATTTAGATGAGCATCCGGAAGAACCCGGACCAGGAGGTTTCGACTATGAGTGATAGATCTGCCAAACATTCCACATTTGTCATCGAAAAGAACTATAAGCATTCCCCAGCTCGTGTATTCGCTGCATGGGCGGGTCAAGCAGCCAAAGCTAGTTGGTTTCCTAAAGCCGACGAGTTCGACTTCCGCGTCGGCGGCCGCGAATTCAATCGCGGTGGTCCACCAGAGGGACCCGTTTACACATTCGATGCCTGCTATCAGGAAATCGTTCAGAATAGACGCATTGTATACTCATACACGCTGGACATGGAAGACAAGCGGATGTCTGTCTCTGTAACGACGGTGGAATTCGATTCCGTGGACGGCGGCACACGCTTGATCTATACCGAGCAGGGCGTTTTTCTGGACGGTCTCGATACGCCTGAACAGCGTGAGCACGGAACAAACGTGATGTTGGACCGGCTCGGAGAGGTTCTGGACGCCCAATGAAAGATGCTGCGCTTGAATCGAATACCGGGGCCAGTTTGAACGAATGGATTGGACTTGCCGTGCTTTCATTGCCTGCACTGCTTGTTTCGATAGACTTGTCCGTAATGATTCTCGCACTTCCTCACATAAGCGTCTCTATCGGCGCTGACAGTACAGAGCAGCTCTGGATCATGGACATATACGGCTTCATGCTCTCGGGATTTCTGATCACGATGGGCTCGCTCGGAGATCGGTTCGGCCGCCGTAAGCTGCTGATGTTCGGCGCAGCGGCATTCGGTTCGGCTTCGCTGTTGGCCGCTTACTCCAGCACCTCTGGAATGCTGATTGCAGCACGGGCGTTGCTCGGCATAGCCGGGGCGACGGTAGCGCCTTCTTCCCTGGCATTGATCAGCAATATGTTCCGTGATCATAAGCAGCGCTCCCTCGCTATAGGCATATGGTTCATGTGCTCCATGGGAGGCATGGCGCTTGGCCCAGTAGTCGGCGGGATGATGCTGGAGCATTTTTCATGGGGTTCGATCTTTCTACTCGGCGTTCCCGTCATGGCGCTGCTGTTGCTGACTGCGTCCCATCTTCTGCCCGAATATCGGGATCCCGCACCTGGTCATTTGGATTTGACTAGCGTCGTGTTGTCGATGTGCACCATTCTACCGGCCATATACGGCCTAAAGGAAATGGCTAAGGAAGGTCTACAGACTCTGCCTCTCATTGCCATTGCGGCTGGATTTGTTTTTGGGGCGTTATTCGTAAGACGGCAGCAACGGTTGGACAGTCCGCTAATAGACTTGCGCCTATTTGCAAACCCCGCTTTCAGCACAGCACTGGGCGGCTTGTTCGGTATCACTTTGACAGGCGCTTCCATGCTCTTTATCGCACAGCATCTTCAGTTCGTGGAAGGACTATCACCTCTTGCGGCAGCGATGTGCATGCTCCCGGGAGTGGTTGCGTCGATGGCAGGCATGTTGTTGTCGCCGATCATCGCTCGGCGGGCCCGACCGTCGCACCTTATCGGGGCTGGCCTTGCCGTCTCGGCGACTGGTTGTATCCTACTCTCCCAGGTAGAGGCGGGGGCCGGACTCTCTACCCTGATCGTCGGTTATATCTTTTTTAATGTGGGAGTGGCCCCGTTTGCGAGCTTGTCCAGCGATCTAATTATCGGGTCGGCACCGCCAGAAAAAGCGGGGTCGGCAGCGTCCTTGCTGCAGACGAGCGGTGAATTCGCATTTGCACTGGGTATCGCTGTATTAGGGAGCATCGGAACATACGTGTACCGCACTCAAATTGCCAGCTTCATACCAAGAGATGTTACGACGTTAACATCCGCAGC
This sequence comes from Brevibacillus sp. AF8, assembly GCF_021270385.1. Lineage (NCBI taxonomy): Bacteria > Bacillati > Bacillota > Bacilli > Caryophanales > Paenibacillaceae > Brevibacillus > Brevibacillus sp. AF8. The sequence continues at coordinate 92,537 of NZ_JAGQDN010000013.1, read as the reverse complement.
CTCCCGCGAAAGTCTTGCTGGGGCAGTCTCGGCGGCCAAAGCTTTACCCGAACCTATTGCTTCAACACTTCTTCATGGCGCCCAGATAGCATTTACCGACGGCATGCATGCTGTTGTGGGCGTGAGCGGCGGGCTCATGATCGCTATCGCCATACTCACCGTGATCAAGCTTCGGCATATCCCCCCCATCGGGCAGAAAACGCCAGGTGAGATGTAATGATCCGTGGCAGTCTGGGACTTTATTTTCCCGTCCCAGACTGCCGCTGTCTCATGTATGCGAGACATCCTTTCAAACCTAGTCAAACATCCCTGTAACGATTGTAAACAAAGAAGTCGTAGGAGGGATTCAGGAATGAATGAAAAAAGGGCCGTCTCTGGAATAGAGACAACCCTTCTATCTTTAACATTTCACCCTATACACTTGTTGCCCTTTCCAGTAACAGTCGCAACAGAGGTGTCAGAAGAAGATGCTTTTTCTACTCAACCTCTGTTGAAAGGTCACCAAATTCTAGATCATCCCATCCACCAGATGGGGTGCCTGTTGAAAACACGGAAAAATATTTATAGCTTTCATTCCCTGATGTATCCTTTACTGCTCCTTGGGCTACATCTATGTAGTACTCTACATTATTTTTTAAAGGCGCTTTCGGTTGGATCGTTACAGTGTCATTACTGACAGTAAAAGTTGCAGGAACCTTCGCACCATTGTCATTCATTAATAGGAATTTCTTTGTTCCACTTATCACTTTGCGATCATACTTAATTGTAATAACCGCATCTACATCCACTTTTGTTTCCTCTCCATACGGCTTTACATCGATTACTATAGGCGCTTCGTTGTTGCTGGTCACAAACTGTAATAAATACTTATCGATCGATTTAGTAGAATCAATGGTGCTTACAATTGCTCCTTTGTCAATCTCGATCGCATATTTCGTATTGGATTCCAAAGTCTTGTCAGGACGAATATAGAGTGTGTTATTTCTAATCTCCAATTTTCCGCTGACTGGTGATTTTCCTTCAACCTTATAGAGCGATACTACTGTTGACGGATCATTGTCAAAAGTAATTGGCACCGGGAATGTTAGCGCAGGTCGAATGTTTGTAGGAACATCTGTCTGCGCAATAATAGGATTAGAAACTGATACGAACACATCCCCAGGCTTTGGATAACTGATTAGGTCGTCGGAAATATACGTGCTATCAAGTTGGTATTCACTTTTGAATTTCGCGTCAATTTCCTCTAGCTGCTCATCATCAAGGAACTGATTCGGTACACCAAGCGCTTCTTTCTCCGATTTTGCTGATACGTTGTTGCTGTTTAGGGTTAGACTGAACATGAGTGTTACTGCGAGTAAGGCTTGAAATAAACTCTTCATACTTCTCCTCCAAAATAGTTTGTGTGTTCATAAAAATCGTATTTGATTTTTAAGGCGTAACATACAGTTTTTTACACGAAATAAAAATACAGTTATTTTGGACTAGGAACTCTTTCATCCATCGTGACCTTCCTAAATTAGAAAACTCGGAGCAAACTCCGGGCCTCCTCCGTCTCCACTCCAAAAAGCGGTACGTCTACCAAAAAAAGAACGAAAGCAACAACCGCCTTCGTTCTTTCATACGTTTATACAAAAAAATTCGGAAAATCAAAGTCATCCCGTTTGCCCGCCAAAATATTTCGTAATAAAAGATCAGCGGTCTCGGAGGCAAACTGGTGATCCTTGCTCGTGATAACGCCTTTTTTCAATGCCTCATCGAGCTCATCCTGATCAAGCAAGTATATTTCTCCTGTCGGCAATACCACGATGTCGAGGTACAGATCGTCATACCAGATATGTCCGTTCTCATCCTTGCCATGTCCCCGGCAAATATCAATATACCATTGCACGGTATTCCCTAACTCATCCATCATTTTCGTAACGGCATAAGCTTGACCATGTGGAAAATACTGCAAATACACATATCCTCGATCGCCCACACATAACGTTTGATCCCCGACATGCATGTAGGCAGGCTCACTTACTTCATCCAGAGTCAGGCGGACAGCGTATCCAGAGAAAGATAAAGATTCTACCCATTTTTGCTGGTAGCCCAATCGTTTCACACGTCTCCAACCAGGTCGATCTGCTCTTTTTCGCTTCATAGCCTGCCCTCCCTCGTCATTTTGGTTGTTTTTACTCTACCATGAATGGGATCGCTTTGTCAGATAGCAAACAAAGACATGCTCACGTAGAACATGCCTAAACGGATGAACCTGCCTTTTATGTTTGGGAGGAGTCGTCTTTTGTTGCCAATCGACTGTGTTTTCGCCCATATAGAAAATAGACGATCGCCCCTACCGACAGCCAACCGAGAAAACCGATCTTTGTCAGCGTAGGCAGGTTGAAAACGAGATATCCGCAAAAAAGAACCGAGAGCAAGGGAACAAGCGGAACAAATGGGACCCGAAACGCGCGTGGTAATTGGGGATGAGTGCGACGTAGTACAACCAGTCCAACCGAGACCAAAATAAAGGCAAACAGCGTGCCGATGTTAGTAAGCTGAGCCAAGCTGGAGAGGGGCAATAATCCGCCGAAGGTTGCTACTAATGCAGCCACGACTAGCGTGCTCTTTTGTGGTACCTGTGTGCGGGGATGTACGTGCGAGAAGACCTCAGGAAGCAAGCCATCTCGGCTCATCGCAAAAAACATCCGGGCTTGTCCATACATCATGACTAACAAAACAGTCGTGATGCCGACGATGGCTCCCAACGAAATGAAGCCTGCTATCCAGTCCTGGTTGACATAGTTGAGGGCAAACGCGACAGGATTTTTGACATTTAACAAATGGTACGGAACAATCCCTGTCAATGTCAGTGAGACAGCAATGTACAAAATTGTGCACACGAGTAAGGACGAGATGATCCCGATTGGCATGTCGCGCTGGGGATTGCGCACTTCTTCGGCCGCAGAAGACACCGCATCAAATCCGATAAAAGCAAAAAACACCGTTGCGGCACCAGTTGCTACTCCTGCAAAACCAAACGGCATGAATGGACTCCAGTTTTCCGGCTTGACATACATGACCCCAACGACGAGGAACAGGACAACTACCGCTACTTTTACTAACACCATGATGGTATTCAAACTCGCTGACTCTTTCGTCCCTTTCATCAATAAAGCTGTAATGATGACAATGATGAGGACTGCAGGTAAATCAATGATTGTTCCTTTCGATACATCAAAGGCACTTGTGAGCGCATGCGGCAGGTGAATATTAAACCCGGCTAGCAATCCCTGGGCATACCCCGACCATCCACTTGCCACCGCAGCACAAGCCACTCCGTATTCGAGAATCAAATCCCACCCGATCATCCAGGCGACAAATTCGCCAAATGCCGCATAGCTGTATGTATAAGCGCTTCCCGACACGGGAACAGTCGAAGCAAATTCTGCATAGCAGAGCGCGGCAAACACACAGGCAAGTGCCGCAATAACAAAAGACAAAACAAGTGCAGGTCCAGCGTGCAAGGCAGCGGCAACGCCCGTTAACACAAAAATCCCTGTTCCCAAGATCGCGCCGATGCCCAGCATTGTCAGGTCAAAAGCACCTAATGATTTTTTGAGGGAGCTTTCATTTTTATCCACCTGCTCCAGCATTTGCGCAACTGACTTTTTCCTCAGCAATTGATTTTTCCATGACATCATGTGCGACCTCCCAAGCGGGTCATTCACTTCCAACCGTGATAGAAAACAGTTGGAGTATGATCCGTTTGGAGGAAAGTTATGCACATGTGCAGCTAGGATCGCGTTTGTCAGGGCTAGCTACCCGTTAATCCGCGCCCAATGACATTGGCGGAAACGGGAGTAATCCCGAGCTCTCTTGCCCAAATGGACAACTGCCCCATGTGATGAATCTCGTGGGCGATGACATGACGAAGCAGCTCGCCCTTCGTGTGAATCTCATTGTCCCACTCCACCTTTACAGGCTCGTTCTCCCTCTCGTCTGACCACTTCTCGATGAAATCACGCAATTCTACGCGCCAGGCATCTGATAGCTCTTTTACTTTTTCCAGCGTCTTGTACGCTTCGAATGTCACCTGAACATCCGGCCTTCCTTGCACGCCCCGAAGCCAGCTATACTCGACGTCAGCAATATGAAACAAGGTGTACAAAATCGTGCCAGCTCCACCTGTACGCTTGCGTAGCAATTCTTCTGGTGGAAGCTGCTTGCACCATTCCATCCATTCGTCCCGTACCTGCCAGTTATACTGGAAAAACATCTTCATCGAGTTCACCCTTTGTTTGATGATTATGTAGATTAGGAAAATTTCAACTGATTATAGCACGTATGTTCTCGTTTGGTAAAACCATTGGTGGTCTTCTAACCGTAGTGGTCGGGTGAAGCCCTGTCACATGTTTTCCAGTCGTCTGTATCCTCTCTTCGTTCGGGCGGTCTCCTTCCAAACATGTGACAGGGCTTTCGTATGGCTGTGATCCCTTACCGCTTTAGATCATAATGGAAGGCCAGTTCAAAGTAGCTTCCTTGAACCTACTTTCAAGTAGTTAACCAAAAGCTGCGCAGGAAGAAGCGCATTTCCAGTCCAAGCGCCTCTGGAGCCCATCCTAGCTGCGAAATGAATGGCGGGGAATTTCAGCTTCACCTATGAAATTCTTCATCGAAACTTCTACGTTTGAAGCGCTCCCGCCATTCATTTCGCAGCGGACAGTCATTCCCTCCTTGCGGGGCGTAGGCCGAAGCGTAGACTGGAAATGCGCTTCTTCCCCCACCACAGCAGCTCTAATAAACAAAAAGACCGCCAGAGCTATTAACCCTGACGGTCCAACATACTAATCTATGCTTTCATCCGAAAACGATAGTGAGAATCCACCTGAAAGCAAATAAAGATAACTAGACACGTTCCCTTTTGGCTTGAGAATCTGCTTGATCGCTCGGACGTATAGCCTGATCTGGCCTTCGTATCTTCGCTTCATCTCTTCAATGGCTTCGGCAGTCGCCTCTTTTGCCATCCAATCTGTCTTGAAGTCGATCAGGACGAGGCTTCCATCCTGCTCCTCCAACAGGCAATCAATGACCCCTTGCACGACAACCTTCTCGTCGCTCTCTTCACCCAGCTCCGCTTCTACCTCATAAGCAGGCAGCACAAGGGTAAATGGCAACTCACGATGCACGACCGCCGCAGCCTTCATTCGCTGCCCTAAAGGATCAGCGAAGAATCGGGCAATCTGGGAAACATCTACTGCTTGTACCTGCTCGTCAGTCAAAAAGCGGCGTGCCGCTAGTTCCATCACCTGCTCCCGAATATCCGCTTCATCCAGCGGACGCTTTAAATCGAGATGCTGGAACACTAAGTGAGTGATTGTCCCTTTTTCTGCTGCTGTCAGCCGATTGGATTTTTGCTCAGATAAAAACTTTGGCTTTTCCGTAATGGACGGCAGAGTGAGTGGCTGTCCGCCTTTGCTGACTTTGGCATGTCGCTTGAGTTCGCTGACACTCCATTTCGCAGCTACGCGTGGCGCGATTGGATGCGGGTCCTGCCATCCTAATCTCTTGTCGACAATCTTACGTAACGTGTCATCAGACGGTCGTTCCGCGATCGCCTCTCGTCTGGTCATGCGCTCCCACAGAGATACCTCGTCGTTGGTTGACTCTCCTTGGGCACGGAGCTCATCTGCCTGATAGAAGTGAAACGACCAAACCGAATCATCCGGCACACTTCTGACTCTCACGACTTCTCCTGAGCCTTGTTGCTCTGGGTATCCCCGCAGCAATCCTGCCCCAGGATGTCGCAGCATCGCACGCCCCACCCAGTCCAGGTATCCCTTTGCCTGAATCAAGTCTTCGTCACTGAGCCGCTCGCTGTCATCCTGTCTGCCCCAATCTGTCACACTTTTTGCGAGATCCTTGGATGAACCGACAAGAATGAGCTTCTCGCGTGCACGCGTCAAAGCCACATAAAGCACACGCATTTCCTCTGCCAGCATATCCCGACGCAGCTTTTGCCGGATGCCCAGCGCAGCCAGACTCGGATAGCGCAATTGCATGGAGGGCTCAACAGCCATCGGGCCAAAGCCCAGATCTTTATGCAGCAAAAACTGGCTTTTCAAATCCATCGTATTAAACTGCTTGCCCATGCCCGCCACAAATACAACCGGGAACTCCAGCCCTTTACTTTTGTGGATCGTCATGATGCGTACGACATCCTCGTTTTCCCCGATGGTTCTGGCTTCGCCCATATCATTGCCCGCTTCTTGCAGGCGGTCGACAAAGCGCAAAAAGCGGAACAAGCCACGATAGGAGCCTGCTTCGTATTGTCTCGCACGATCATAGAGCGCACGCAAGTTGGCCTGTCGCTGCTGGCCGTTTTCCAGAGCCGCCACATAATCGAGATAACCTGTTTCCCTGTACAGCATCGTCAACAGCTCCGATAAAGCACCTCTGCGAGCCTCTGTCCGCCAAAGATCTAATCGGCCAAAAAACTGTCTGAGCCTTTTCTCCCACGGCTCTTGAGCTGGGCGTTCCTCTGCATATTGAAGAACAGCTTGGTGAAACGGCCCTGTCGCGTAGTGAATGCGGATTTGAGCAAGTTGCTCCTCCCGCAAGCCGACGATAGGAGATCGCAATACGGCTGCCAATGGAATGTCTTGAAGCGGATTGTCAATGACACGCAGCAAAGAGAGCATCGTTTCTACCTCTGTCGCCGCGAAATAACCCGCAGTCTGCTCCGCATACACAGGAATTCCTGCCGCGTGCAGCTCCTCTTGCATCGTCTGCCCCCAGCCTGAGGTCGCACGAAGCAAAATAACGATATCGCGATAGGCGAGCGGGCGCATTCCCCCAGCCTTTTTATCGAAAACGAGCAGTGGCTCTTCTCCCTCGCCCGGCTCCATCCAGCGGCGAATACGGCTGGCGATTAGTCGAGCTTCCAGCTGCGCTACGCTCGCTTCCTCTGCCGACTCTCCCTCGGGAATACCTGCTTCGCCCTCATCTGTCCCCTCTGCAACTACCGCCTGACCTTCTTCTGCTATCGCTGTATTCCGATCGATCAGATGCATCTCTGCCTGCAAACGGTTAGGCTGTGCTTCAGGATAAGATGCACGATTGATCAGCTCCGCCGAAGGATCATAGCCAATCTCACCTACCCCGTGAGACATGATCTGGCGAAACAAAAAGTTAACGGCATCTACAACTTCCCTTCTACTGCGGAAGTTCGCCGCCAGATCGATACGCCGACCGATGCAAGCTTCGTCGGTGTCACCATCTTTTTGATAGGTCACATATTTTTCGAGAAACAGCTTCGGCTCTGCCAAGCGGAACCGATAAATACTCTGCTTCACATCCCCTACCATGAAGCGATTCGCTGGCTGAACATTCGCTCCGTCTCGGGAAACCATTTGCAAGATTGTCTCTTGCACGAGGTTGATATCCTGGTATTCGTCTACGAGTACTTCAGCGAACTGTTCGCGCAATTGAGTGGAGATTGACGAAGGAACAGTCTCCCCGGACTCATTCGTTTCGGTTAGAATGCGCAGAGCCAGATGCTCCAAGTCGCCAAAGTCGACCAACCCACGCGAGCGCTTTTCCAATTGAAAAGCATCCGAAAATGCTGTCACCAGCCTGGCCAATGTCTGCATGTGAGGAGCAATCCGCTGCAAATCCGCGACGTACTGCTCGGCTGTCGTAGAAAAGTATTGCTCGATTTGTTCGGCCAGTTCCTTCTTCACACTGTTTCGCAGGTCTTGTACCTGTTCTTTCAAAAGCGGATCTATCCCTTTCACTGGAGGCAGCTTGGCAAATACAACTCCTCGAACAGCTTCGACGGTAGCTTCCCAGCCATCTCTGCAAGCCGCTCCTGCACGTTGCAGGGCAGCCGCTTCCGCCTCAAGCAAAGGCAAATAGCCAGCAGGCCCTTCCGGTGAGCCGGCCAGAAGAACTGCCCTGCGCATCTTGGCGGTCATTCCACCGAGTGCCAGCTCCACAGAACGCAGCACGCTTCTGGTCCACTCCAGCCCGTCCAGACCGTTTTTATCGTGAACCGCAAACATTCCAGCCGCTTCCCCGAGCCATTGTTCTGGTGCCGGATGACTTCGCGAAAACTCATACAGCCTGAGTAGTAGTATGGTGAGGGCATGATCGTCCTGACCATCCAGCATCACATCAGCTAATGCATGAAAGTCCGCGTCATTTTCGTACCAGCTCTCCAGCTGTTCCTCCAAGACATCCTGCCGCAAAAGCTCCCCTTCCATCTGATCAGCAATGCGAAAATCAGGATCGAGATCAATCAGATAGTAATACTGGCGCAAAATTCCCAAGCAAAACGAGTGAAGTGTCGTAATCGTCGCCCGCTGGAGCAGTGCCAGTTGTCGGCGCAGATGAGAGGAGTGCGGGTCATCTTTCAAGGCCTTTCGCAAGGCATCGCCAATCCGGTGTCGCATCTCTGCCGCAGCCGCATTGGTAAAGGTCACCACCAACAGCTGATCAACGCCAACCGGGTCCTTCTCGTCCATGATGCGTCGGATAATCCGCTCAACCAGGACTGAGGTTTTCCCGGAGCCTGCCGCAGCGGCCACCAGGAGATTGTTCCCGCGCTGGACAATCGCTTGCCATTGCTCGTCCGTCCATTGTTCAGGCTTGGCCTGCAACTGTTGATCCGCCATCGGTCATTCCTCCTTCTCCTGCCATCTGCTGCTCTGCCAGCATGCTCCATATTTGCTTGTTGTTCCACTTGGCAAGCTGTCGGTGCTCATTCCCGCCTGCATCTCCGTCGAACTTGCATACCGGCCTGTATGAACAGTAATCGCAAGCGGTCATCGTCCCGTTTGTGTACGGTTCGATTTGGATTTCCCCATTGGTCATACGCGTACTGATTTGCTTCACAGTATCGCGAACATAAGAAGTCAAGGCTTGGAACTGCTCGGCTGTTGCCACAGATGATCGCGACGAAAGCGTACCATCCTTTTTGATTTCAAATGGCACCAGCTCTGACGCCCCTTGCTCTACATAGCCATCCATCATTCTAGCCAGCTCTGGGTCTGCGAGCATCAAGCCTTTCATGCGCAAGCGCTTTGCCCGCTCCTTTGCCGCTTCGTCAGCCGTTAGCAAGCGTTTTGCCGTTACAAAAGGATCCGCTACCTGATAGTAGAAAACGCCTCCCATTTCGGCTTTTTTCCCCAGCCATTCCTCCGCATTTGCCACGACGACATCGAGATAGACGAGCAATTGCAAATTCAGGCCATTCCAAACGTCGGAGAGGGACAACTGCTTGGGACTGGACTTGTAGTCAATCACGCGCAAATACGGGACCTCACTATCCAGTGATTGGTCAACGCGGTCAATTCGTCCGATTAACTGAAGCTCCACGCCATTTTCAAGCGTTAAAGCCAATCCCGGCAAATCTGAATTCGGCCCAAAGGAAACCTCCAGTCCTACCGGGGCAAAACGGCTGCGCTTCGCATGCTCCCCAAGTACATAAATCGCGCGGCCAACTGCTCGCTTCAGCTTGCCGGACAAATAACGATACCGGGCTGTCCGCGTCAAAATGCTGCTGCGAGTCGCAGGAACCAGTTCTTCTACGACCACGTTTGCAAGCTGCATGCTATTGTCTTCCGTCAGCTTGCTCCACTCCAGATTGTCTTCGTTCATTTTTTCAACGGCTCGCTTGAGTGAAGCGTGGAACAGTTCTCCCACATCGAAACGCTCCAGCTTGTACATCGTTCTCTCCGCCAATCTGAGGCCGTGAGAAGAGAAATGCGAGAACGGACATGACTGGAACCGCTCCAGACGAGACACGCTCATTTTCAGTTGTTTGCCGTACAACGTCGTGCTCGTTTCCAAATCCAGCTCCTGCGGCCGATTGAAGTAACGCAAGCCGGACAACAGCCACTGCTCCCGTTTGACATCGGGAGAAGAGCGAATATACCAATCGTATACCTCCCACCAGAAGTCTGGCAGCTCACCTGTTTTCTTCATAGATCGTAATAGCGTCAAAAGATGGCGGAATACACGTCTCGGATGTCCGAGCAGGAATACGTCTGTCTCGTGCTGCCCCGTCGGTTCATTGTAGAACACCTGATGCGGGATATCCGGCAGTACTTCCCGAATGCGGGTAAACACTGAGGAAGGCAACAGGGCCTTGCCCTCTTCATCTGCCAACGCACAGCTCAGGATCAGCCTCTCCGACGGTCTCGTCATCGCCTGGTACAGCAGGTAAGGCTCTGCCATCAGCCGTTGCTTCGCACTCGGTGCCAGAGACATGCCCATTTCAGCCAGTCGCTCCCGTTCCGCCTCATCCAGAATTCCTTCTTCTTTTGGACGCAACGGAATAATGCCTTCGTTTACACCAAGCAAAAACAGAGCTTTGACATCCGGTTGACGGGAGCGCTCCATCGCCCCGATCAACACCTGATCCAACGCCGGGGGAACGAGTCCCAGTTCAATCGTCTCCAGACCGCTGTCGAGCACACGGGCAAATGTCGCCAGGTCCATGCTCTCGTCGCCCATGACCTCTACGACCTGATCCATCAGCTCGATCAATCCTGTCCATACTTGTCCGTGCACCTGTGCTGCATCGAGATCGCCGTCATTTTCTGCCTTTCGCTGCCAATGCTCCAGCTTGTTAGGCACATCCAGCGCGATCAGAAGGTTGTACAGGGAAAGGGTCATTTCCTGTACGTTTAGACCCGCTGCTTGCTTCATCTCTTTTTCAAAGGACAGGAGCGGCGCTGCGTATTTGCGTCTCAGCTCATCGATTTGCGCGTCTTCCTCGGCGCCTGCCTGCCCGCGGAAATGCCAGGCAGATTCTTCTGCCCATTGATAACCAAAGACACCATGAGCCAGCACGTAGTTTTCCAGTCGATCGATTTCCTTCCGGGCTGTATGCTCATCGGTGATATCCAAAAGGAGCAGGTCTGTTTTCAAGCAGCGGAAAACAGCGTCGTACCGCCACCTCGTAACAATGACCTCCAAAGCCGAGCGCACCAGCTCCACCAAGGGATGGTGCATGACGGAGCGCTTCTGGTCCAAGAAGTGCGGGATGCCGTATTCGGTAAATACAGCGGAAATCTCATCGGCGTACGTCCCGATTTCCCGAAGCAAAATCGCCATGTCCTTCCAGCGATATCCCTCTTCTCTCGACAGAGACAGGAGCCTCAACGCCACAGCCTCTACCTCTGCGCGCCTGTTCACCGCTGAGAGCATCGTCACTTCGTCCGCTCGTCCAGGCTGATCCGGTATTGGCGGGTCTCCCCATTGGAAATACACTTGTTCGACCTGACGCAACCACGGACTGCTCTTGAAGCGCTTTGCCTCGGTCAATAAAAGCGGCTTGGCGATTGATACACCCGATTCACGCGCCATCAGTGTCAGGGCTTGGTATGTTCGCAGTGTAGGGTGGAACAGCCCCAGCTCATCCACAGAAGCGTCACGTTCATTCGGGTCAAGCGTCAGCGCAATCGTCACCTGCTTGGCGTGCTGCATCAACTGATCGATCAAGCGCAGCTCTTGATTCGTAAATCCGGTAAATCCATCGATAAATATTTCAGCCTGCTTGATGTAGGTGGAATCACGCACCATCGTGGCCACTCGGTTCAGGATGTCGTCCGCATCACAATATCCCTCTGACAAGTAAGCCTCGTACGCATTCATAATCAAGCGGAGGTCATGTATTTTTTGATTGAGATTGGCTCCTCCCCATTCCAGATTCTCGGAATGGGTGAAGGATACCCCATACGATTTGCACTCACTAATCAAGCGACCGAGCTGAGCAGCAAACCCAGGCTGTGTCGCCGAGCGCCCGAATACGTTCAACTCTTCCTTATGCCGCTCCAAAAGCATGCGCAAAACCATATGCTTACCCAGATCGTCAACAGGCACGGTAGTCAGATCGCCCAGCTCCTGCATGAGCCTGTGAGCCAATCGACCGAAGCTGAGCACCTGCGTCCCCATCACACCGCCCAGCTCTGGCAGTGTAGCGAGCGCATACTCTTCCTGAAAGCTGGCCTGTTCCGGCACGAGCAGAATCATAGGAGAACCCAACGGCTTTTCCCGCAGCCGGGCTTGCATCTGCCGATGAATCGATTCTGTCTTCCCCGTTCCTGCCCGTCCCAGTATAAATTGGACTGCCATGATTTTTCCCCTTCCCTACTCCATTTCCAGATGCAGCATGCTTCCTTTTCCCATCGGTTCTGCAGGTGTCACGACCAGACGACGCGGCATGCGCACACGTATTTCCGGGACGTGGCTAATGACCCCAATGGTAAAATCGTCCATGCGCAGTCGCTCAAGCGCATCCATAACGACCTCCAAAAGCTCCGGATCAAGTGTCCCAAAGCCTTCGTCCAGGAAGAAAAACTCCAAGCGTCCGCCACGCATTTGAATCTCCATTGACAGGGCTAGAGCCAGCGACAAGGAGGTCAGGAATGTTTCCCCGCCAGACAATGTGCTTACTGGGCGGCGCATTCCTCCAGCTCCCTCATCCCGCAAAACAAATTCGCCCTCGTCCCCGATTTCCAGCCCGTAGCGGTTGGCGGTCATTCGCTTGAGGTGATAGGAAGCGTCTCTTGCGATTGATACCAGTTTTTCCTCCGCAATGAACTGGACAAACGCCTTGGCTTCGAACAATTTTTTCAACTCTTCCAAGCGGCTCTGCTCATCCTGCTGCTGTACCATCTCTTTATGGAGTTCTTGCCATTTGTCATGATTTTTTTCCATGCGATCCACATGCTCTTTGGCGACAGCGACTTGCTTTTGCGCCTCCTGGAAGGCTTGCTCCCATTGATCCCACGCCTCTTTTGCGGTGGTGAGTTCTTCTTGTGTAAACGAACGGCCTGCTATTGCTTGTTGAAGCCTTTCTTCCTCATAACGAAGCTGCCCAGCGACTCGCGTGTAAGCCTCGACTTGCTCCTGTGCCTGAGGCAATTGCTCGCGCTCTGCATACCGCTCTCGTACATAATCGACAGTACCGAGACCTGTTTCCTGTAAGCCCTGATACAATGTCTCATGAGCTTCCGTGCGTTGCCGTGTGAGGATCGCGAGCGTCTCCGAATACTTGACCAGATTGTTTTGCACCGTTTCCCGCGCTTCGGCAGTTTCTTTGCGCTTTGTCTCTGCCAGCGTAACTGCCTGACGTAAACGGAGTAGAGTATCCTCTACCTGCATCAGACACTCCTGCGCAGTAAGTCCACCCGTGCGTTCCAGCCATTGAGCATGCTTTTGTTCCCACATGCGCTTTCTATCTTCCAGCTTTTCCTTCAGCGCCGCTTCCCGTGATTTGCCCTCTACCTTGCGCGATTTGGCGGCTTCTACCTGCATCATCAGCTTCCCGCGCTGCGTTTCTTTCTCTGATCGCACCTGTTGGAGTTCCGCCAATCGGCGATCTGATTTTCCGATTTCCTCGTACCGCTGTTCGATTTCCTCGATGGGAAGTTCATTGCGCTTCGTGTCCAGCTCTTCTCTAGATTGCTTTTCTTGTGTGAAAGCAGCGTCCAGGCGAACTTTATTCTCATCGATTGCCTTCTGTGCCTGCTCGAGCAACAGCGCGCTCCGCTCCATCAAGCGTTTCTTTTCCGCCTCTTCCTCACGCAAGACCTCCAACTGCTGCTGCAATTGCTCACGCTCTGCTTTTAGCCGCTCTCTTTCCGCTTGCTTGGCAATCAGTTCCTTTTCCTCACGCTGATAGACGGCGAGAAGCTCTTCAAAAGAATCCACGATCCAAGGCTGTCCATACCCGTGGCACTCTGCCTTGATCGCGTCCAAGCGCGCTTCCAGCTGTTCCTGTTCAGCCTTTACACTTGCTAGGCGCTCATCAAAAGCAGCAAGCGCTCCCTTTGCTGCCAACCAAGCTTCCTTGGTCTTGCCTGCTTCTTGTTCAGCCGCACGCAAAGCCTCCTCTGACGCTTTGATTCGAGCACGCAGGGTATCACCCTCCGTTCCCGCTTCAGATGCTTTTGTATGCTTCTGGTGGCCGTGTGGATGGTGCTCGGAACCACATACCGGACACTCCTTTCCTTCCTCTAAACGTTCACGCAAAAATCGCGCCATATTTTCCTGCTGCCATCTTTCCCATTCCTGTCGCAGCTCATCTCGTTGGGTCAGTTGACTTTTCACAAGCGCTTCGCTTGCCTCTACTTCCCGAGTCAGCTCCTGATTCCGCTCATCCAACTGTTTGCGCTCCTGGATGATGTGCTGAGACTTTTCCTGCCATGATGAGAAAGCCTGCAATACTTCCCGCCACTGGCGACCTACCTGCTTCATGTCTGCCAGTACATTTCTTGCTTTCTCCCATTCCGCTTCGCTCATCAAAGCCGTGTCGGATGGTGCTGCCAGCTCTTCTCTTTTTTGTGCCAAGCGATTCGCACACGCTTCCCAGCTACGCTTGTGCTCATCAGCTGTATGGGCTGCCGCCTGAATCTGCTGCTGAGCTGCGAGTTGTTCTTTTTCCAGCTCACGTACCTTGGCATGGTCACGCTCCCACTGCTGCTTCGCTTCTCTGGCTGCCGCTATTTGTGCTCGCCATTCAGGAGAGATCGTGACCTGCTTCATCTGTTCTTGCAGGTCCGCCCACGCAAGCTCCCAGTTTTTTAAGTCGGCTTCATCCTTTTCCAGCTGTTGCTCTATGTTGGTCAAGGCAACTGACACTTCGTTCCATTCACGTTCCAGACCTGTCCACTCTTCCCGGATCGCCTTTAGCTCCTCTTCCCACTCCTGTGCCTGTACCAGCCTGCCCTTTTGCTGAATTAGTAACGGCTCTTGTACAGCCAACTCGGCATGGACCTTCTGATACGCTTGCTCTGCCTCATCTACGGCTAAACGAGCACTCTCCTGTTGTTCGCGGCTGCGTTCCAATGCCGCACCGGTCGCATGCCATTCCTGATCCAAGCGCTCATATTGCTGGAGTAATGGCCACAGCCGAATACTTGACTCCCACTCGCGAATCTTTGCCGTTAGAGCTGCTATTTCCGCTTCATTTGCTTCCTGCTGCTGTAGTTGCGCCTGGATATGCAATAGCTCCTGATGCCACTGGTTAAGCTGCTCCAGCTCCTTGAGCTTCCCTGCCAGCTCCTGTTTTTGCTGGGTGAATTCCTGCTCTTTTTGCGCAGCTTCCTCCCACGTTTGTCTCGCCAGCTCCAAGGCTTCCGGACCTGCGTCACCCAGAGCTGCACTTGCCAGTTGCAAGCGATGCATCTGTTCCTTGACCTGCTCCAACGCGTGCCGTACGCGCTCACTCAGCTTTTCCCCATAAATATGTAGGCGGAACATCCGTTGCAGCATTTCATTGCGTTCACTGCCCTTCAGCGTCAAAAAGCGAGAAAATTGACCCTGTGGCAAAACAACCGCCCGGGTAAAGTCCTGCAAAGTGAGACCAATCAGTGCCTCAATCGCGGCTGTCGCGGACGTGGCTTTAGACTCCAATACGACATCCGGCTCTCCGGTCAAGGCGCCCGACTGAATCAGCCTCACTTCCGGCTGTCGCTTGTTCCCCTTTTTATCCAAACCAAATTCCCGCTCCACCGTATATTGCTTGCGCTCATCGCCAGTCCCCAGCTCAAAGGTAAAGGAAACGAAAACGCGCTGCTCGAGCTGATTCAGCACTTCTTTTGGATGGTTTCCCCCGCCCAGCCGGACGACCTGCCCGTACAACGCGAGCGTGATCGCGTCCAAAATCGTCGATTTCCCGCTTCCAGTCGGGCCAAATATCCCAAACAGTCCCGCCTGACATAGCATTTCGAAATCGACCTCTTGCATTTCTCGGTAGCTGTGCATCCCTGCCAGCTTCAATCGTATCGGTCTCACTCTTCTTCCCCCTCTCCTCCGGTTTCTGCCAATAGACGCTGGAACAAGGCCACGAGCTGCTCATCCGGCTCTGCTCCCCTCTTTCGTTCATAGAAGCGTTTGAACAATTGATCGGAGGTCAGCTCTGTCAACTCGACACGCTGTTCCTCTTCTTCCTCACGCTCTTCTCTCACGACAACACGCTGTATTTTCAAGAAATCATCCGAAAGCTTGCGGACACGCTGAAATTCTGCCGGGTCGATCACACCAGACACATGCAGCTCCAAGTCAATCCACGCCCCTGCATCGCGTCCCTCTTCCAACCAGCGCTCGACTTGCTCGATTCCCTCTGTCGCCTTCCAACGTGCCAATGGCCGTGCACTCGTCAAATAAATAATCTCCTCACGAACTTCTTGTCCCGGCTCCACCTCGACCAGTACGACTGCCTTGCTCTGACCTGCTTCAGAAAAGCTGTACGAAATCGGTGAGCCGCTGTAACGCACCAACGGCTTGTCACTGAGCTTTTGCAGTCGATGGAGATGGCCGAGCGCCACATAATCAGCGTTCTTCGGAAAAGCCTGCGGCGATACCGTCAACGCTCCCCCAATTTGAATCGGTCGCTCGGAATCTGTTTCCTTACCGCCCATGACAAACAAGTGACTCGTGACCAGGTTGACCGTATCCTCGCGAAAATGAACAGACAGATCAGCAAGCAATTGCGCAATACGCTCGGAAAAAGCAAGCTGCATCTGCTCTTGGGTAAAGCTTTCGCTCAACAGCTCCTTTAATCGCGATTCAGAAGGATAGGGCAATGCCAAAATGACCGCATTCGCGGCGCAGCCAGGAATCTTCATTTCCAGCCAAGAAGGGCCTCCCTGCACAATTTGCACGCGATCAGGCGAGGCTTCCTGTGTCAGCAATGGCGCTTCCTTCGGCAACCCCAACAAAACGATCCCGTGCTTTGTGGCAAGCGGAGCTGCTGCCCGCACCCGCTCAGGCTGGTCATGGTTCCCCGCGATCACGACAACACCTCGCCTGCCTTCCGAAGACAAGCGCTCCAATGCATCATAAAAAAGCTCTTCCGCCCAAGCAGGCGGATTGACAGAGTCGTACACATCCCCAGCAATGAGCACCAGGTCCACTTCCCGCTCATCAGCTATGTGACAGAGCTCGTCCACAAATGCCACTTGCTCAATGCGGCGGTCCCGCCCTTCCAGTTGCCGCCCGAAATGCCAATCGGCTGTATGTAAAATCCGCATAGCTACTATCACTCTCCACGATCATGTGTTTGCTTTTCATTGTAACAAAAGACAGCGCTGTTCGCGGTTGAAATTTACTCCACTTTTCCGTAACTTTTGCTCCTGACTGCTCGTCTTCCAACTGAAAGGATCGTGCTTAATCGATCTCTTCCCGGAAAGGAGCTCGTTACCGTTGCGTAATTCCCACCTGTTGCTCAACCTGACAGTAGGACTTGCCGCCTCCAGTCTCGTCCTCAGTGCCCCCTCTTCTCTTGCCTCCAAGGAGCCTACCAAGACCCAAGTAATAGAATGGATTAACAAGCAAGCCAAAGATCCAGTTGTTTCCGACTACTTTGATTTTCAACTCGTCAATCTGGATGATGACCCAGAACCAGAAATTGTCGCCAAGCATAACGGCAGCGTACATATCGGAAATTTTTACATCTTGGATCAAAAACCAGATCGTACGTATGCCCTCATCGCGGAAGAGCAATGGAATCCACCGCACCTGCAATTGGATCATTGGGACTATACGCGTGAAGTGAATCACTCCGAGATCGACAAAAACGACGACGCTGAACTGCGTTTGCTCGCAGAAAAACGAGTATTTGAAACCATCCACCATACAGGCGGCTCCGGCATATGTATCTACGAGGCGAATCTGTGGTATTTGGACAAAGGGCGTCTAGTCAAAGCATGGGAAGGGCTGCTGCGGGAAACGGTTTCCATGCCGGGTGGTCAACTATTGCGGACTGTCGGCAGTTATCAAATCCTTTATGACGACACTGAAAAACCTTTGCTCTACTACTGGCAAACAAAGCAAGAGCTAAACCCGGATACAGGTGAACCACTTCCGGGCAAACTCGAGACTTCTTTGCAAATTTATCGTTGGGAAAATGGTGTTTTTGTTCCTTGGAATGTAGGAAAACCGCCAGGGCAATAGCCTGACGGTTCGGAATGTCTTCTATCCGTTGTGATGGGGGCGAAGCCCTGCCACATGTTCTCCAGTCGCCTTTTTCCTCTCTGCGTTCGGGCGGTCTCCTTCCGAACATGTGACAGGACTTCCAACAGCTGTGTACCTGATCCGATGCTTTTACATCATTGTGAAAGTAGGGCAGGTAGCTTCTTGAATTTACTCGCAAGATTTTTAATAAAAGGTCACTTAGGAAGAAGTGCATTTCCAGTCCAAACGCCTCTGGAGCCCTACCTAGCGTAGAAATGAATGGCAGGGAATTTCAGCTTCACTTATGAGATCCTTCCTCGAAACTTCAACGTTTGAAGCGCTCCTGCCATTCATATCGGAGCGGACAGTGAATCTCCTTGCGGGGCGTAGGCCGAAGCGTAGACTGGAAATGCGCTTCTTCCCCACCACTACAGCTACATAATAAAAAGCCGCACTCCCACGAATCAGGAGCGCAGCTTTTCCTCTTATCTTCTCAGCTTTTCATTTGTCGGTGACTTCAATGTCTGCAAACACATGTAGCTGATGATCCCAAACAAGATCGTGATAATCATCGAGTGAGTCAGCGTAGCGTACAGGTGAAGTTTGTAAATAATCACGAAGCCGCCGCTGAACACCTGCGCAATGCAAAGAATAAAGCTCAGGATACTTGCACCGTACAAGTCACGCCGTTTTTCCTTGAAATGACGTATACAGTAAATCATTGTCCCCAACAACAAGAATCCCAACACCATCGCAGCGATTCTGTGGGCAAAATGAATACCGGTCTGTCCGTACAACTCTGGGATGACCTGTCCCTGACACAGAGGCCAGTCACTGCATGCCATACTTGAACCCGTATGTCTGACATACGCTCCGAGATAAACGACAGCGTACGTATAAATAGCGACGAACCACATCCAGTTGCGGAAGCCTTTTGAGACGGTCGTTTTCACCAGACTTTGCGTTTTTTCTCGTTGATAAACAAACATACTCAACAAGAACACGCCTGAATAAGCAAGCAAGGAGAATCCGAAGTGCAGAGCCAAAACAGATGAGGACTGTGGCCAAATGACGGCAGAAGCGCCGAGAATGGACTCCACTACGATGAAAAACAAACCAAAAATAGCGAGATTGCGAACTTCTTGGTTGTCTTTGTAATAACGCCAGCATAGCACAGAAAAAATTGCGACAACAATACCGGCAACACCTGTAATCAGGCGATGAGAATATTCAATAATGGATGCCAACGTGTATTCAGGAACCCATTTACCGTTGCACAGCGGCCAGTCATTTCCACAACCGAGTGCTGAATCTGTCTTTGTAACAAGCGAACCGGCTACCATCACGATAAACATGATCAAGGTAGCAAGAAAAGCTAATGGCTTCAGCCATTTTCCCATAGTAAGTCACCCTGTTTCTTGTGAGGATCAAACAACACCTCGTTCTATGTCCTCTTTTACGATAATGAAACATCCCCTGCTAAGCAAGGGATGTTCCGTGAACATTTAGTGAGTGTTTCGTGTCAATAATAGTTGACCATGGTACTGATGACGATCGCTGCACAAAACACTGTCAAATAAAGGATGGAATACCCGAACAGTTTGCGTGCCCATGCAAGATCATCCTTGGTTTTGAACCCTTGGAAAAGCAAAACCATGTACACAATCCCCATCACACCCATGACGAGCAAATACACATAGCCTAGACTAGCATGGACAAACAGCAGCAAAGAAGCCGGGAGCAACACCGAACCCCATAGCACCATCTGTCGCTTGGTCTCGGCAAAGCCTTTTACTACCGGTAGCATCGGCAGATTACCTGCACGGTATTCTTCTGTTTTCAGCATGGCCAACGCCAAAAAATGGGGAGGCTGCCACAAGAACAAAACCAGGAATAACAGCCATGCAGTCATGTCCATGGTCTCTGTTACTGCTACCCACCCAATTACCGGAGGAGCTGCACCTGAAATACCGCCAATCACCGTATTGAGAGTTGTCACTCGTTTCAACGGCGTGTAAATCAGCACGTAAAAAATGTGACCGATCAATCCCCAAACCGCCGCCAAAGGATTCGCATATACAGCCAACACAGTAACCCCTGCCAACAGCAGACCAATTCCCAAGATGATCGCGCTACGTGCAGAAATTCTTCCGGTTGCTACCGCCCGATGTTGCGTCCGCTTCATTTTTTTGTCCAGATCTCGGTCGTAGAAATTATTTAAAGCCGCCCCCGACATAATGACCAAAGCGGTTCCCAGCATGGTGAAAAAAGCCAGTTTCCAGTTCGGATAACCGTAGGACGCTAACCATAAAGCAGCAAAAGTGGTCATCAAGTTTGACAGGGTAATGCCGGGCTTCGTCAGTTGTACGTAATCCCGAAAGGTAGCTGGCCCTCCCGGCTGTGTCTGCGAAGAAGCATCGGCATCAAGCGATTCCTGCACGGTTATTTGCTGGTCCACGTTTTGTACCTCCTGTTTCCTTCTATCTGAACATCCGAATCATGACTGGATAAACTACCTACATTGTATCCAATGCCCCAAAAACTACTAAAACGATCACTTACCAAAAATTACATCCAGCACGCCAGAGGTCTCGCCACCTGGATAAATCCAGTACAGCAGCAGATAAACCGCAGCTCCTGTAATCGAAGTGACAAACCAGACAATGGACGTCCAAGGACCGATCTTCCGATGAGAAGCATAGTTTTTCGTGTAAGCGTACCTGAGTGTAATCAGACCCATCACACCACCTACTGTTGCCAGGACGATGTGGAAGAACAAGAACGTCTGATAGATTGGTTTGATGCTGTCAGGTCCGCCAAAATGCGTGTTTCCAATAAAAGCCGTTCTGGAAACATAAGTGATAAAGAAGATCGTGGCACAGATCGCAGCCCATTTCATAATCTTCACATGCTTTTCTACTTGCTTTTTCGCAATGGCGTACCAGCCAATCGCAACGAGAATTCCGCTAATGACGATAAAAGCCGTACTTACTGTAGGCAATATAAGCCCCATTTTTTCACCTCATTCAACAAACGTTTCTGCTGTTCGCACATATTTAAAAAGTCGGCTTTTCAGCACCGAAAGATTGATCCATCGGCAGGTCGTCCTGCTTCTCTGCCTTGTACCAATGGTAGAACACATAGGCCAGCACACAGCCGTAAACAAGCTCCTGTACCAGCTTCATAATGATCCCGCCAAGACGCTGATCATTAAACGCGTCCAGGCTCTGGAATAGTTGTGGAGCAGCTATATACGTAGCGTACAGCGGTTCCGAGGCAAAAATAATCAGCGCGCAGGCTGGCGTGATCAAGACACCGTTTGCAAAAACGTACGACAGTTTTTTCAATCCGGCCAGTTGTCGCTTGTTATCAGACAACGGACTCACAATTGGCCACCACATTGCAAATGCGGCAATCACGAGAATGACATGATAAAACGTCATCCACTCATGGTTGATCGCGACGGCATCAAAAATAAACGGAACATGGTAAAACGAAAACAGGGAGTTGAACAACAGCGCTGCCACTAACGGATGTGTCAAAGAGTTTAGGATGAGCTTCAGCGCTTTCGGACGGAAAATCTTGGCCAAAAGCCATTCAGGCATTGCCAGAAGCATGAGTGGTGGCAGAGCAAAGTACAAGATCGATTGTTGGAGCATGTGTAAACTAAACATGTAATGATGGCCGTAATAACTGATAGGGCTTCCTTGTGCAATGTAAAACAATACGATTGCCAACACAAAAAGCAATCTTTGCTTGCCAGTCGCCGGTGTAGCGTTTTCAAAACGTTTATGCATGGGACCTGTTACGAGAAAGTAGACAGTAGTCACGAGCAACGATAGAAGCATCACATCCGGACTCCATAAATCCGAAAAGGTTGCTGATCCGGTAGTCGGTGACATCTCGTGCATTTGATGTGCATTTCCCAAGTTTATATCCTCCCTTCCGAATGTGAAATCTTGGACGATGCCACTCTCACTTGGCGTCGTCATATGTACATTTTGTGTCAATATGAAATACCAATTTTTATCTATTAAATATTGCCCTTGATCCAATCTCCATTATACCGTTTATTCCCTTTTTCTTTGAAGACAAAAATGAACAAAGTGTTGAACAATACAATTCGAAAAATTCACATAAAACCTATTGTGAATTGAGTCATCATGGTGGAATAGAAGAAAAAGCACAGTTCTCTTCGACTCTGACACGCCCGCAAGGGGGATTTACTGTCCGTCTCCACTTCCAAAAGGGGACCGTCGAGCCAAAGCCACCCTACGGGCGGAAGTTTCTCAGGGAAGAAGTGTTCGATAAGCGTGGTCCTCTTTTGGAAGTTCCGACTGGGTAGGCGTTGTCAAGATCTACGAGCCCTGTGCTTTTTCTTCTCACCAGCTTTGTTTGTTCATCGGTACGTTTTAAAATCTTTCCCATATGAAAATAAAGAAGAGTCCAGATCTTGTCTGAACTCTTCTTCCTTTCTAATCTTATAGTCCAAAGGAAACGAACTTCGTCTCCAAATACTCATCCATTCCGTAGCGGCCACCCTCACGGCCGATTCCGCTTTCCTTGAAACCGCCAAACGGCGCTTGTGTTTGAGTTGGCGATCCGTCATTGATTCCAACGATTCCGTATTCGAGGAGCTCAGCCATGCGGAAGCAACGTTGATTATCGCGCGTGTACACATAGGCAGCCAAGCCATAGCGCGTATCATTTGCCATTTGCACGACATCCGCTTCCTCTGTGAAACGAATGAGCGGAACGACAGGACCAAATGTTTCTTCATAGGAGATTTTCATTTCGGCTGTCACGCCTGAAATCAAAGTCGGTTCACAATAGAAGCCCTTTACATAATCACCTTCAACCAAACGATTTCCGCCGTAAACCACTTGCCCGCCTTTGTCTTTGGCGTCTTCGATATGCTCGAGCACCTTGTTCAAGGCACGCTCATTTACCAGTGGACCGATCTCCGTCTCTTTCTGGCGGCCATCCCCTACCTTTGCACGCTTCAGACGCTCTACCAGCTTTTCTGTAAACGCATCTGCGACATCCTCATGGACGTACAGGCGGTTCGTGCAAATGCACATTTGACCGGAGTTGCGGAACTTGCTCTCAAACAGACCTTTTACCGCTGCATCCAGATCGGCATCCGGGAATACGATGAAAGGTGCGTGACCACCAAGCTCCATGCTGACGCGCTTCACTTGCTTCGCCGCGCCCTCCATCAACAGCTTGCCGACACGAGTGGAGCCTGTAAATCCGATTTTGGAGAGCTTCGGATTGTCGATGAACTCCTTCCCAATCGATTCCGGATTTCCAATGACGAGATTTACGACGCCTTTTGGAAAGCCAGCCTGCTCAATCAGCTCAAACATGCGAATCGCAGACAGCGGTGTGCTTTCTGCTGGCTTTAAAACCACCGTGCAGCCCGCAGCCAAAGCCGGAGCGATCTTCCGTGCAACCATGTTCACCGGGAAGTTCCATGGGGTAATCGCCCCTACTACCCCTACAGGCTGACGCAGCACCATGATACGCTTGTTCGGAACCGAGGATGGGATCGTTTCTCCGTTGACACGCTTGGCCTCTTCTGCGTACCAGACAAAGTTATCTGCGGCTCCCAGCACTTCGCCTTTTGCCTCGCCCAAAGGCTTGCCCATTTCAGCAGAAATGATGCCCGCCAGTTCATCCCGATTGTTTTTCACCAGCTCGGACAAGTTGTACAAATATTTGGCTCGCTCGCGAGCAGTCAGTCGAGACCAGCTGGCAAACGCCTGATGAGCGGCATCAATGGCCTTGTTGGCATCGCGACCATCGCCGAAGGTTACAGTTCCAACTGTTTCACCTGTAGCAGGATTCGTAATCTGAATGGACTCGCCACTCTCAGCATTCACCCATTCTCCATTAATAAACATTTGCTTGTACTCTCCCATGACTTTCGCTCCTCTCAATCTCTCTCAATAGATTGGTTTTAGGGCCTCAAACGGATTTTTGCAGTGCCGGCAATACAAAATACTTCGACAAGCAGCAGGACCAAACAAATTTTCTATTTGTGTATAGGGGGAATCACAGTAGGGACAGGCTACTTCCCATGTGTCTCCCGGTTTAAAGTCAAGCGGTGGCGGCGCGATGCCAAAGCTTTTCAACTTATCGCGAGCATCCAAGGCGATACGATCAGATGTCCAGGCTGGATCATAGACAAACACGACCTGAACCTGATTGATTCCTTCTGCCTCCACCAGCTTTTCTGTGATGTTCTTCTTCATGATCTCGAGTGCCGGACAGCCGACAAAGGTAGGGAGCACCTCGACGTGAACGACGTCTGCCTCGACGCGCACTTTGTGAATCATCCCCATCTCCACCATGCTGATCACCGGAATTTCGGGATCCGTTACTTGCTGCAGCAGTTCCCAGCATGTCGCTTCAAGCCCTTCATGCAGTTGCAGTTCTTCTTGCGCCATGAGAGAATCACTCCTTTTTACCAGCCTGCAGCCGGATCAATGCGATACACTTCAGACAAGGTAGCCAAAGCCTGCACGAGATCAGCAGTGTGTTCACCGTGACGGCCTCGCTCTTGTGGCATTCCTGGCTCACCCGGCCAGTCGAGTCCTGCTTTTTCGAAAATGTCTTTGGTCAGCGTCAGCCATTTTTGTTTCAGTTGCTCTTCATCTGCAATAAGACCAAATTGAACGATATCACCCTGGTTTGGTCCAAGATGAGGCAGCTCCCCGGCATCCTTCCAAACTTTTGCAATGGCTGCCTCCAGCCTCTGACGGGCATCAGCCGTACTGTTCGCCAATTGCTTCAACCAAACTTGCCAGTGCATCAGATGATAGCGATGCTCTGTCATCATTTTGCGACTGACCAGCGCGAGTGGTGCGTATGACGACTGCATAAGTGCCTCCAAGCGAACCTGCTTGTATAAGCCATAAACATAGCTGCGAACAATCGCATAAGCCCAATCGTAATGGGGATGATCGTTGTATTCGCCGTCGCCGTTTTTACGCTCTACCAGGATCGCATTGGAAAACGCCTTCGCCTCGCGAAGCTGTGCGAGATCGTCTGCTTTGCCCACCCCTAGCTGCTCAAGCATTTCATAAAACATTACGGCATGGCCCATCATGTCTTGAGACATTGATGAAAAGGCCACATCTTCTTCAATATGCGGAGCCAGCCCAAGCCATTCCGATCCACGATAAGCCAATATAAAATCGTCATCAGCAAGCTGGAACAACAGGTCGGTCAAGGCTTTTGCGAATGCCGGGTTTTGTTTTGCTGCTTCCACTGTTTCTACATGTAAACGGTCGCCCATGATTGTATCCCTCCTGCTTAACTGCCGTTGCCTGCATGCTTCTGTTTTTCTTCGTACTGCTCGCGATGGTGGCGCCATCTCGACTGCAAGTCGCCGTATCCTTTGGTCTCCCGATAGCTCTTGTTGTCGAGTCTTTCCAGGAAAGGACGCTCCTCTGGCGGCAGTCCAAAAATGTCGTCGCGCTTGACTACCCACAAATTAAAACAAGGCTCGCGACGCAGGAAGTTCTCCCTCGCCATGCTCAAGGCAACTTCTTTATTGGGTGCCAACAAACTGAACTGTTGGACGAACGGAGCATTTACGCTTTTTTGGCTGAATACTTCGTATATGAAAAAGTTTTCATTGCTCATCCACATTCACCTACCCTACTTGTCGGCCGTACGACATAATCGCATCGCGCACCCATTTGGTTTCCTCATAAGACATTACCCGAAGATTCAGACGGTGAGCGGAGCGAGGTCCGTTCCCCTTGACGATTTGCTTGAACTCTTCCCAGTCAGGCTGTTGGTAGACCCATTTGTCTTCTGCCTCGTCGAAGTAAATCGTATCGTCTGGCACTGTGAAGCCAAGGTGGAAAATACGCGGCAAATACTTTTTCAGGAACACTTGGCGCAATTCTTCATTGGTCTGTGTACGAATCTTGTAACGCATGTTGGCTTCCTGATTGCTTGTTATATTGCCGTTTTCCGGTGGTCCGAAAAACATCAAGAGCGCTGGCCACCAACGATGGATAGCATCTTGCAGCATTTGACGCTGTTCATCGGTGCCTTCCGCCAACTCCAAGACGATGCTCTCCCCGTGCTGGGCGTGGAACTTTTCCTCCGCACAGATCCGATGCAGAGCGCGGGCATAAGGTGCATAAGATGTATCGAGGGACATCGATTGCGTAATGATAGCCGCTCCGTCAACCAGCCAGCCAATCACACCAGCATCAGCCCAGGTAGGCGCTTCCATGTGAAATACATTGTGAAATTTCAGTCTTTTTGTAAACAAATCATTCATGATGTCCTCGCGCGTCTTTCCCAATGGCTCAAGTAAGTCTTCTGCGACGCGAAGCAGCAATTGACCATGCCCCATCTCGTCCTGGACCTTCGCCATAATCGCCAGCTTTCTGCGCAGTGTCGGCGCCTTTGGTACCCATTCTTTTTCCGGCAAGGCACCCATGATCTCACTGATGCCATGCATCGAAATCAGCTTGATCAACTGGTTGCGATAATCGTCTGGCATCCAATCGTCTGCCTCTATTTTTTCCCCGCGATCGATTCTCGCTAAAAACGCTTCCAACTTTTCGTTTTCAGTCAGATCGGTATGTTCGAGCCTCATTTGCATGGAGAACGCCCTCCTTTTATCAGATATGCATTATGATAAAATTATAATACGTTTTTATAACGCAATAATAACATAACGTCATACGTTTTTGCAATACGCTTACATAGCGACTCTCCTATTCCCCGCGCCCAGTTATTTCTGCTGTCTTTTTCAACTGCTCGGCCATATGTCGCAGCTCTTGCATGACTGCATCCAGCTCCTGTATTCGCGTCGACTGCTGTACACTGTGATTCATCGTCTTCTCCATTTCGCCAGTAACCGTTCCGACGAGTGCATTCATTTCATCCAATAGTTGGAAAATACCCTTCGCCGAAGTAGCCGTCGTCTGGGAAAGCTGACGGATTTCCTCTGCGACCACGGAAAAGCCGCGACCAGCAGCCCCTGCACGTGCCGCTTCGAGGACGGCATTCAAGCCGAGTACATTGGAGCGCGTCGAGATATTCCGGATCAATTCGTTGATCTGGGTCGTTTCTGCAATTTTCATCTCTAATTGACCGGCTGCATCACTCAAAGTGTGACTCGCTTGTGCCAAATGGTCTGCATCCTTTGCCAGACTTTCTGTGTGCGAAGCGATATTTTCCAGCGCGTCCGTCAAGTTTTGAGCCAAGCCATGCAAGCGATCCTCTTGATCAGTCGTCACGCCTGTCGCCAAGCAACCGACCACTTGCCCGTTTTCCACAAGCGGATAACCGACTGCGATATAAGGGATGCCGTACAGCTCTTTGGAAATCTTCTTTACAACCCGCTTGCCCTCTTTTACCGCCGTCGCATTGATACTCCCCGGGCGCAATTCGTCTCCTACGCGAATCCCCAGGTTCAAGCCCTGTGCCGGATAATAGGCGAGAAACTTCTCTTTGTCAGTGACTCCTACCATACATTCGGACAAAAATGCCTTTTGTAAAATCGGTGCGACCATTAAGACGCTATTCAGCAATTGAGACATGCATGATCCTCCTACCCTTGTGATGAAAACAACGATTCCCCCCGCATTCTTTTTCACAACGCGGAGGGAACGAACTTCTTTCACTTATTTAACGAGCTGGAATTTTCCATCCTTCACTTCAACCATGATCATGCTGTCTTCTGTCAGACCGTTATGATCATCAGCCGTGAACTTGAATTCTCCGGTTACCCCTACGTATTTCACCTTTTCCAATACTTCGCCCAGTTTGGATGTGTCGCCGCCTGCCTGCTTCAAGCCTTCCACGAGCAGATTCAAGCCGTCGTAACCGTATCCCGCGAATCCGTCTGGCTGTGTATTGTAAGCAGCTTGATAGCCATCCACGAATTTTTTGATGATGGCAGATTGCGGATCGTCCGCCGCTACTTGTTCAGGAATGAGCAGTTTTCCCGCTACCATCAGGACACCCTCGCCCGCGTCTCCAATCAGTTCAAGGAATTTGCTGTTCGCAGAGCCATGGCTGCTGATGATCGGAATAGTGAGGTTCAGTTGCTTGGCTTCCTTCACAATCGTAGCAGGTCCAGGGTTCGTACCTGCCACAATCAGAGCCTGCGCATCAGTCCCTTTGATCTTGGTCAATTGGGAGCTCATGGACGGGTCTTTTGTACCGTACTTTTCTTCAGCTACAATCGTGATGCCGTATTCAGGCGCATATTTTTGCAATTGCGTCGTCCAGCCACTTCCGTATGGATTGCTGTCATTGAGCGTAGCAATTTTCGTAATGCCTTTTTCCTTCAAATATTTGAAGATGCGCTTCGTTCCGTGTACGTCCGTGTGCGGTGTTTTGTAGATGCCTGCACGAACCGGATTGGTGATTTGGTCTGCCGCTGCCATTGAGATCAGCGGGAGCTTTTCTGCTGCAGCATACTCAGCCATCCCGAGAGATGGACCACTGCCTGAGGAGCCGAGTACAGCTACGACCTTTTCTTTCGAAGCGAGTTTTTTGATCGCTTTTACCGCTTCTGTATTGTCAGACTTGTCGTCTTCAAAAATAACTTCCAACGGTCGACCATCTACTCCGCCTGCGCCGTTGATTTCTTTTACCAACAGCTCTACCGCTTGCTTCTCCGGTACGCCGAGCGGACTGTTCGGACCCGTTAGTGAGAAAATAGCGCCGACCTTGATCGGGTCCTTGCTGGCACCACCAGTGCCCGACTCTGCTGCTGGCGTGGCGCCGCCTCCACAGGCACTTAAGAAAACAAGTGAAGCGACTGCTGCTGGTAATAACCAATTCTTGAATGCTCGTTTTTTCATGGGTGTACCCCCTCATGTATGTGGTTGATCTTGATCAAACTGCTATGTTGGCTACACTGCTTCGTGGGAGCTACCCAAATAAGCAGATTGAACACGCGGGTCATTGCTAATCTCGTCTGCCTTCCCTTCCAGCATGACGGTTCCCGTACTGAGTACATATGCCCTGTCGGAAATTGCGAGCGCTGCGCGAGCATTTTGCTCGACCAACAACACTGTGGTGCCCCACTCCGAGCGAATCTCCTGTACAATCGTCAGGATTTCTTTGGCAATCAATGGAGCCAATCCTAGCGAAGGCTCGTCCAACAAGAGGAGCTGCGGTCGAGACAAGAGCGCTCTGCCAATGGCAAGCATCTGCTGCTGCCCTCCGGAAAGCGTTCCTCCGAGCTGCCATTTCCGCTCTGCCAAAATGGGAAAACGTTCATACACCGTCTCCATTTCTTTGGCAATTTCCTTTTTGTTCGTCTTGGGCATCCGATGCGAGGCACCCAGCCACAAATTGTCCTCCACGGTCAGCGTGGAAAAAATTTGTCTGCGCTCCGGTACATGCGCCATGCCCCGAGGTACCACCAGCTCCGCAGGGACACGCGTAATGTCCGCGTCTCGAAACCAAATCTTGCCTTCCTTGTCGCCGTGCAGACCGCAGATACAGTTCAAAAGCGTCGTTTTGCCCGCCCCATTTGCGCCTAACAGGGAGACGATTTCTCCCTCATTCACCTGCAGGTTAATGCCGTGCAGCACTTCTACCGGGCCGTAGCGAGCCGTGATGTTGTCTACTGTAAGGACTATCTTCCCCATCATGTTCCACCTCTTTCGCGCTTCATTCTGCACCCAGATACGCCGCAATCACTCGCGGGTTCTCCTGAATTTCACGTGGGGTTCCTTCTGCGATTTTTGATCCTTGATCCAATACAACGATGCGGTCTGCAATCGACATGATCATGTCCATGTCATGCTCCACTAGCAAAATAGCCGTTCCGTTGTCGCGAATCTCGCAAAACATACGGCTCATCTCCGCCGTCTCGGTATGATTCAGACCCGCAGCAGGCTCGTCCAACAAGAGCAATCGCGGCTTGGCTACCATCGCGCGGGCAATCTCCATCAACCGCAGCTTCCCGTATGGCAAGCTCCCAGCCAAAGAGGTCGCTTCCTCTGCCAGACCTACATTCTCTATCCACGTCTGTGCCTGCTCCTGCATCATCTTCTCTTCCTTGCGGGACTTTGCCAGATTCATGCCGCAGGAAAAGAGACTCGCGCTAGTCTTGGTATGCATGCCGACCATCACGTTTTCCAAGACGGTCATATCGTCAAAGGTCTGGAGGTTTTGAAAGGTTCGCGTGATACCCAATCCGGCATATTCATAGCCTTGCACACGTGTAAGCGGCTGGCTGCTAAAGCGAATCTCTCCTTCCGAAGGCGGGATCACACCTGACACCATGTTGAGCACCGTGCTTTTTCCAGCGCCATTCGGACCGATCAGCGCGAGAATCTCTCCTTCCCGCACCTGAAAATCTACTTGATTCACTGCCCGTACGCCGCCAAAATCACGAGAAAGCTTTTGCACATCCAAAAGTGTTGTCATGTTGCAGCCTTCCTTTCCACCTGCTGCTTTCGCTGTACTTCGTCAGCCATGGCCTTCGCCTTTTTGGCCTGCCCTTTTTCGAAAGCAGTCCGGATGCGCGGAACCAATCCTTCTGGCATGAACATGATGAACAGCACGAGAATCGCACCGAATACAATCGTGTCCACATCTCCCTGCAAGCCTGGCACCACTTCACTCAAGAGAACCAGCGCTTCACTGATAAAACCAATCAGGATCGTCCCGATCAACGCGCCCCAGATGCTTGTCATCCCGCCGATGACGACCATCGTCAAAAACTTGATCGACTCGTGCAGTCCAAACGGCTGCGGATCGAGAATTCCCATGTAATGGGCGTACAGGCCGCCGGAAATACCAGCGAACATGCCGCTTACCACAAAGGCATTCAGCTTGAACTTGCGGACATCAATTCCCATGGAGGTCGCGGCAATTTCACTTTTGTGAATCGCCCGAAACGCTCTGCCGACACGTGAATTCAAGAGATTAAGTGAGAAGAGCAGCACACAGGTGACGACTCCCCAAATCAGAAAGTACATGGATAGCTCGCTTCCACCAAAGAAAGTCATTTGCGGAATGCTGATCATCCCATTTGCTCCCCCTGTGACCGGCTCCCACTCTGTAATCCCGATCTGGACGATGTAGCCAAATGCGAGTGTCGCCATCGCAAGGTAGTAACCTTGCAGCCCTGCTATCGCCCGCCCAAGGATAAAGGCGAATAACCCTGGAACAATCGCAGCAGCTATCAGGCCGATAAATGGGGGTAGACCGTACTTCGTCGTCAATACTGCGGAGGTATAGGCGCCTATCCCCCAAAATGCTGCTTGTCCCAGCGAAATTTGTCCCGCGAGCCCCATCACGAGGCATAACCCGATGGTTACGATTGCTTGAAGACCGATAATAATTCCAACAGAACGATAGTATTCATCTGGCATCACGAATGGGAAAAGAATCATCAAAAACAGGTAGATTCCTATGCTTTTGCCCCACTTATCGATGATCTGCTTCATCATAGCCCTCCTTTTCCAACGCTGCGTTCTCCAAAGATGCCGGATGGCTTGATCAACAGCATGCCGATCAACACCAGAAAGGCGATCGCGTCCTTCATACCGGAGCTGATGTAACCAGCTCCCAGCGACTCGACAATCCCGAGTAAAAAGGCGGCTACGGCTGCCCCCAGTGGATTTCCCAGTCCGCCAAGAATGGCTGCGGAAAAGCCTTTGATTCCAAGCAACACACCAATATCATAGGACGTTACGGAAAGCGGCGCGATCACGATTCCCGCTATCGCTCCTGTCGCTCCACTGATGGCAAAGGCCAGCATACTCATCTTTGTCGGGCTAATCCCCATCAAGCGAGCTGCCATCGGGTTTACCGAACAGGCGTTGATTTTTTTGCCGAGAATCGTCTTGTCCATCAAGTACCACAGTAAAAAAAGAATGATAAGAACAGCGGCCAAAATCCAGATACTTTGTTGTGCAATCATCACGCCCCCGATTGAGATCGGTTCATTGCTCGTAATCGGTTCGAGTGCAAACGCATCTTTTCCCCAAATGAAGCTGGCAATGCCACGAATCAGTGTGGAGATTCCTATCGTCAAAATAATCAAACTAATCGGATTAGCCTTTTTGACGTAAGCGATTACATATTTCTGCATCAAAACACCGATCAAGGTGACCATGAGGATCGCGAGCAATGCCGCCAAGCCATACGGGAGATTCATGCCAATCAAGGCGACTGTAACCATCCCGCCCAGCATCAAAAATTCACCCTGCGCCAGATTGATCACCTTGCTTACGTTGTAAATCGTGATGAAACCAACCGCTACGATCGCGTAAATCCCGCCACTGACGAGGCCGTTTGCAACGTACTGCAGCAATTCCGTCATATTCGTGCTGTACCCCCTTTGTTTCGCGTCCACCAAACTACACCCAAGTAAAACGCTTACATTATAAATAATGGAAAAATATTTATGAAAAAAGACCCTAGACGTGCTAGGGCCTTTCCTTCGCAGCTTTCGCCTATGCGGATGGCGCAGCTTCATACACGGTCTCGAAGAATCGTACTGCCCCTGGATTTAATAACTGATAGTAATTTTGAAACAACTGATCCGCCTCTTTGCCCAACCACAGATCTGGCAACAATTCCTGCGGCAAATCAGGATCGATGAACAAGAACTTGCGGTATTGGTGGACGAGCTTTGTCTTTTCCACGAAGCAATGGCTGTCTGGAACCTCTTCTCCATTGCCCAGTTTTGCTGAAAGCTGCTCATATTCTTCTCGGTAGTCATCGATGAAGGCCTTGTACTTCTCATTGATTTCATCGATATCCCAGCATTTCTGCACGAGCTGCTTCGGATTGCTCCAGCCCATATGCTCGGATGTAAAGATCTCCACATACTCTGTAATCTCGTGCGCTTCCGTCAGGTCCTTCACACGATCACTAAGATTATTCGGACTGATCCATGTGCTGGTTGTCAGCATCCCGAAGCCCATCCAGCCCAGCTCCTTGCGCAATTGATCACGCAGCGCTCGACGCTCCTCGGGGATATTGTAGCTGGCAATGCACCATTTCCCGTCCCACACATCTGTCTCGACCTTATAAATACGTGCCGCTGCCTCTTCCAGCCGCTTTTTGCCGCGCTCAGATACCGAGTAGAAGCTGCGGTTCCCTACTTTTCGCGATTCCAGCCAGCCTTGGCGAAGCATCCGGGAGATCGCTGCACGAACAGCCGGCTCCGACAGTCCGAATTCCCCCATCAGCTTGGTTAGACTACCAATCCAGATTTCGCTTCCATAATGGCGGACGTATTCACCGTAAATTGTAAAAAGCATGGATTGTGGCTTCACGTTTCTTCTACCCCCAAATCGATTCATACCTATATGCTGTGTGAAATTGTACCATATTCTGTAGGAAGTGCGTGAATCGATCGAGAGTATATGACGATAAAATCATATAACGTTATTTAAACGTAATTATAGTAAAACATTTTAAAAGAGTCAATTTATTCTGTCAAATTCATGATTTTCCATGTACTTCCTCGTTGATCTCAGCTTGCAAGGCCTCAAAACGCCGCTTGATCTCATCCTTTTTGAAGATAGCCTGGACGAACGTCCCGAGCCCTACACGATTGCGCGTAGTGTCCGCCGTAACCTCGCACACTACGCGTTTTTCGGTAACCTGCACACAGGTAGCCCGGAACGTGACCTCCTGACCAATCACAGCTGGTCCGACATGCTTGATGTCGACAGCAAATCCCGAGCCCTCTTCATCATCTTCCAGGTACGGCAAAATGACGCGCCTTCCCGCCCATTCCATGTAATAAATCATACTGACTGTCGACATCACAGGGTGCACCACTTGGCCTTCAAAAACAGGCAGCATGTCCTTTGTCACTGTGACAGTAAATTCTTCCGTCGTACCCGGCTGCAGTCTATCTATCAAGAGTATCTGCCTCCCTATCTGCGCCCAAGCTACACACGCTCGATAATCGTCGCAATCCCCTGCCCAACTCCAATGCACATCGCAGCCAACCCGTAACGGGCATCCCGACGCTCCATTTCATACAAAAGAGTAGTAAGGATGCGCGCTCCGCTACACCCGAGCGGATGCCCCAAAGCAATCGCTCCGCCGTTTACGTTGACCAGATCAGGGTTGACCCCCAGCTCGCGTACGCTTGCCACTGCCTGCGCCGCAAAAGCCTCGTTGAATTCGAACAGATCAATCTGCGTAAGTGACAAGCCTGCCTGCTTCAGTACTTTTCGCGTAGCAGGTACTGGCCCAATTCCCATCACGGATGGATCAACACCTGCTACTGCGGAGGCAACGATTCTTGCACGAGGCTTCAAGCCAGCCGCAAGAGCCGCTTCCTGTTCCATGATGAGCAGAGCGCAGGCTCCATCGTTTAGACCGCTGGAGTTGCCTGCTGTGACGCTACCATCTGCTTGGAATGCTGGTTTCAGTTTTTGCAACTGTTCGATAGTCGTCTCTGGACGTGCATGCTCATCCTGAGCAAACAGCGTGACCTCGCCTTTGCGCCCTTTCAGCTCTACCGGAACGATCTCGGCATCCCACTTTCCTTCTGCCAAGGCACGCGCGTAATTTTGCTGACTGCGCAAAGCAAACTCATCCTGCGCTTCGCGGCTTATGCCGTATTGCTCCGCTACCTTCTCCGCTGTTTCTCCTAGACTGATCGGCGGATACATCTCTTTCATTTTTTCGTTAACCAATCGCCAGCCCAACGTCGTATCGACTAACTGCTGATTACCGCGCTGAAAAGCCGTGCCAGGCTTCATCATCACCAGCGGAGAGCGTGTCATGCTCTCTGTCCCGCCCGCGATATAGACGTGACCTGCTCCGGCTTTGATTGCATTCGCGCTTTGGTTCACAGCCTCCAGCCCTGAGCCGCACAGACGGTTTACTGTCACTCCCGGCACCTCGACAGGCAATCCCGCCAATAGAAGTGACATACGCGCGACGTTGCGGTTGTCTTCCCCAGCCTGATTGGCACAGCCCATGATGACATCATCTATCGCCTTCGGATCGATGGCGTTTCGTTCCAGCAACTTTTGAATCACCAATGCGCCCAGGTCATCCGGGCGCACATCCTTCAACGCACCACCAATACGGCCGATTGGCGTGCGCACAGCATCTATAATGACAGGTGTACTCATTCTTCCACTCCTCTCATGCACGAGGGCTTTTTTCTATAGCGCTTCTACTAACGTGGCCAATCCTTGACCACCGCCTATGCACAACGACACGATTCCGTATTTCTTTTGGCGACGTCTCAGCTCGAAAAGAATCGTACCTGCCAAGCGGGCACCGCTCATTCCGAGCGGATGACCCAAGGCGATTGCTCCACCGTTTACATTGGTTTTCAAAGGATCCAGCCCCAGCTCACGTATGCAAGCAAGTGACTGGGAAGCAAAAGCTTCATTTAACTCAAACAGGTCGATTTGCTCTACGGTCATGTTCGTTTCGGCAAGCAGCTTGCGAATCGCAGCGACCGGACCAATGCCCATGATGCGCGGATCAACACCAGCACTGACGAAATGAACAATGCGCCCCAAAGGAGCGACGCCTGTCTTTTGCAGCATTTCTTCGTTCATCAAGAGCAAAGTCGCTGCGCCATCATTGATACCGGAGGAGTTGCCTGCTGTAACGCTACCCTCTTTTCGGAAGGCAGGTCGCAGCTTGGACAATGACTCCACACCAGAATCTCTTCTTGGGAATTCATCGGTATCAAACAGCGTCTCTTCCCCTTTTTTTCCTTTTAACGTGATGGGAATAATCTCGTCGCGGAACAGACCTGCATCTATCGCGTTGACAGCCCGAGACTGACTCTCTGCTGCAAAACGATCCTGATCCTCTCGACTGATGCCGAATTGCTCCGCCACGTTTTCCGCTGTATCACCCATGGTCAGATCGCCATAGAGCGAGACAGGAGCAGAACGTGGTCCGCCAAAAGACTCGATCAGCGTCTGTCCGCCGCGTTGATACGGCTGCTCGAATTTTTCCATGATGTACGGTGAACGAGTCAAATTCTCTACACCGCCCGCCAGCATGACCTGACTATGTCCTGCCTGGATGGACTGTGCAGCCAAATTGACTGCCTCTAGCCCGGATGCACACACCCGATTCACAGTCAATCCAGGTATGGTGTCAGGAAGCCCTGCTTTCAACAAACCAACGCGTGCAATGTTAATAAACGGTCCAGCCGATATGACGTTACCCATGATGACCCCATCCACAATCTCACCGGATTGTCCTGCCTTCGCAAGCGCTCCATTCAAGACAATGGCTGTCAGGTCGTCGATAGGGGTGTTTTTCAGACTTCCACCCAGCTTGCCGATTGGTGTACGTACTGCTGCTGCTACGTACACCTCCTTGTTAATCAAGCTCATGCCTCTACACCCACTTTGTCCTCGTACGTGTAAAAGCCTTGCCCACTGCGTACACCGACTCGCCCCGCCAGCACCAGCTTGCGTAATAGCGGCGCTGTGCGATAGCGTTCCTCGGCCAGGTCGCGTTGCAAGCCTCTCGATATCGCAAAAATCTCATCCAACCCGATGCGATCTGCCCATTCGAGAGGGCCGTATGGGTAGTTGGTGCCTTTTTTCATTGCGATATCGATATCAGTAGCGGTTGCTGCTTTTTCCATCAGAGTAAAGGCAGCCTCGTTGATAATGAGTGTTAAAATGCGTGGGAACACGAGACCTACCTCGTCGTTTACGTTTTCTGTCGCTTTCCCGAGCGATTGAAAGAAGCCTTCCGTTGCTTGAATCGTTTCCAGCTCCGTTTGCAAGGCAGGGGCAATCTCGATCAGCTCCCGTTCAACCAAGGGCACGAGCGTTCCAAATCCGCAAACGCGTTCAGGATGCTGTGTCCAGGACGCTACTTCTGTCGCTGTAATCGCGAGCGAAGTCGTGATGATCGGTACGTTTGGTGGCAATAGGTCATCCAGCTCGCGTATTTGCCTCTTCTTCGCCTGCATATCGATGCTATTTACCTCTATAGCCAATTCAACCAGCTCAGGTTCCGCCATCGCTTCTGCAAGCGTAAGCACCTGATAGCCTCTTTCCACCATCAAATCATTCAACTCTGCGTACAGCGGGCTTGTGCCCACGAGCAATACAGCTTTATTTGTTGTAGTCATAGAAGCCTTCCCCCGTCTTTCTGCCCAGGCTGCCGGATTGAACCATTTGTTGCTGAATCCGGCTAGGCTTAAATCGTCCTTCATGGAAGAAGTCGGTATAGACCGATTTGGTGGTGGCAAAATTGATGTCGATGCCAATCATGTCTTGCAGCTCAAACGGTCCCATTTTGAATCCGCCAGCCAGCTTCATAATCCGATCAATCTGCTCCACACCTGCCACATGATCGCCCAGGATGCGCAATGCTTCATTATAATAAGGACGTGCGATGCGATTGACGATAAAGCCAGGAGTGTCCGTCACCAGAACAGGCACCTTGCCCAACTCTTGCGCAAATCGATACGCCACCTCCACATTTTCCTCGCTCGATTTTTTCCCGCGAATTACCTCAACCAAAGGCATAACGGGTGCCGGATTGAAAAAATGAAATCCGAGAATGCGCTCGGGATGCGAAAGCCCTCCTGCAATCTCCGTTATTGAGATAGAGGAAGTATTCGTTAGTAAAAGGGCATCCTCTCTGCAAATCCCAGAAAGCTGGCTGAAAATGCTTTTTTTCAAATCAAGACGCTCTGGCACTGCTTCGATGACGATATCGCAATCGGCCAACTGCTCCATTTCCGATACGAGATGGACCAGCTCTAGCGTCTCTGTCATTTCTTGTTCACTGATTTTGTTTTTCTCCACGTCTTTTGTCAGGATCGATTCCAAATAGACAAGCGCTTTGTCCAGCACCGCCTGATTTGCATCCAGCAGCATGACCTGATGTCCTTTGCGAGCACAGACGAGAGCGATTCCCGCTCCCATTGTTCCCGCCCCGATGACGCCTACTGTTTTCGTACTCACTTGGGCTTGCCTCCCTTCGCCTCTAACGGCCTGTAAAACGAGGCGCACGTTTTTCCATGAAAGCGGTGACCCCTTCTTTATGATCCGCTGTGCTGCCAGCCGCTTCTTGTGCAAAAGCTTCATATTCCAAGGTCTCTTCCAACCCCAGCTCAAGCCCTTTGTACATCGTGCGCTTGATCAAACCAATTCCCTTCGTCGGCAGTAACGCAAGCTTGCGCGCATACGCCAACGCATCTTCCATGAAGCTCTCCGCTGGGTACACCTGATTGACCAATCCAATTCGCAGTGCTTCCTCAGCGGAAACCTTTTCCCCCGTCATCGCCAGTTCCAACGCCTTGCCGATCCCGACGATGCGCGGCAAGAAGTAGCAGCCTCCTGAATCAGGAACGAGCCCGATGTTGACAAAAGCATTGACGAAGGATGCCTTTTCCGAAGCCAGACGAATATCGCACGCCAGCGCAACACTCATGCCGGCACCAGCCGCTACCCCGTTTACCGCTGCGATGATTGGCTTCTCTGTTTTTTGAAACTGGAGGATCATGGGATTATAGCGATCCCGCAAGAAACCACCGTAATCCACATCTCCTTCTCCAGAAACGTCACCAAGATCCTGACCCGCATTGAACGCCCGCCCAGCTCCGGTAAGAACGATACAACACACGTCCGCATCTTTCTGGGCTTGCTTTAATGCATCCGTGATTTCCTTGTTCATGACGGCTGTAAACGCATTGAATTTGTCCGGACGGTTCAACGTCAACACTGCTACGCCTTCTGACACTTCATAAAGAATCGTTTCGTACATGGCCGCCTCCTAAAATCCCGTAAAACGGGGTTTGCGCTTCTCCAGAAACGC
Organism: Brevibacillus sp. AF8; assembly: GCF_021270385.1. Taxonomy (NCBI): domain Bacteria; kingdom Bacillati; phylum Bacillota; class Bacilli; order Caryophanales; family Paenibacillaceae; genus Brevibacillus; species Brevibacillus sp. AF8. The sequence goes on along the minus strand of NZ_JAGQDN010000013.1, from coordinate 53,795 downwards.
TTGCATGCCTTCTTTTCGATCTTCGCTTGCCAAAAGAAGATAAAAGCTGTTTCGCTCGTAATCCAATCCCTCTTGAAGGGGGAGATCACCAGCTTTGTACACGGCTTTTTTGATGACCTGTACCGCGAGCGGCGGCTGTTGGGCGATTTGCTTCGCCAGCTTGAGTGCTTCCTGATAGTACGCCTCCACTGGCACTACCCGATTGACCAGGCCGTATTTCAACGCTTCTTTGGCCGAAATCGGTTCACCTGTGAGCAGCATCTCCAGTGCTTTTCGCTCACCTACCACACGCGTCAGACGCTGTGTACCACCAGCCCCAGGCATGACTCCCAGCTTGATTTCCGGTTGACCAATGACGGCTGTCTCCGAAGCGATCACAATGTCGCAGTTCATCATTAATTCACAGCCACCACCGAGCACAAAGCCGCTGACGGCACCAATAATCGGCTTGGAGATGAGTGAGATGCGATCCCAAACCGCAAACTGATTGCGCTTCATGATGTCGATGGCTGATGCTTCCGCCATTTCATTAATGTCAGCACCCGCTGCGAACGCCCTCGCGTTGCCAGTCAGGATGATCACCCGAATATCCGGGTCGCGGTCCATTTGCTCCAGCTGGTCAACCAATTCATCGACGAGCTGCAAATTCAGTGCGTTTAGAATCTTCGGTCGATTCAACGTAATGATACCGACACCATCTTCACTGGCTACGCTAATATATTCATAGGCCATGAACTGTCACACCCTTTTTTTACAGGAGCTGGTTTACATAGCTGCCTGTGATTTGTTTCGGTTATCCACGACTCGTATCGCTTTGCCTTCGCTGCGCGTCAAGAAATTTGGCGGTTGCACCCGCAGTACCACGGACACACCCAACGTATTTTTGATGTGATGGCAAATTTCTTTTACTAATAACGAGAGAGCAGAGCTGTCATTTCCACTGAGCTCTTTTGCATATGCTGGTGTCAGCTCGCAGTGCACCTCAAATCGGTCGAGGGCACCGTCGCGTTCGATGACGACCTGGTAGTGTGGAGCCAATTGGTTGAACGTAAGCAAAACGGACTCGATCTCTGTCGGGAACACATTGACCCCGCGAATAATGAGCATGTCATCTACGCGCCCTTTGATGCGCGACATCCGCATGGTTGTCCGTCCGCACTTACAGGGCTCAGGATTGAGGGAAGCGATATCACCTGTGCGATAACGGACAACCGGGAATGCTTCTTTCGTCAGTGACGTAAATACGAGCTCGCCTTCTTGTCCGTATGGGAGCACTTCCCCGGTATTCGGATCGATAATTTCTGCGTAAAAATGGTCTTCTGCGATATGCAGACCATCCTGGACCTCATGACATTCAATGGAAACGCCTGGCCCCATCACTTCGCTCAGCCCGTAAATATCCACCGCTTTAATGTCGAGCTCATGTTCCAGTTGCACGCGCATTTCTTCCGACCACGGCTCCGCACCAAAAATCCCGTATTTGACACTCGTCTCACGTGGATCGATTCCTTGCTTTTTCATCTCTTCTACGATGTTAAGGACGTAGGATGGCGTTGCTGCAATGCCACGTGGCTTGAAGTCCTCGATCAACGTAATTTGACGGGAGGTATTCCCACCGGATACTGGCACTGCGACTGCGCCCATGTGCTCGATGCCATTGTGCAGACCCAAGCCGCCTGTAAAAAGTCCGTAGCCATACGCGTTATGGAAAATGTCTCCCGGCTCTCCACCCGCACAGCAAATGGCGCGCGCCACGATCTCGGCCCAATTCTCCAAGTCTCTTTTTGTGTAGCCAACAACTGTAGGTTTTCCTTTCGTCCCGGAAGAACCGTGAATACGTGCTACTTCTTTCATTTCGACTGCAAATAGATTGAATGGATAGTTTTCTCGCAAATCAGTCTTTTTCATGAATGGAAGCTTCTGTATGTCTTCCATCGATTGGATATCTTCCGGTTTCACACCAGCCTCATTGAATGCTTTTGTGTGGAAAGGGACGCGCTCGTATACGCGTTTGACCGTTTCTTTCAAGCGTTTCAATTGCAGTTCCGTCATTTTCTCTCTTGGTAGCGTTTCCATTTCTGTATTAAAGATCATGTCGCTTCCCTCATTCCCTTGCGTTATGACTCGGTAGGAGTGCTTATTTGAAAATGTTACTCGCCTTTAAAAACCGGTTTTCGCTTTTCACGAAAGGCTTCCAATGCTTCCAGACGATCTGTCGTAGGAATAATCACTTCATAGCACATGGCTTCGATATCGAGACCTGTCTGCAAATCAACACTGCTTCCGCGATCAATGGCTGATTTTGCCTGATAAACCGCCAGCGGAGCATTTGCCAAAATCTCGTTGGCCAGCCCCATTGCCAGCTCACGCAGTTCCTCTGTATCTTTTGCAACAGCATTTACAAAACCGATTTGATACGCTTCCGGTGCTTGGATGCGTCTGGCAGTCAGAATCAGCTCCTTTGCCTTGGAAGGTCCAATCAAGCGAGACAACCGCTGCGTACCACCCGCGCCAGGAATGATGCCCAAGCTCACCTCTGTCAGCCCCATTTTGGCATCTGCGACGGCATAGCGGAAATCACAGGCCAACGCCAGCTCAAAACCACCGCCAAAAGCAAATCCGTTAATCATGGCAATGGTCGGCTGCGGAAGCCTCTCCAACGCAGTAAATACATCACGGATTTTGCGTACATTGCGGCGCACCTGCTGTTCCGTCAATGTACGACGCTCCTTCAAATCTGCCCCTGCGCTAAACGCTCGCCCTTCTGCCTTCACGATGACCACGCGAATTTCTTTTGCATCCAAACGCACCTGCTCAATCAAGTTTCCCAGGCGCTCCAATGTTTCGTAGTTCAGCGCATTCAGTTCATCTGGACGATTTAGCGTAATCAGTCCTATATGTCCTTCACGTTCAAAGCGAACGCTCTCTTCCATCATCAACGTCCTCCTTGTGCAGGCGGATTCACTCGCGCATACGTGCCGGTAGCAAAAGCCACTAGCTTGCCATCACAAGTCACGCGTGCTTCCATCACGATCAAGCTTTTTCCTTGTTTCAATACATGGGATTGTGCCTCGAGTACCTCACCCCGAGCAGGGTGCAGGTATTGAATCTTGCTCTCCACCGTCACACACTGCTGTACACCATCCACATGAGGTGCTGCCCCATGCCCCATCGCCACATCGGCTAATGTCGCCGTAACGCCTCCGTGTACGACACCTTCGATGCTATTGAACAGCTCGGGGCGAATTTTCAGTGCTACCTTACAGCCCTGTTCATCTCGGTGCACGACTTCTATGCCCAGGTAGTGGTTGAATCGATTACGGATCTCCACTGACATCTTTGCCCCCCTTCTCGTATCGTCTTGAAACAGTGAAAGGAGCCTAAGCACGGGCTTTTGGCATCCTTTCTCCGTTTTATTTTCGCTGTCAGTTATTCGTTTTCGTCGATTTCAACGAAGTAATCATTTTTCCGGTAAGCCAGTGCATCCAGTGTCGCTACCAAGCCATGCTCCGTTTCTACGCGGATGCGGTACCAGGCTGTGCGATTGTTTTTCTTCTCTTCGGTCGCTGTTGCCACCAAGCGATTCCCTTTCATGGCAGCAGCCAAAAAACCGATATTCATCGACAGTGCTACAGACGTTTTGCCATAGGAATTACAGGCCGCTGCAAAAACAAAGTCTGCCAGGGAGAAGATGATTGCGCCATGCGCGGTGCCGTGGGCATTCAGCATATGCTCGGCAACTGTGACTTCCGCAGTCGCCGTTCCTTCTCCCAGCTCAATCAGCTTAATACCCAAAAATTGGGCAAATGGATCTTGCTTTAGCTTCTCACAAATCTCTGCGTAATGCTTCTGATGGAGCGCTTGTTCGTCTATCAATCTTTTCGTGGTCATGATTAAACTACTTCTGCAAAATGCATGGACACAATGGGTCCAGCGAAGCCACGGAGGTCTTTTCCTGCTGCGCGACCTTCAGGCGATGACAACGCTTCCATCAAAGCTTCTTTTGATTCAAAGTACATTTCTGCCATCAGATGCAGGTCGGATTCTCCCATTGGTGTTCCGTAGATTTTGCTCACTTCCATTTTGATTAAGCCAGGCATTTTTTCTGCCAATGGGCCATGTACCTCGAAATAATGCTTGTCAAAAGCATCGATATCTTCGGGCTTGCGATAAATTGCTATCAATTTCACCATCATGATCCCTGCTTTCCTCAGATTATAGTTGCAATGTGTGACGACTAATTCATATAACGTTATTTTAACGCATGTTAATATTTTTATTATATAAAGCCTTTGTGACAGGTGCAAGTATTTTTCAAAAAGCGAGAAAACTCTGCCAGATCGTATCCTCCCTTCCCTTCATCTTTATGACTGGGAAAAGGCTGACAGAATATGCTTCGATGGGGTGATTTCGACTTCTGTTTTCGGGAAAAGCCTTCGCTCGCAGGAGGATCCGCTTCATAAGAAAAACCCCGTTGAATCCAACGAGGCTCTCGAAGTAATATTATTGACTATTCAGTCCGGAATAGGCACAAAAAAATGGCTTAGTCTCGCTTCCAATGTTGGGAATGGGTTGATATGAAGTCCGCCATGGATCGTGGTTTTCTCCCTGTTACTCGTTCTACCGTATCGGTTACGCTGTTTTCGGCACCATTGCGAATATGTTTATCCAAATCTGCCATGAAACCTGCATATTCCATCGTCAAACCTGCTGTGACCAGCTTATCCTGCAATGCTTCCGTGCTAATATGTTCATGCTTGATAGTACGTCCAATTGCTGATTCAATCATGGCCGCTACTTCTGCATAGCTTAGCGCCTCTGGTCCCGTAATAAAATGATGGGTGTTATGTGGAATCTCGTCAATGAGTGCATGAACTCCAACTTCGGCGATATCATCAGCGTCTACAAATCCAATCCTTCCATTTCCCGTAGATGTAACAATCTTGCCCTCCTCTTTGATTGAGGTTCCATGTTGCCCATGAATAAAATTTTGCATGAAATAAGAAGGCTTCAATATTGCCCACTCTGGACTATGCTTGCTTACTGCTTCATGGAGCCTTCCAAACACGGGTCCATCCTCAGGAATAATCAAAGCACTAAGCATGACAATCCGTTGCACGCCGGCTTGTAAAGCTCTATCCAGAAATGGAAGTACGAGCGGAGATGGATCAAAAACACCCACTGGTGCTACCAAATATAGCTTTTTCACATCTTTCAATGAATGCTCGAAGGTTGCTACTTCATTCCAATCAAAATGTACATACTCGATGTCGGCGAGAGATGGTTTAGTACGACTCGCTATACGGGGATGGTAGCCTAGTTCTGTTAGCTTTTTGGCAATACGGCTTCCTGTTGTACCTGTTCCACCTGTGATCAGTATCTTATCCTTACGTTCCATATGATCAGCTCCTTATCCAATCTTAGTTCCCAAACTGATGATCTCTGTTCAAAAACGATTCGATACTGCCACCGAAAGCCTCAATTGCCACCAATGGATTCCAATAATCCTTGTAATGGATAATTTTCTTGTCTTTGATTTGGATGACACTCACGTATTTTTGATTGTACGGCAGTCCTGTAGCAATTACTTGACCTTCACATTCAAATTCCACAATGACGTGGTTTGACGCTGCTGCATGATGAATGTGGGGAACACTGAATGTAAATAGGTCCATCTTTTGCGGAAAATCCTTGATATAGTTATAAATCGCTGACTTCCCTTCAATTTTTGAGGGATAATTTTGGGGAGCATACGGGAACTCAAAAACAGCGTTGTCATCCCAAAGTTCAATCCATTGATCCATATCCTGCTCCAGCATAAACAAGAGGAAGTTTTTCACAACTTCTTCTGCCTCCTGGCTGAGTTTTGTAGTAGCGTCAGTCATAGGTAGCACCTCACTAATCCTTTGTTATTATTTATCCACATTCCAGTTATTTTTAGATCGATCAGTCTATAATCGAAACAAAAAAAACACTCACCTCCTTTCCAGATCGATCAGTCTAATATGTGTAAAAATAGAATGAAGCGTCTACAGTCGCTCCATTATCAATCAAGCGTGGACAGGGTAACGGTTAAAATATGGTCTAACACTTCTGGATTCGTACTTAACTTAGCTGCTTGGGTTAAAGCGTATCGTGCATGATTCAAATACTGTGCAAGTGCACGCAAATTTTTCTCACGATGACCCAGTTCGCCTTGTTCTTTCGCGCGGACCAGTGCAGTATAAAATGCTTCTTCTAATCGTGCCATATCGTCTTTAAAAAAATCTGCAATTTCCGTATCATGTGGTACTTGATCAATCGCACTAAGCAAAATGAAACATTCCTTGCAGCGACTCTCATCCTTGAGTACAGTTACGATTTCGCGGAAAATCTCCGCAATGCTTTCCTTCACTGAACCCGGCCGCTCCAGATGCGAAATAACGGCAGTCGTCTTCTCGCTCGCGTAATGCTTTACGGCTAATAGAAAGAGATCTCTTTTCGTGCCATACGTATCATACAGGCTTTGACGGGCGATCCCTAATCCATCCAACAAATTTTGCAGAGACGCACCTTCATAGCCATAGTGCCCAAATACTTCCATTGCCTTATGCAGGACAAGCGTCGTATCGAATTCCTTGCTTCTTGCCATGTTATGAATACTCCCTTCTGCGTTTAGATTATCTTTTCCGGACTGTTTAGTCAAGATTTTTTTCGGATCGTTTAGTCAAAAATATTTATTGTTGTATTCCTTCGCCAATAGCCTCGTGGGAAGAAGCGAATTTCCAGTCCAAGCGCCTCTGGAACCCGACCTAGCTTCGAAAAAATGGCGGGGAATTTCAGCTTCACCTATGAACTACTTCATTGAAACTTCTACGTTTGAAGCGCTCCCGCCATTTTTTCCGGAGCGGACAGTTGGCCTATGGGGGGCATAGGCCGAGCCACTTAATAAAACAAATACACAAAAAAAGAGGACAGACCCAATGTCTGTCCTCTTCTATTCGCTCCACTTCCTAGATCCAAACCCAGAAAATAAAGACGAAAATTGCCAACAGGATTACGAATAACCCTGCGAAAATACTGATCCGTGCAAACTCATGACCTTTTTGATCCATGTGCATCCAGACATACAACTGGAAGAACGCTTGAACAAAGGCCAGTGCTACGATGAATGGTACGGTAAAACCTGATGGAATTGCTTCATACGCCACAGCAATGAATGCCAGTGCGGTCAATACGAGAGATCCGATGAAAGCAACAAGGTGTCTTTTCGGACCCTCGTGCTTCACTTTCGGTTTGCGTACCTCTTCATTATGAGCTTGTGCTCCCATAGATTATCCCACCTTTCCACCGATCATACCCATGAGATATACCACGGTAAAGATGAATACCCATACAACGTCGATAAAGTGCCAGTACAGACATGCCAGGTAGAACTTCGGTGCAGTTACTACCGTCAGGCCCTTTTTCGTCGCAGATAGTTGTAAAAGGGTGATCCAGCAAATCCCGAACGCTACGTGAGCTCCGTGGAATCCAACCAATGTGTAGAAGGCAGATGCAAATGCACTCGTTGACATTTTCAGTCCTTCATTCACATAGTGTACGAACTCGTAAATCTCCAAAGCAAGGAAGCCGAGACCGAGTATTACTGTGATAGTCAGCCATAGCTGAATCTTCTTGAGGTCTTTCTTGTGCAGGGCCAGTGTTGCCATAACACTTGTCATCGAGCTGGTAAGCAAGAGAAGTGTGGCCACTGCAACGAGATTCATGTCAAACAACGCTTGGGACGTTGGTCCACCATTTGCTTGATCACGAAGAGCGATAAATGTTGCAAACAAGGAACCGAAGAGAACTGTCTCTCCACCGAGGAAGAGCCAGAAGCCAAGAACCTTATTCTTACCTTCAAGGGTGGCTTTTTCCGGTTCGTCAGGCAATACTGCATGTGCGTGATGGTTAGCCATTAAGCCTTTACCCCTTTCTCTTCGAGTTCATCTTCATGAATGTGATAACCTGGATCGTCTTTCACTGAACGGGTAAACATGCAAGCGAATGTAGCGAGCACTCCAATTACTACGACCACATAGTTGTGGTAGATAAAGCCATAGCCTGCCACGAACAATCCGAGAGACATCAGGAATGGCAAGAACGAAGGCGATGGCATATGAATGTCGCCAATTGGCTCTGCAGGCGTCATGCCCTTGTTACCAGCCATTTTCTCGACCCACAACGCATCCAAACCGCGAACGAGAGGCGTTTGAACGAAGTTGTACTCCGGCGGCGGCGAAGGAATCGCCCATTCGAGAGAACGTCCATCCCATGGATCGGCAGGAGCGCGTTTTGAGCTTTTCGCTGCGACGACTACGTTGATCAAGAATAGGATGGTACCGATCGTCATACCAAATGCACCAATCGTACTGATAAAGTTCCCCATATCCAGGTTCTGATCTTTGAGGTAAGTAAAGACGCGGCGCGGCATCCCCATCAGACCCAGGAAGTGTTGCGGGAAGAAGGTAAGGTGGAAACCAATGAAAAACGTCCAGAAGTTCCATTTACCGATTGTTTCGTTCAGCATTTTACCGAACATTTTCGGCCACCAGTAGTAAAGACCAGAGAAGAGACCGAATACGAGACCCCCTACGATTACGTAGTGGAAGTGAGCAACTACGAAATAACTGTCATGGTATTGGTAGTCAGCCGGCGGAACCGCAAGCATAACCCCTGTCATACCACCGATTGTAAACGTTGGGATAAATCCTACTGCAAACAGGTTTGCGGTAGGGAAGCGGATTTGACCGCCCCACATGGTCAACAGCCAGTTAAAGATTTTGATACCTGTAGGCACAGCAATCAACATGGTTGCAAGTCCAAACAGCGTGTTGGCAATTGCACCCAAACCTGTTGTGAACATGTGGTGAGCCCACACCATGAAGCCCAAGAAACCGATCAGCGCAGTTGCAAATACCATGGAGCTGTAACCAAACAGACGCTTTCTTGAGAATGTAGAAACTACTTCAGAAATGATACCGAATGCCGGGAGAATCAAAATGTATACTTCGGGGTGACCGAAGATCCAGAACAAGTGCTCCCAGATAACAACGTTACCACCTGCGTCAGGGTTGAAAAAGTTTCCGCCGAACAAGCGGTCAAACATCAACAGAACCAAACCAACCGTAATCGCAGGGAATGCAAAGAGGATCAAACCGGATGTAATAAAGGACGCCCAGGTGAACATTGGCATACGCATGAATGTCATACCTGGAGCACGCATGTTGATGATGGTAACCAGGAAGTTAATACCACCAATCAGCGTTCCAAGACCGGCAATTTGCAAACCGAGCACGTAGAAGTCTACGCCTCTTCCACTGTATTGATTCAAAGCCAAAGTTGTATACGATGTCCAACCAGCATCAGGTGCGCCACCCAAGAACCAGCTTGTGTTCAGTAGCACTCCCCCGAAGAAAAATAGCCAGAATCCGAGTGCGTTAACAAACGGGAATGCTACGTCGCGTGCACCGATTTGAAGGGGAACAATCGCATTCATCAAAGCAAAAATGATCGGCATAACCGCCAAGAAAATCATCGTAGTGCCGTGCATCGTAATTAATTCGTTAAACGTCTTGGCACCAACGAATTCAATCTCTGGGTACATCAACTGCAAACGAATCAGCAGGGCTTCCAAACCACCGGCCAAGAAGAAAATCCCACCAGCAATCAGATACAGGATCGCAATCTTCTTATGGTCCACTGTCGTAAGATAATCCCACAGCCCCGAGCGATTTGGTGCATGAGAAGCATGTGCAGACACGGGTTTACCTCCTTTTTAAGCGTCACTGCCTATGACGATTGTCAATGCAATAAGTTTTATGAGGTTTTACTTTACTTTTTCTCGCTTACGCTCAATGTCTCCATGTACTCAACAAGCGCTTTCACTTGGGTGTCATCGAGGTTGAGGTTAGGCATTTTGTTGCCCGGCTTGATTTTTTGCGGATCTTTCAGCCACTCTGCAATGTTTTCCGGCGTATGTGCTTTGATACCTGCTACACGTTCGCGATCTGCAAAGTTAGTCAGGTTTGGCCCCATCTTACCGCCTTTACCTGCCACAGCGTGACATCCCAAACAGCTCTTATCGAAGATTTGTTGACCTTCTGCAGCCAGTGGAGAAGTTGCTGTTACAGGTTCTTTTGCCTGAACACCCTTCATGTTAGCTACCCAAGTGTCAAAATCTGCTTGTTCCATTACTTCTACCTTGAAGTCCATCAAGGCATGGGATGCTCCACAGAGCTCCGCACATTTACCGTAGTAAATGCCTGCTTTGTCTGCCTGCAACCACATTTTGTTTTCTTGCCCTGGGTTCGTATCGATTTTACCGCCCAATGCAGGAATCCAGAATGCGTGCTTAACATCAGACGCTGATAATACGAATTGAATCTTTTTGCCAACTGGCAATACCAAGTCTTGTGCAGTCGCTACTCCAAGATCAGGATACTCGAATTCCCACCAGAATTGGTGAGCAGTAACCTTTACTTGAACTGCTTCCTCTTTTGGGTACTCCTTGTGCAGTGCGAAACCGGTAGTAACAGTCGGAATCGCCATGATGATAAGGAGCAAGAAAGGAATTACCGTCCAAAGAATTTCAAGTGCATGATTTCCTTCGACCTGCTTAGGAATGCCTTGCTGTCCGGGACGCTTACGATAACGGATAAGGACGTACGTAAAGATCGTCATAACGACAATGAAGACGCCGATCATGATAGCGGAGGACAGCTTCATCAGGTCAAACTGCATAGCAGCTACCGGACCAGAGGGCTTGAGCGCTGAGAGCTCATCTTTGCCACACCCGGTTAACACTAGCGCCAGCAGAGCAAACAGGGAAAACTGACGCCAATACTGTTGCCAACCCTTCATACCAATGAACCCCTCTTTCTTCGTGTTGGTAACGTTCTAGCCACGCCTACAACTAGAAGTTTTCGTACTTTTCTATCTGCTTGAAGAAATCGCATACAATACCATTTACAACTATAATGCCCAAACTTGAAAGGTATTAGCAGCCATTCCAGAAACAAACAGGAAAGTAAGGGGCAGTATTGCACACTTCTACCCAAGCGTGGTAACCATTTAAGTATACATAAATTTTCCTTAATACAAAGGCTATTTGTTATGATTTTGTTAACAAATTTATGAACAATTTTGTGAACATTGCAGTTAAATTATGACAACACATACAATTAAAAGGAGAATTCCATGCAAAAAAGACCAATTGCACTAGTCACTGGTACCTCAAGTGGCTTTGGTAAGCACGCATCAGTCGCTTTAGTCAAGGCTGGTTTTCAGGTAATTGCTGCTATGCGTGATCTCACAAAAAGAGACCCTCTTGACAAATTGGCAAGCTTGCTAATAGAGCCTGATCATCTGGAAGTCATTTCCCTTGATGTTACGCATCCGGAACAAATTCAGGATGCAATCACCTCCATCATTGCACGGCATGGGCGCATTGATCTGTTGGTGAACAATGCTGGTTACGCGTTGGGCGGCTTTGCTGAGGAAGTCTCTTCCGAACAATGGCGCAAACAGTTTGATGTAAATGTATTCGGGCTGATCGAGGTCACTCGGGCAGTCTTGCCTTACATGCGGCAGCAACAAGCTGGGCGTATTATTAACGTAAGCAGCATCAGTGGCCGATTTGGTTTCCCCGGTCTCTCGCCCTATGCCGCATCCAAGCATGCAGTCGAAGGCTTCAGTGAATCGCTTCGCCTTGAAATGCTGCCCTTTCAAGTCCAAGTTGTCCTTGTTGAGCCCGGCTCATTTCGTACAGCAATCTGGGAGAAAGGAATGCAAGACCAACAGCTTGATGAAGACTCTCCTTACGCCTCCCAAATGAAACAACTGATGCGTCACGTAGAATCAATCATAGAAAAGGCACCTGCTCCCGACGCAGTCATTTCAACGATCGTCCATGCAGCCACCACTCCCAACCCGCGATTTCGCTACCCGGTTGGCCGGGGCGTGGCACTTACGATCGCCGCAAAAAATTGGCTTCCGTGGTCATGGATTGAGCGAATCGTGACAAAGCGATCATAATGATTTTTTCATAAACAAAACACACCCCCAAGGAGTGTGTTTGCACGTTAAACAACTATACACTTTCCGTTCGTCCTGTGCGTATCAGCCAAACATGCTGGATATATTCTGCTACGCCATAAAATATCGCAACAAACCCGGCCCCGATTGCAGCGATTTGAGCCGTCGGGAAAAACACAATACTTCCATAAACGATCAAAAAGCCGATAATCAAGTCAAACATCGTCGTAAGCCAAAGACTCCCTGCCGTAAGGATCGCCCTATCCAAAAAATATCCGGCGACTGCCAAGACAAATCCGACTCCAACAGACTGATATAGATTAGCGAAATTCACTTCTGGAAAGAGAGCATCTGCCAAAACGACCAACAACGGACTAACGAGGAGCTTCATCAAAAGACCGTCCACGTCTATTTACTCTCCTTTACTGGGGGTGTACTCAGTATGCCCCTTGTTTACTTTAGCCATGTCATGACACCGTCGTATACAGGCTTGTAAACCATTTCCACCCAATATACAGGATTGGGGACAACCCCTTTCTCGGCTCCTGCGTACAAGCCAACACTGATGACAAGCAACCCGAGAAAGACAGCAATCTCTTTGCGCTGCCGCTTCCGAATCAATCGGGGCAGCTCATATGCACAAACCATTATAGATACAACGATGACAGCAAATGTCGACATACAAACTCCCTCTGCCCCTGTCACACAATCACTTTTCTTCAAAGGCATTATTGATGGTTCCTAAACGTCTGATTTTCACATCAGCAACCACATGTACAGGCAGCTTGGCAAATTCCTTTTCCCAATTCGCCCCTATCTTCTTCCATACTTTCGGGTACGTTCGATGAATCGCTTCTCCGAATCCATATATGTCTACTCCATGCTTCTTGGCATTGGCAATTGCTTTTGTCGCCAATGCTTCCATTGATTTTTCCGCCTCTTTTTCCAGCTCCTTGATCGTATTCTCCTCTGTCAGATCGAGCTTGCATTGCACTTCACCAATATCATTTTCCAAACCGATATGAACGATGACTTCAGGCGCGCCATTTTTCATGGTAGCCTCGATTTTTGCGTCAGCGTGCATGACTTCCATTGTCAAGAGCCCTCCCCCCTTGCAAGGCATACTCCCGACGGTGCTTTTTACTTTGCCTGTAATGTAACTATAGGCTTTGCTGTCCGCTTCACTCAGCCAGTTGATCATCTTGTCCCCCCGGAAAGTAGCCAATGTCGTATATTGAAGAAGCACGGGGGTATCTATTTGCTCGACATTCTTCCGTTGGTCACCCTCCCTTGCAGATCCGGTTAGTCGCACGCCTGTCAACACCGCTTGTTTCCCTTTGATGGTAAAGTCAGTAATTAATTGATCCATCGTAACCGCTGCGGTTGGTGCCCATACTTTGGAGGATGTCTCCAAAGAAGCAAACATTTCTGTAGAAGGGATTTGCTCAAGCGGTGTGATCACTCTCAGGATGTTGCGTGCCGTCGTTCCTCTGGCGATGGCAATATAAAAGTCAGTCCGAAATTCATGGTCTCGCGAGACAAAATCGACGACAGGAGCGATCCCTTCTCTCGCGACCTCCTCGCCAAATATGAGCATCCGCGTGTGAGCCATATAAATTTTCCGGGGAGAGATCGTAGTCATTTTCCGCACAGCCTCAAAAATCGTTGGAGCCTTCATGGTAAAGAGTGTAACAGGCGCACGTCCAGGCTTTCCCTTGTTGGCCGCGACCTCTGCAGGGTCTACTACTTGAACCGAAACTTGATAGCCTCCTTGCACTTTATCAATGCCGATCCCAACCGCAATCGCCAAATCGTTCAGTTCTTTTCGATCCCAACAACCAGCTAGGATAATAACGAGCACGATGCAGAGAAGAACTTTTATCCCTTTCACTGGTGCCCACTCCTTTCCATGCTGTGGAAAACCTCTTACTTCTGCGGTGGTAATGGCTTTATCCCTTTAGATTGGCGGCGCAAATTGTTTTTGGTAATCGATTCAGGCCGTTTGTCCAAGGCCCAGCGAGGTAAGCGAAAAATCGTGTCTCTTTGCTCTTTCAGGGAAAACGGAGCAAACGATTCCATATACGGTACGCCAAACGAGCGCAGACTGCATAAATGCAGCACCAAGGCCAGCATCCCTACAATGATTCCGTATATGCCAAAAGAAGCAGCCAGCACCATCAGGGGAAAACGAAGAATCCTCACGGTAATCGACATATTGCTCGCCGGGAAAATAAAGCTGGATATCGCGGTAATCGAGACCACAATGACCATCGCTGCCGATACAATCCCCGCTTCCACCGCTGCTTGTCCAATGACGAGCGTTCCCACGATAGAAATGGCTTGCCCTACTGCACGTGGCATGCGGATTCCAGCCTCTCGCAATATCTCAAAAGCGACTTCCATCATGATCGCCTCAATGAAGGCTGGAAAGGGTACTCCTTCTCGCTGTGCCGCCAAGCTGATCAGAAGCTGTGTCGGGAGCATCTCTTGGTGAAAGGTCGTAATGGCGATATAGAGGGAGGGAGCCAGCAAGGCTATTAAAAAACAAGCAAATCGCAGCATGCGAATCAACGTACTAAAATCAAAGCGCTGATAGTAGTCTTCCGCTGAATGGAAAAATTCCACGAAGAGAGAGGGCACGGTCAAAACAAATGGAGTCCCATCTACAAGAATCGCTACGCGCCCCTCTAATAGATTTGCGGCCACTACATCAGGGCGCTCCGAGTTAGAGATAGTGGGGAAAGGTGTGTAAGCTTCGTCCTGGATCAGCTCCTCAATCATGCCGCTTTCCATGATGCCATCGATGCTGATTCGATCCAGTCTATTACGGACCTCTTCTACAACACCTTCTTCCACAATCCCTTTCATATACACAATCGCGACTTCTGTCTTGGTTTCTTCGCCGATTCTGTTAATTTCAATCCATAGCTTTTCACTGGAAATCCGTCTCCGCAGTAGCGTAATATTGGTGCGAAGTGTCTCCGTGAAGCTTTCTCGTGGACCACGAATGACTGTTTGCGATGACGGCTCGGTGACCCCTCTATCCTTCCACTCCTGCAAACCAATATGAATTCCTTGCGAGCAGCCATCCACGAGAATGATGACACAGCCAGACAACAAAGCTGTAAACAAGGTGGGAAAATCGTATAAATCCCCCATATCCCCTACAGTCAGGATGGATTCTTTTAAAAAGGGTACAAACGCGTCTTCGCGTATTCCTTCCCATTCCTTCAGGCGCATTTTGTATAAGAGGCTGTCGATTAATACGGCTTGTACCAGATACGAATCAACCATACCGTCCGCATACATGACAGCTGCCCGAACAGGTTCCAGGCTATCTAGGACTACCTCTCGAATCACGATGTCATTGCTGTATCCGAGCGATTCTTTTATATAGTGAACGTTGTCGTCTAGGCTGCAACCAATCTGAGCCATTCGGATTGCTCCTCACATCGGCAATTATGAACACAGTTTCTCCGATTGCTCTCATTACTAAACAAAACGTTCATGACCGTTTTCACAGAAAAAGACCTCGCACTCATGTAAGAGGACAAGGTCTTTTGGTATATGTTCTACACTATGGAGCAGGTGTTTGTGCTTCCCCTGGCACTGCAGCATCGTCAAAGGACGGGTCGTGCCAATCTACTTTGTGTTTTTCCTGAAGCGTATTTAACCAGGTGCCGTAGTTCTGACTGCGATTTTGGTCAGTCAGCATCATCTTGATATGATCTTTAACTTTATCAAACTCAGGTGTCGGTGACCCCAGCTGTGCTTTATTTGTATTGTAGTAGGTTTTGATTTGCTCCTCGGTAACCGGGAATGCTTTATCCAACAACTTATCCCGTGTCATGAGCACGTTCAACTTATCCCGCAGCTGGGCCTCGGTCATTCCCATACTCTTCAAGTAGTTCTGGAATGCCTCAGGTGAACCTACCTGTTGTTTCATCGAATCAATCTCTTTATTCATATCTTCTTGCGTCACCGCGACGTTTTGCGCCTTGGCTTCCTGCTTGATTAACGCTTCCGCAACAAGTTCATGTATCGTTTGTTTTCCGTACGTTTTCTTCATTTCACCGTAAAGCTGATTTTGTGTAATCGAGGTATCGCCAGCCGTTACCAATACAGGGTCATTGCCTTTTGCCCATGATTGATAAAAACCTAATACAGCTAACCCCGTTAATAATATGGCAACCGAAAGCATGGAAATATCAAACTTCTTCACTTGGATATCCTCTCTTTCTATAATCTGCCCTCCAAGTATAGAAAGAAGTTATGGTAGAAAAATGGAAAGCGTATTACACAACTTTTCCACATTCTAAACATATTATGCGCTACATAAAAAATCGGGTAAAAAAAGAGGAGAGAACGGAGGCGATGACAGGACCTAAAACTGCCCAAACCTGTAAAAAGCGTTCTTGTTTTCTGTCTTTTTCTACTTCCATAAACTGAGCAAGTGCTTCCTTGTCCCGATTTTCGTTTGACAGTAGTTGCAAGATAATGTCTTTGTCTTTTTCCGTCTTCTCTGCTTTCGTTTCTAACTCAGTCTGCAGCTTGTTCAAAACTTGCAGTACATCATAACGCACATCCTCCATGCGTCCCAACCGATGTTCAATTCGTTCCAACCACTTCGTGACGACTATCATTTGTCCCTCAAGCTGATCGATTCGTTCTTCGAATTTGTCTAATTTCAAATAGATACGTTGGATATGCTGATCTATATCTTTCTGATTTTCATATGGTCCCGCTGTCATAGATTCCACCTCCCCCGTCCGTCCTTTATACTACTTGTTTATGTAGCGGAGAGGAGCATTGCTTGTACGGTTATCCCGCTTTGTTCAGTCTCGTGTAAAAAAAGGCGGCAAACAAATGTATTTCCAAATCCTGAATTCAGCTAAAATAGATGAAAGACTATCTAGCATTTCTCTCAAATAAACGGGGACAAAACCGTTTATTCATTAAGGAGGATACCATGACAACCTTGTTGGAGGTAAAAGGGGTAACGGGTGGGTACTCTTACAACCACGCTGTAATCAAAGACGTCTCCTTTCACATACGCGAAAAAGAAATCGTGGCCCTAATCGGGCTGAATGGCGCAGGCAAAAGCACGACAATCAAGCATATTTTAGGACTCTTGGAGCCCACCGCAGGTGAAATCAGCATTGCAGGGAAGACCTTTCAATCCGACCCCGAAAACTATCGTTTGTCTTACGGGTATATTCCCGAGTCTCCCATTTATTACGAAGAGCTTACGCTATGGGAGCATATCGAGTTAATGGCCATGAGTCACGGACTGGATCAGGAAGTTTTTTATGAACGGGCACGTCCTCTCTTAAAAGAATTCCGCATGGAGGAAATGAAAGACCGATTTCCTCAGCAGTTTTCCAAAGGGATGCGCCAAAAGCTCATGATTATGATGGCGTTGCTCGTACAACCGCCTCTGTACATCGTGGATGAACCGATCCTGGGTCTGGACCCTCTGGGGATTCGTTCTCTTCTCACGTGGTTGAACCGTTGCAAGGAGCAGGGGGCTGGCATTCTGATGTCTACCCATATTTTGGCGACCGCCGAGAAGCATTGTGACCGATTCATTATTTTGCACAAAGGCGAGATTAGAGCCCAAGGAACGCTTGAGGAGCTTCGGCGTATAACAGGGCTCCCGGATAGCTCCTTGGACGACATATACTTGCATATTGTAGAGGATGACGGCCAGTGAAAATAGACGTAGATCAATTATTTCGCAAACGGTTCCATGCCTTTTCCGTAGAATTCATTCGGTATGCCCAGTACATGGCGAATGGCGGTTTGGCGTTCGTCGGAATCTTTTTGATGGGGTTGCTCGCCTTCTACTACCGCAGCATCATCGCGATGATTCCAGCCTGGTTCCCTTTACCGTATGCCATGGCGCTCGTGATTGCAATCGTCGTGGTGAGAAGCCCCCTGCGCACGTTTTTGTTGGAAGCGGATTTGCTTTTTTTGACTCCGCATGAAGTAAGACTGGATCGCTATTTCCGCAAGGCGCTTGTTTACAATTTTGCGATCCAGAGCATGGTAGTGTTTATCGTCCTGCTCCTGCTCATGCCTATGTATACAGGGGTAGTAGGCGCTCAAGGCGTGCAGCTGTGGGTTTATTGGGGCATTCCCTTGCTCTTGAAGGGCTGGAATATTTACAGCAATTGGACGTTCTTACGTGTGCCAGATCAGAAGAAGATCGGATTCTACACACTGGCTCGATTTGTCTTTTCGTACATCCTCCTCGCTTGGGTATTAAGTGAAGGACATTTCTTGCGCGTAGGTCCTATCCCATTTGGCGTTCTGATCTGCGCTGCGCTTTTGATCTGGCTCCATTCACGAATGTTGACCTACAAGAAAAAACATTCTCTACAATGGTATCGCCTGCTGGCCATCGAAAGCGGCTTGCGTCACCGCTTTTATCAGTTTGTGAACAACTTCAGGGATGTCCCTGCCGTGCAGCACCAAGTGAAGTCACGCTCGTGGCTTATTACCCTGACGAAGCTGCTGCCTTATCGTCAATCAACAGCAGGACATCATTTGTTTACCAAAAAGTTTATTCGCTCTGGTGACTTTGCGGGCATTTATTTCAGACTCCTCCTGCTGTCAAGCTTCGTCGTTCTCATATTGCCCGGCCCGTATGCGAAAATCATTGCCGGTCTGCTCTTTCTCTTCATGACTGCCAGCCAGATTGGTAGCCTTTGGCGGCATCAGCAAAAGCGCAACGGGTATTCAATCTTTCCGATTCGGGATGGTCAGTTGAAACAGGCTTTTAGCTGGTTGCGTATGGTTCTTTTAGGGGTACACGGTTTAGTGCTTTTCCTCATTGGAATTTTGTAGTGTAAGCTTGCCGTTACATGAAAAGCCGCGTGGAAGAAGCGCATTTCCAGTCCAAGCGCCTCTGGAGCCCGACAAAGCGGAGGGCTGAATGGAGGGAGTGCTTTTAGCTTCAACTCTGCGAATTCCTCATCGAAACTTCTACTTTTGAAGCGGCTCCCGCCATTCAGACCGGAGCGGACAGTCTTCACCCCTTGTGGGGCGGAGGCCGAAGCGTAGACTGGAAATGCGCTTCTTCCCCCACTACAGCCACAAAAAAACAGCTCTTCCCGGCATCATCCTGCCAGTAGAAGAGCTGTTTTTTATTTATTGATAAAGTAATTCATCTACAGTCGGAACGTATCCACCTTGCTGCGCAACTCCTGAATGCTGTTTGTCACCTGCTCCGTTTCAGACACGAACTGATCAACGTTTCCACTGACCTCATGCATCGTAGCAGATACTTCTTCGGTGGCTGCTGCTGTTTGTTCCGAGATGGCAGTAACCGTCAACACGGATTCATTCACCTTGTTCTGACCGTGCTTCATCGTCTCTACACTTGCCATCACATTCGCTAGCGACGTCTTCAAGGTATGCGTCATGTCAGACAGCGCCGTAATGCCTTGTGTGACGGAATCCAAACGCTCTGTACCCGCATTGTAGCGATCCAGTGTCGCATTTGTCTTTTCCGTCGCTTGTCTTACCTGATCTTGAATGTCTTTGATGCTCTCCTGAATGACATGAGTTGCCGCACCTGTCTGTTCAGCCAGCTTGCGAACTTCCCCCGCTACCACAGCGAAACCTCTGCCCGCTTCGCCAGCACGCGCGCTCTCGATGGCTGCATTCAGCGCCAGCAGATTGGTTTGTCCGGCGATTTGCTGAATCGTTTCAATCACGTCGTTAATTCGGCTCGATTTTTCTTCGAGAATCGCCATCGTATTTTGCACTTCATGAAATTGTTTGTTCGTTTCGGTTCCATCTGCCAAAAACTCTTGCAATACTTTATAGCTGCTCTCTCCGATATCAGACACACGATTGGATACTGCATCCATCTCGTCAATCGCCGTATTCAATTCAGACAGCTCGCTCAAGAATTCTTGAACCGTTTGCACTGTCATCTCCATCGCGGTTGCTGTCTGCTCATTCCCTTGGGCAATCTCTTGGCTGGTGACCACGATGTTTTTGTTTTGCTCGCGGACAGAGTGGGCACCTTCCCGAATGGAATTCGCCATGCTGTCGATATGCTCCGTTGTCTCTTTTACTCCACCAATGATTTGACGCAGTTGTGCCGTCATCTCACCAAAAGCAACGACAATTCGGCCAATCTCGTCTTTTTTGTTGGAAACAGAAATCTCTGTAGACGTGAGATCACCGGAAGCAATCCGCATAGACGCCTCTTGTACAACTTGCAGTGGACGAAGCATCTTTTTGATCAGGAAGAATACAGCAACCAAAGAAATGATCGTTACGACAATCATAGCGATAATGATGCGTGGCATGGTTTCATCCAAAACCTGATCATTAATCAACTCTACTTTGTCTGCCGCAGTATCTACACCTAGCACAGCAATTACTTGACCAGATGGATCTTCAATCGGTACGAATGCACTTAGGTAGTCCCCGTACACAGGGTCTTTGACGATTGGCGTGCTGTTCGAACCGCCTGCCAGAGCAGGAGCAATATCAGCCATGCCGGTAGAGGTCGTCTCTTGACCGATTGTAGCTGCTCCCTCAGCTCCTTTCGCCGTTCCATCCACCATAATCTTTACTTTTTCACCGTCTGTATGAAGAATATAAACATAAAGGGCACCTGTTTTTTCGGTGTACTCAAGCAACAAATTTCGGATTGACCAGTAGTCGTCAGATTCTTGTGGCTGAGATATAAATTTCGCTATCTTCTCTGAATCAAGCCCTTGGGAGATATGCAATGCTGTGTTGATGCTTGAGCGCGAGAGTGTCTTTTCAACAGTGGTTACGCTGTTTTCGTAAATCATGATAATATTAATTGCCATCATGACGGCAATGATCACCGCTACAAGAGCAACGACCCGTGTTGCCAAGCTCTTACTCATCCTGCCTCACTTCTCCTTCGCCGGTTACGATATGTGTATAAAAAAAGCACCCAAAAAGGGTGCTTTTCCTAAACACTCCCTACCAGTCTTATCGACAATCGGTAGTGATTTAATTAGGACTTTTGTTGGACAATCATGAGAAATCGATGGGTAGGAATATCGATGTACCCGACCGCTTCGATTTTCTGGTGCAGATCGAGCAAGGCTTGAGCGTACTTTTCTACAGTAAAGTCGCGAATCTGCCATTCGATAGCCTTCAAGTAGTAAACAATGGCACCAATGTCGTAGAAACGGGAAAAGCTCATTTCCTCTTTTTGCTCCACAATCGTAAGACCAGCTTCCTCCAGTTCGTTGACTGCATAGGCAAGATTCCAGTGCAAGTAATCTGGCGGAATTGGAGCGCCCAGCAATCGATTCAGCTCGAGATTGTCTTGACCGCCTACTTGCTGGGTAACAAATGTGCCCCCTGGCTTCAACAGGCGCTTCATTTCAGACGGCAAATAAGCTTCATGCCGATTGATAATCAAGTCGAGTGACTGATCCTCAAAAGGCAATATTTCTTCTCCGTCTACCGGAAACACACGAACACCCAAGGGCTCCAGATTGGCTTTTGCCACCGCTACATTCGGCTCATAGCCTTCTGTCGCAAACGTCTCCTGAGGGAATGGCGCAAGTTTAGAAAACAGTTCTCCACCACCTGTCCCCATTTCCAGCATAGAGCGAATCCCTTGCATGTTCTTTTTCACGATGTTTACATAGTTCCATCCAAGTGGTGCATCCCGCATCCTGCCTGTCGCAGTCAATCTGGCAAAATCCCACCCAGCGAATGGTGCCTCCACTTCCTCTTGAAAGCTTTTGATCCAATCCTTATTTTCCATGTCTGCTTCTCCTCTCGTTTATACCAGTCTGTTCGCGTCCAAACCAGACGAGGCAGGAGGAGCCCGAGCGCGTTGTTACGTTTGTACAAAATCAAAGGACATGAGATAAAGTCCCCTTCCCAATATTCTGACAAAACAAAAAAGAATACCAAAATTGTAATGGATATCCTGTATGTAGATCAAGTGTACTTCTCCGACTTAAGACGGAGTGAAAATACTGCCCCGGTACGTTTGGTCATCAGCCGTTTCTCTATATCATTAGTATCGAACAGGTAAACAGGAGGAACTGATCATGGCTGATTTTGAAGTGCTTGCCGGGATTCATCAAGGATTGTTTCTGGTCCTTCTCATCGTCATGCTGGTCCCGACAATCATGGCAAACCAACTCGTTTTCCGTCCGACGAAACGGGCTTTCATAAACAGTGCTCGCATCACCTTATGTTTTTCATGGTCGGCCCTTTTTGTATTTGCAGGTCATTTGGTGATGACGTGGGTTTTGTTTGAAGCCTTTGGCTGGCTTTACATAAAGGATACGCTGCTTGGCTTTTTACCTTTTATTTTTGTTCCATTGTTATGCAGCCTGCTCTCTACTTTTCCACGACTGTGGGAGTTGGCCGGGAAAGGGGGCAAAGAGTCGAGGCAGTCAGAAGTAGATACGGATGATACCCGAATTTTGTTACAAGAGAAAAAGGTTAGGCCTGTAAAAACAAACTCCCCTGACCTAGACGACACGTTGGATGCAGAGTGGCGAGGAGACGCATCTTGCCCCGAATTGCTCGTTCCGTTGCAAGCTAGCGTCTTGGGCTGTCTGATTGCACTCTTCCTACAAGTCTTTTTTCCTGCTGTTACGTTGGAGCCGTCCATTTTGTTTCTCGCTTGGGGTGTATTATTAGCCGGTGTCTCCCTTCTTTGGATTCAGCAATCTTGGCAGCATCAATACCACTCCACTGCGGAAAACTGGGTAAAACCACGCCGTCTGTTCCGCTTTATCCGTTTTGCCGCGTTTCTTCTGATGACTGCTTTACTTGCGACGGTCTGGGGAAATCAAGCGATGATAGCGAGCCGCCTTCCCAATCATTCATCTTTGGAAGGCGAGAATCAGGACGATCACACTCTCCCCGATTTCGATTTCCCTGTAAAGGCAAGTGCACATTCGATGCCTGCTACAGGGAAATCGAAAAGTGGCGATGTATCAACGAAATCAAAACAAGAAAACCCTGATCGAACGTTTTCGCTGACTGCACAGAAAACAACCATCCGACAAGCATCAGGCCAAACCGTAGAAGCATGGACCCTGAATGGAAAATATCCTGGACCTGAGCTGCGTATGAAGCAAGGTGAACTCGTCGAAATCACCCTGCTGAACAAGGATATCTCCGAAGGGGTAAACATCCACTGGCATGGCATGCAGACTCCCGCTAGCGATAATCGCATTGCAAAAGGAGAAAAATCTGTTTTTCGTTTTCGCGCAGAACAAACAGGAACGTATTGGTATCATTCTCATCAGCAAATTCCCGGGCAAGTAGTGAATGGGTTATTCGGTGCCCTTGTGATCGAATCAGCCGATGCCGCCACTACAGGCGTACCCATCCGGGACATCGCCCTAATTCATCACAAGGACGTAAAGGCAGGCACGACGTTAAACGGCTCAGATACACGAAAAATCGAAACGGTTACTCCTGGCACAACGGTTCGCCTTCGCTTTATAAACGCCGAAAATGCTCCTGTCACCTACTTGCTGCAAGGAACTCCTTTTCAGGTAGTAGCGATTGACGGAACCGAGGTCAACGAACCGAATCTGATTGCCAATCAAGCATTGCAGCCTGGGTCAGGCGGTCGATACGACATTCAGTTTACGATGCCGAATCGTCCCGTGCTATTTGCTCCAGCTGTAAACCAGCATGACAAAGGGCTGCTCTTAAGTCCAGACGGGTCCAAAGATGCTGTACCCTTGTTACACGCAGAGCTTTCCGTCTTTGACCCTGCACGTTACGGCAGTCCGACTGCCCTTCCTTTTGATCTCTCTTCCCATTTTAATCGGGAGTATCAACTGCTCATTGATGATCAGTACGGGTTTTATGACGGTAAATTCGAGCGATTGTCGACTGTAAATGGCGACTTGCTTCCTGAAACACGGATGATGCTTGAAGAGGGTGATCTCATAAAGCTGACCTTCGTCAACCGCAGCTTTCAGGATCAATCACTGTATCTGCACGGTCATCACATGCTCATCTTGAGCCGGGACGGCAAAAAAGTTACAGGAAGTCCATGGTGGACGGACACTCTCCAGATAGCGCCAGGTGAAACCTATGAAGTTGCTTTCCGCGCGAATAATCCTGGCATATCGATGGAAGGGAGCCTTCCTAAAGATGAATCTGCTTTTGGTATCGCAATCCCGCTCGTATATGAAGAGCATCTCTAAAAAGAAACCAGCAGTCCGTAGCGATAATTCGCCAGGCTGCTGGTTTCTTTTTATCTATTACTGAGACTTTTTTCGGTTCTTGGCCGCTAATAGTCTGTTTAGCGTTTCGTCAGGCTGTGTTTGCTTCTCCTGTTTCTCTTTGGCCTGCTCGTGTTTGACTGCTGCTGGCTTCACCCGATTTTCGGCCGTCCCTACCGGATGAATGATAGGAGCAGATACGACTTTCTGGTCATCTGTCCGCTCTTCGCGTGTCCGTCTTGTCATGGAGCGCTTCTCACCGAGGCGAGACAATACTGCCTGTTGTTCAGAATCGGCAGAAGTGGACGTGCGCAATCTCCATAGACTAGACAGCCTTGCCCACCATTGATCCGGCAACTGCAGACGACGAACAGCGATATCGATCGGCAGTAGCAACGCCGCCAACATGAGTAACCACTCACTGATTGACTGTGTGTCCCATTTAGCGGGAAGCGTGCCACCAAAAGCTTCTTCCGGTTTGGTGATCTGATTCCCTCCACCGGCACTTAGCCACTCTTGAAGTCGCTTGTCACCATCGGCATGTATTCCGTATTCGGGTGAATAGGAAACAGTCAAGCCTGTCGTTTGGCTCGCCGTGACTCGGCCTTGATTTTTTTGAGAGATCTGAATCATGTACGTGCCCGGATCAGCCGTCTCGAATTCACCCTCCATGACGCCTGGCGCAACCGGCTTAAGCTTGATGATCTCTCGCTTCATCTCTTGATCGAGAACGACTGCCTCCATCTCTTGAGGCAGGCTTCCACCAGCTGGCATCGTTACCCTCACATTGCCTTTTGCGCCGTTCACGCTCGTGGTCGTCTTCCAAGCACCTTCTGTAATTTGTGGGAAAGTCCATGCCACGATTTCGTTCCACAGACGGCTGTTTCCTCCCCAAGCCACCCAGTCCGGTGACCACTTCCCTTCCAGATCACTCGTCCAGGCGACAGAACGCCCCAGACCGTACTGCCAACGGGTGAGAATCGGATCATCGTCAGCACTCATCAAGGATGATTCGGCTGTTTGCTTCGGTGTTGTTGCAATATACGCACGCACCGGAGGCAAAGCTTGCTTCAGCGCAGGCCAAGCTCCCACCCCTGTATAGCCTGGTACTTGGGGCTTCTCCACAATAAACGTGCGACTGGCTAGCGCTGTTTCTTTACTGAATATTTTCGGGATGGATTCGGCATCGCTGGCAAAGTAATATCTGCCTTTTCCTAACTCGGCAATCATCTCAAGCAACGACCTATCCGAATCATCACCCAGCGCCACTGTTGAAACGGTAATATTTTCAGCTGTCATTTGCTGTAGCAGTCCCTGGTAATCATCGTTGAGCCCAGACTGCCCATCTGTGAGCAAGATCACGTGCTTACGCTGCGTGTTCATTGCTTTTACACGTTCGTAGCCCAGCTGTAAGGCAGGGAAAATATCGGTCCCGCCATCCGCTTGAATTCTGCTGATCTGCTGTTGGATTTCATCCAGCTTCGTGACAGATTGTGGAGCCACGACATCCCATGGCGTGTCGTCAAATGCGATCACCCCGATGGTGTCTTGGGCATTCATCATGGTTGTCGCTCGTATGGCGGCTTCCCTAGCCAGTGCCATCTTATCCGCACCTCTGGCATCGGAGCTCATACTGCCCGACTTGTCGATGACCAGCTGAAGTCCGAGCGAAGGGAGCTGTTCCTTCCCTTTTAAATCCATGTGAACAGGTAAGGCCTCTTCGATTGGTGTCTGGAACCAGCCACCCATACCGAAGCTATCTTTGCCGCCTGTCATGATCAAACCAATGCCCAAATCACGTACAGCAGTCCGCATGCGTTCCATATCCGCATCAGTCATGCTGGTAGCGGGCACATCTGCCAGTACAATGGAGGCAAACTGCTTGTAACCCTCAAGCTCCTTTGGCAGCAATGCGAGATCGCGTAGCTCTACCTTGGTATTGCCCGCTTCCAGCGCTTGAATGAGGTTGGTAGCGGCACCCGGATGCCCTTCGGCTACGAGTACGACTGGTGCCCCGGCTACCTGCGTATAGGCTGTAGCTTGATTATTCGCTGCTACGGTATCTTGTCGCGGTTCAATTTCCACGCGATAACGATGGAACCCCTGCTGCATCGCTTTTTGCGAAAAAACGAAGCGGTTGTTGCCCTTGCCGATCTGTACCGTTTGCTGGCCCGCCTCGCGATTGCCTTCATACAGGCGAAGGGTTGCCTCGGTCGCTATCGTACTCTCCACATCAACGGTGATGCCGTATTCCTCTCCCGCGTACAGTCTTTGCGGCACCTGTACAGATGTAAGAACGACCTCATCCCCGTTTGGCTGCTGCAAGGAAACAGCCTCCACTGCGATTCCTCGCTCCCTCGCCAGTCTCGTCTGCCGTGCCGCATCTCCGTTTGTTTCCAGACCATCTGTCAACAAGACGACTTTTCCTCTGGCATTGGTAGGGATCATGGCAGACGCCAATCGGATTCCTTCTGCCAAATTGGTTGCATTCCTGTTGACATCCACGCCCAAGGGCTGTACTTCTTGGCGTATCGTCAACGGTTGATCGACCGCCGCCTCCGCCCCTACTGCAATGACAGCATACTTATCCGCTGCCTGCTTTTGACCAATCGCCTCCCGCAAAAAGGAGAGAACTCGCGGATCGTCCTTCATGGAAGCAGATCGGTCTACAACAAACACAATCGTTTTCGCCTGAACAGGTGTCAGCAGCTGTGTCCCTGCCAACGCCAAAACCAGAAGGAGGAACAAGAGCGAGCGAATAGTAGCAATTGTCGCCTTTCTGCCGATTGGCATTTGCTTTTGATGTCGCCACCAGCTGATGACCACGTAGGCAACAGGAAGCAATAGCAACAGGAATAGCGGCTGTATAAAGTTAATACCCACGCTGATACACCCTCCATTCCACCAATAACACCAAGAGAGCAAACGCCGCCAACCAATAGGTCAACTCCTTCGTTCCCAGTCCTCCTGTTGTGCCAGTCGCTGTCGCTTCCTCACTCTCCTTTTGCTCTTCGGCATTCTTCCGGGCAACGCTCAAAGACTTTGGCGTAATGTTCGATTCTCCCTCATTCATTTGGGCAGGAAAATACGTACTTTTGGTGCCTGTATCTACCCCTTCGTCAAGACGATACAATCCGGTCAGCTCCGGTAGCTGCATCGTTTTGGACGTGGCGTCCTCTGTAAGAGACTGCTGGTGTCCATTCGGATACGTCAAGGTACGTGTTGTCGCTCCCGGTGAGAGTGGGATGGTCAAGACCTCTCCCGGATGGGCCATTGGGATTGGGGCTGTCTGACCAGGAGACAGCCAGTTGACGACATTTTGCATGAAGATCGGAAAAGCAGGACGCAACGGGAAGTCCGATGCATGCAAATCAAATCCGATGATGACCACTCGCCGACCGTCTATGATCCCCGCTCTGACCAAATCGACATCGCCCGCGCGTACCAATGGCTTCATACCAGGCATCTCGTCCAATGCGTATCCTTTGGCAACGTGCACGTCTCGCCAATCTACGTGATTGAGCAGCGGGTCATCGGGGGAAACTGGCCTTGGCTGTTGATCCAGTTCTTTTTCTCCAGCGAGCGGCAACCACTTTGTTTTCTTGTTCGGGGCAATCAATAAAATGTTTCCTTTTGGCAGCTCGTCTGGTACGACTCCGTCAAAAACCCACAGGTCACGCGCAGCCGCCGCTGCATCCGGTGCCTGCTGAATCGTTTCCACCTCAAGACTTCCGACTGTCTGCAATACTTGATGGAGGAAGCGATTGCCCTCTGGCGAATACAACGCTGCTTTTCCTTTCCCTGTAGCGAATGGAACACTCCACTTGACATTATCCTGGGAAAGTCCATCCTGCTCCGGTTCGATGACTGCACGATAGACGCGAGACACCGCCAGCCTCTGAAACGAAAATGTCTGGGAGCTACCTGCCCCCACCGCAAAAGAATCGGTATCCAGCAGCTTATCTTGCTCATCGAAAACCGTTACTTTTCCTTTCGCCGTCATACTGCCATGATTGTCCACCCGCAGCAGTCCCTCTACCCCTTTTTCCGTAGGCTGGGTCACAAAAACACCGATTGCGGTATTCTCGCGGGTGCTCCCCATCTGCATGAACTGAAAGCTCCCGGAAAAAGCAGGGACTGCGCCTCCATCCAGCTTGCGTTCCCCGCTTCCGTCCCCCATCCAAACCACTCCACTGCCTGGTTCATTCTCTGCAATGGCTCCTGCCAAAGACAAGGCTGCGATTTGATCGGATGTCCCGGAAAAAGGCGCAAGCTTTTCGATGGCTTGCAAGAGCGGCTCTTTTTCTGCACTTTTGGAAACCAAAACATTCGGCTCACGCCCTGCCTCAATGAGGGTCATCGTCTGGCTGCTTCCCAGCTTCTCTACGAGTGCTTTTGCCTGTGAAACGGCTCGTTCCAGCCGCGTCTCGTTTCCTTCCTTGGCCATCATGCTCCCTGATGTATCCACGACCAAAATGGTATGGTCGGATGTGATTCCCTCAGTGGGCACAGCCGGTCGTACCAAAGCCAGCACGAGCAAGCACGCAGCGAGCAGTTGCAGCAGCAAAAGCAGGTTGCGCCGCAGCCTTTCCCATGGTTTCACCGCTTCCCAGTTTTGCAACGTGCGCTGCCACAGGAGTGTACTTGGTATGACACGATCCTCTACTTTTCGCTTGAGCAGGTAGAGGACGATGATGGCCGGGATCATCAGCGCAAACCACAAGTTGCCCAAACCCATCCACTGCATGTTGTCTCTCTCCTCTCTAGCGAATCAAGCCGGCCTGACGAAAGACATGGAAGACAATCGATTCCAGCGATTGTTCCGCCTCTACAGACACGAAGGCGATCCCTCTTCCATAAGCAAACGCGGACAGTTGTTGTTGATAATCTCGCAAGCTCTTGTGGTACTCTTCCATCAAAAGGCTGGTCAGGGATACTTCTTTTGCCTGCCCCGTCTCTGAATCGATCAACCGCAGCTCTCCTGCATACTCGGGCGCAAGCTCTTCTTTGGAGAGCACCTGGACAAGCGTGACCTCTTGTCTGGCCGCCTGCAAATACGCGATGCCTTCCGTATAGCCTGACTCGAACAAAAAGTCCGACAGCACGATGGATGTACCAGCTTTGCCGCTCACAGCACCGGGCTGGCGCATTGCCGTTTGTATATCACCTGCTCCCCCTTCTTGCAGGGAAGACAGGAAGCTGAGCAGGCGATGCGCCTGGCTCTTTCCTTGCAGACCGGTAAGTGCTGCCGTAATGCTGCTGTCAAAAGCATAGACCGACACATGATCGAGATGGCACAGGGACAAATAGCCAAGAGCCGCGGCAATCTCGATAGCACGGGCCATTTTATTCGGGTGCCCGTAGCTCATCGAACGACTGCAATCGATGTACAAGTTCACATGCAGCTCTGTTTCATCCAAGTACTTTTTCAAAAACAGCTTGCCTGAACGGGCATACGCATTCCAATCGAGCTGCCGCAAATCATCACCGGGGACATACGCCCGAAAATCTGCGAACTCCATGGAACTGCCCAGCTGTCTCGCCCTTCGCTTTCCTGCCTGGCTGCCGCTGACCGCTTTGCGACTAGCCATCTGCATTCGCTCCAGTCTGGCGAGCCATGATGGATCAAGCAGGTGTTGATTCATGCCTTCTGCGTCCCCAGTTCATCCAAAATATCCATGATGACGCGGTCCGGTCGGATGCCGTTTGCCTCTCCTTCAAAATTGAGGAAAATGCGGTGGCGCAACGCTGGCAGAGCAACTGCTGTCACGTCCTCGTACGCCAGATTGTATCGCCCGGCCAATAACGCACGTACCTTTGCCAAGGAGACAATCGCCTGCACACCACGTGGACCCGCACCGTTGCGCACATATTTGTTCACCGAAGCAATCGCCTGCTGACCCGGATGCGTCGCTAAAAGCAGCTTCACGGCGTAATCAAGTACCGCATCGGCAACCAGCACTTCTCGTGCGGCCTGTTGTATGTCAGCAATTTGTTCGGCTGAAGCCACTTTTTCCACGGTGATCACTTGGCTCGTAGTCGTTTGCCGAACGATCATTTTCAGTTCTTCTTCTGTCGGGTACGGCACGTCTATCTTCAATAAAAAGCGGTCCATTTGTGCTTCTGGCAACGGGTATGTCCCTTCCTGCTCCAGCGGGTTCTGTGTCGCGAGAACGAAGAACGGCTCTGGTAGCGGACGAGTCACTCCGCCGGCTGAAACGGTTCGCTCCTGCATGGCCTCCAACAGGGCACTTTGCGTCTTTGGCGTCGCCCGGTTGATTTCGTCAGCCAGCACGACGTGAGCGAAGATCGGCCCATGTTGGAATTGGAAGGACTGCTGCCCCTTCTCGTCGACCAACAGGATGTTCGTTCCAGTAATGTCTGTCGGCATCAGGTCCGGTGTGAACTGAATCCGCTGAAACGACAGCTCGAAGGCTTGGGACAGTGTCCGAACAAGGAGCGTTTTGCCCAATCCGGGTACGCCTTCCAAAAGCGCATGTCCTCCTGCAAACACGGCCCACAGAAGCTGCTCGACCACCTCTTTTTGTCCTACCAATACCTTTCCAATTTCCTGCCTGACAAGCTCTACTCGCTGCAAGCAGTCCTCTAGCGTTTGCTGCGCCATCGCCGTGTCTCCTTCCTGTTGTTGAATGATCTAAGGCTCTATTTTGCTGAAATAATCCTTCACGATCTGTTGATAATCGCCGGGAATACTGCTTTTTTCCATACTTTCGCGGGCAAATTGCTCATACTGGCCGTACACTTCCTCGTACGGCAGCGTCCCACCGGAGGAGACTTGTGTGTTTCCGCTTTGCTGCGACTGAGATGGGCCTGAACCGAGTGAGCCTCCGACTGTATCAACAGGTCCGTTTTCTCCACCTATGCGATCTGCCGGAACGGTAACGAGCTCGTGTCTGCCTTTTCCTAACCCGGCCCCGCCGCCTTGACCGCTTCCTTGACCGCCAGAGCCATTACCATTGCCGCTTCCATTGCCATTTCCGTTGCCGTTGCCATTCCCTTGCCCCGAGCCATTGTTTCCATTCCCAGGCTGGTTTGCCGGGTTCGCCCCTTGATTTGGATTGGCACCTGTTCCCGGAGTTGCGGCACCTGGCTGATTCCCGGATGACCCAGATGCTGGAGTCGCCTGTCCTGTTGCTGCCGTTCCTGTCCCAGCCCCACTCGCTCCAGCAT
Organism: Brevibacillus sp. AF8; assembly: GCF_021270385.1. Classification (NCBI taxonomy): domain Bacteria; kingdom Bacillati; phylum Bacillota; class Bacilli; order Caryophanales; family Paenibacillaceae; genus Brevibacillus; species Brevibacillus sp. AF8. Next base: position 22,332 of record NZ_JAGQDN010000013.1, on the reverse strand, counting down.
TTCCTGCTTGTGCGCCTGCACTGGCAAGCGTCATTTGCGACTGATTGAGCGAGGACGCGGCATGTATAGCAGCGAGCATGGCTTGCTGAGATTGCTGGATACCCGTCATGGCTTGCATCAGGCTGTTCTCGAGCGCAGTCATCGCTTGAGGCACTTGTCCTTGGGCTGTTTGCTGGGCTGCCTGCGCCAATTGTTTGGCGATATCCTCCAGCTCCTTCGAGTCGGCAGACTCTGCCTCTTTTTTCAATTGCTCTGCTGCGCTAGCGAGTTCACGGGCGATCCCTTCCCGCTCTTTTTGCGGCATGCTTTCCATGGCTTTTGCCATTTGTGCCAGAGCCTTGGCCATCGCTTGTCTATCTTTCGCTTCCATCGCCCCAGCCAAGGCTTGTGTCCCTTCTTGATTACCCAAGCTGCGCTGGAGTGCTTGCAATGCTTTTTCTTTGCGCTGCTCGGCATCTCTGACCTTCTCCAATTGTTTTTCCGCAGCGCGCAATGCATTTTGACGTTCTGCCGGGTCGCCTGCTTTTGCCAGAGCCTTTTTTGCCTGCTCCAGCATTTCGTCCAGCTGCTTTTTCTGCGCGTCGGTTAAGCCTGTATTCTTTTTCACGTCCTGCTTGATTGCCTCTACTTCTTCCTCGACCTGCGCGATTGCTTTCTTTTCCTCTGCCATCTGGGCCAGTCGCAAGTCTTGGGGATTCGGCCAAAGAAACAGCACCAGGCACACCAATAACAAACTGCTGGTAACATACACCTTTCGTTGGACCAACGACCAAATGCGGACGCTCTCTACGATTTGCGGCAAATTTTTACGCAGATGCTGCAGGGCGTCTTCCCTCTGCATACCGGCTACCATCGACTGATTCTCCTGATTCTCCCATGCTGTGACAACTCGCTGGGCCAAACCATTACCGTCTGCCACTTGTGCACATTGGAGCCAGGTAGGGCGCATCCAAAGCGCACGCACCAGACCTGTGATGACAACAAGCACTGGCAGCATGATCACAATCCATTGGTAAAACGGAATCGGCCAGATGCGGGCAAGGAGAAGAAGCACCAGACTCGCCCCCATCCCCCACAAACCATAGACCGTTAGCTGCTGTATCCATACACGCAAGCCCAGTTGCTTTCGAATGGGTGCAAGCAGTGACTTCAGCTCGTCGTTCGCTCTCGAGGTGAACATGGCTTATTGCTCCTCTTTTACTTTGCGAAATCTCGGTTTCACTGGCTGAATGAGATAGATGGAGAGTAACAGGCAGAACAGTGTAATAATCCCGAAAAACAGGCAGTAAACCGCGTACGGGTCCACATTCCCAATCCTGATCTGCGGCCCTTCCTCAAAAATGTTCAACATCGCAAACAACGGGTTAAAATTATGCAGGAGATGTGGCCAGTCTGGCATAGGCACGGATGACATGCTACCGGACCGACGCTGGTACCGAATGAACTCTTTGATAATTTCCGCCAGTATGCTCGACCCTATCGCACATCCGAATACCACGGCATAAGTGACAACCGTAGCGATCCCAGTCCGTTTGATCAGCGTGGACATGAGCACACCAATACTGCCGATACCAAACATCGTAATGACGTAAAAGCCAAACACCTTGATCACTTGTGCAGGTGAAATTCCTCCATACAAAAAGACGATGGCATAGAGCGGGATGGTCGCAATGACCAGGAAGGTCATGAAGCTGAGTGACGCCAGCCATTTGCCTAAAATCAATCGTGTGGCGCTGACATTCGTGGTCAACAGCACACTTAACGTCTGGCGTTCGCGTTCACCGGAAATCACACCTGCCGTCAGTCCCGGCACGACGAAGCAGATCATCCCGAGCTGAAACACAGACAGCATCATGAACAGCTCGCGTGTATCATTCGGGTTGTAGTAGCTGCCACCATTTGTCATAAAGAAAATTATCGTGAGCGTCATTGCGCCCAAAACGAGCAAATAGAGCAGGATGATCCACGGTGACCGATTGGTCCGCATCCGCATTTTCCATTCATTGAACAAGACAGGGTTGTGAAATCGTCTCAAGTCGCTCATGAGCCCACCCCTTTCGTAATTTCCAGGAAGATTTCTTCCAAATCACCTACTGCCTCATTAAACGCGGCAACAGGATAGCCTGACACCGCAAGCTCCCGCAGCAGCTCCACCTGTTCTTCGTCATTGCCTGAAAAGCCTGCAACGACCCAGTTCCCTTCACGTGTCACCCTGGTAATGACGGGCATTTCACGCAGGCGCGTCATTGCTTCCTCAACCCGATCCAACAGGCGGATGCGCAATACCCGCTGTTCTTGCATTTTCGAGTAAATCTCATCAACTCGTCCAAAGGCAACCAGATTGCCTTCCTCCACAATCCCGATGACGTCGCACATCTCTGCTAGCTCAGGTAATATGTGCGAGCTAATGATAATCGTTTTGCCCATGTCCCGCAGTTCCTTCAAAATCTCCCGCAGCTCAATGCGTGCACGAGGGTCCAAGCCAGAAGCAGGTTCGTCCAAAATGAGCACTTCCGGGTTGTGAACCAGCGAGCGGGCCAATCCAAGGCGCTGCTTCATCCCCCGCGACAACGAGTCGACGAAGGCATCTCGCTTGTGCGTGAGATTCACCAGCTCTAGTAACTGTGGAATGATTTGTTTTCGCTCTGCTGCCGGAATATCGTAATTCGCACCGTAAAAATCGAGGTACTCTTCTGCTGTCAAATTGTCGTAGACACCAAAAAAGTCAGGCATGTAGCCGATCAGCTTGCGTACTTCCTTTGGATGCTTGGTCACTTCGTAGCCACCTACGTATGCTTTCCCACTGGTTGGCTCCAATAAAGTCGCCAAAATGGACATCGTCGTGGATTTTCCTGCTCCGTTCGGACCGACAAAACCAAAAACGGTACCCTTGTCAATTTCGAGTGAAAGTCCTTTTAATGCTTCCATTTTGCCGTAGCGCTTGCGCAAATTTTGGATCTGGATCACTTCTTGCTCACCTTCCCTTCCACACTGACACTTGGAACCCCAATGTGGCGATCATCCTCAAACTGGTGGGCAAATTTGATGCGGACAATGCCGTCGCCCGAAACATAAGTAGTGGTCTTATCGCTTGTCATGACGTTGTTCATGAATGCTTTTTCAAATGGTTCAAAAGCTTTGGTCTTCCAGTTGTAAACCTCTTTTCCAAATGTCGTATTGTCCTCTGACCAGGTGTACAGATACAAATTGCTGATGGCAAGCTCCTGTCCTTCCTGATTCAAATTGATGTCAAAGGTAATATCCCCAGCAGGGAGCCTAAAGCCATCTCCGAAGTCATCTACTGGCACTGAGCTGCCTGACATCGTCACATCAAATGATCCCGTCGGATAATAAATGTGTCCGTCCTTGGATGGATTCACTTGCAGCGTCGAAGTGACCATCGCAATGCTGCTGTTCTCCGTATTTTCGTTTGGTACGACAGCCTCAGCAACTTGCGCATCGGTCCAGCCCACGAGTTTTACTACTTCAGACGGACCACTACGTCTGTCCATCATGTCCAGCATTTCCACGATGAGTTGCTCACGCGTTTCTCTTTCATTGCCATTCGATTGCATATACTGCGGCAGCGCATGTCCCATATTCATCCGATGTTGATTCCGCCTTGCTTGTTGTTGAGGGGCAAACGGCAAGTTCACTTCGATACTGCTGCCAGCCGCCAACTGTGGAAACTCTTGTACCTGCATTCCTGTCGAGATCGTCACGTCTCTTAGCGAGTACTTCGTATGGTTCGTCACGGTTCCTTTCAGTGCGCCGTTTTCATACGATAGGTTCGATTCTATTTTTCCTACGTCCGATAAGGATTGCTCCGTCGCAACCTTGCGCATCGACCAAAATTCTACATCGCGGAAATCAATATGGGTCTGATCTGGCTGTATGGAAATCCACGTTCTCGGAATTTGATCGATATAGTCTCCTTCAGTGACGGGTTGGGTTATGCCCTCTCCCTTTATAGTCAATCGATAGTCGTCATTACTCGGTACGAATAATGCGGTTACGCTCACTGCATTCGCCTGTCCGTTGTTTTGCAGTTCAACATAACCTACCTGATGCAGCTTTACACCCACCCCCCGCTGGATGGCACCAATCGAGAAGATTCCGATTCCCGCCAGCACCGAAAGGGCAGGGACAATCACCCACATGTAGCTTTGCTTGCGGCCTCTCCGCAAAATATAGAAAAGAACTGGCCCGACAACCAGGGCATAAATTCCGAAAAATACTGCGAACCAGCCAACCTCCGGAATTTTCAAGGATGGGACGCGATCAGCAGCATCGTGAAGCGGCCATACGTTGTCGATCATGCTCCTATTTGAAGTGTTGATGAAAGAACCAAAAGCCTTTACTAATGTATCTGCCCAAAAGCGACTGTTTCCAGCCCAACTGGCTACTGGTTCGGCCGCCAAATCATAGGCGACATACAACACTTTTCCGGCTCCCACGTTATGTACGACCATCAGCGGAATATTTCCTTCGCTGTACAGAACTTTCCCTGCCTTCACTGTCCCATTGCTTACAGTAAAGGGGGATGTCAGTGCAATCAGGTTGGTCTTATCCGCTTTTAGACTGGAAAGTGTCTGTACGCTCGACACTCCAGTCACTTCTACTGGCGACAAGTCACTCAAAACGCCTCCGGCTTTCTTGTACTGCGCTCCTCCGGCTAAAATCATCATCCCGCCAGAATTCGTCCAATCCCGAATCGCTTTAATCTGCTGTTCATTCAATGAATCCAAAGCAAAATTGTTGATCACGAGCATATTAAGCATCTGTAGCTGTGTACCTGTCACTGGCATATTGTCTGCCTTCATCGTCAAGAGCTGGACTGGGTTATGAATGGAGCCTTTCGGCAGTACACCAAGGAAATTAGCTGTGTCGGGATTTTCTGCCAGCACGCCAATCATCAATGTATCTTCGCTGTATGAAACGCCTGTTACCGGAGTTTGCGCAATGATCTTATTATTTTGCATCAAAGCTACAAAAGAACGGCTATCCAGCTCTGATCCAGGAACGAGAATGGTTACCTGCTTGGTCACTCCGCTTGCAATTGAAACCGGCTGATAATTGGCAACTTCGAAGCGACTGTCTCCCCGTTCCCCCGTGGCGACATAAAGATCTCCTTCGATATCCGCCCCTCCATTTCTCACCGTGACCACAACGGGAACCATCCCCATCTCCCTGTACTTTCCTTCAATTCCGACTGTTACTCCCAGCTGAATGCTTCCCTCTGCCAAGGCTGTCCCCGTTAATCCTAAAGGAACACCTGCTACCAACAGGAGGAACGCACAGAAGGCCAGGAGCCATCGCTTACACTGCGCCGTTTTCATTTGTTCAAAACCTCCACGGACCATTCTTTTTTATTCCTATCTTTTCTTCTCATACAGTTATTGACGTTATTTCCAGACAAATAGCTACAATTTTTTAAAAATGAAATCGATGAATCGACAAAGGCGAAAGGATTTTTCACAGCCTGTGGTAAATCATATCTAAAACATAAAAGGCATGAACAAGGAAGAGTGGTGAAATGTAAGTGTCTACGTTTTCTTGGAATTTGCGAGATGATTTGCATGAATTTGATCTCGGGGACTCACAGGCAAGCCAAGGTATATGGGGAGACCGGGAAGCGCTGTACTTGGAGGGGATGGGATCTCCTGTTTTCCTGCGTCAGGCCGTTCCCTATCCCTGCTTTCGACTGCAAGCGGAAGTCGCCATCCCCAAGCAGGTAGGCTTTGTCGGACTCGTTTTTGGTGCACGAGATTCGCATAATTATGAGCTAATCTACCTCGCCCCGGAAGAAATTCAGTATGATCCGATCATGAATGGGTCTATGACGTGGCAAATTTATAATGGCCCTCAGTATCAAAAGCCGTTGTCTTACACAATTGGGGAATGGAAGACGCTTGCTGTGGAGGTTCAAGCAAACCAAGCTGCCGTATATTTGGGAGAAGACCCTGCGCCTCAATTGTTCATTTCCCATCTACAGCATGGAACTTCACTTGAGAAAATCGGCTTCTGGAACTACTTGCCTGCCTACATTCGGAATCTATCGGTAACAGAAATCGTCCCGGCCGATGACTTGCCTACCAAGACGGATCGCCAACAGCTCGCAGCGGAGGGTTATCTAACGGAATGGCTCATTTCAAAGCCGTACATCGCTAGTGATCAGTCTGTTGTCTTGACAGATTGGACAAGTGCAGTCGTCGAAGAAAATGGGACACTCAATTTCAATCGACTCTTCCCAGCAAAGCCTGGGATGACTGTACAAGCCAAAAGCACGATTACGGTTCCCCATGAGACTGTGACTCAACTCCATTTTGGCTTCAGCGATCATCTGCGACTTTGGGTGAATGAAGAGGAAGTGCATCAGGGCGTGTGGAGATGGAATCCACCAGCGAGTGACGGACGAATTCGAAGCAAGTACGACCAAGTATCTGTTCGCCTCCACGCAGGGGTAAACACGGTTCGGGCAGAAATCATGAATCAAGAGCAGTTTGGCTGGGGAATTTGTGTGAAGGCAAGACAGAATGAAAAATAGAAAAAACGTCAGGATCATGCTCTGACGTTTTTTCGTAATCCTTCTATGACATGCCATACCCTACATCCTGAAGTCTCGACGTATCAAACATATCGGCTATCGCCTGATGCACATGAGGCGGATGCTCTGCCAGTCGATGACACAAGTATAAGTACCACTCTGTCCCATATGTGAGGTACAAGCGCACTGTAACCCCTTTTTCTCGCAAAACATGAGCCAGATCAGGGCGAACCCCGTATAACAGCTCGACCTCTACATTCGGTCGATGCAAATAGTCTCGACCATCTAGGGCGTCTACAATCGCTTGGTCGTGCGTAGCGAGTGAGCATTCACGCCCAGCTCGTACACACATATCAGCCAGCTCCAGGTATCGTTCGTTCAACTCCACTGAACGCCCCAATGCGATTTCCTGAGGTTCCTTGAATGCGCCTTTAACCAAACGAATTTTCCCCGGGAGTCCGAGCACCCGTTTCACATCATCCAGCGAGCGGTGCAAATGTGCTTGAATCGTAATGCCCACATTTTCATGTCGCTGTGCCAAGCGCTCATACATGCTAATGATCGCCTCTGTTTTCGTCGACTCCTCCATGCTGATCATCAAATAGTGACCGCTATGTCTCGCCCGCTCTGCCAACTCTTCTACGTGGGCAAACGCCAGTTCTTTATCCAGTAACAAGCCGAGATGGGACAGATCAAAGGAGATTCCGACTGGTGTATGTAGTTGGGAGCAATCCGTAGTTAGCGCAAGAAACTCCCGCTGCGCTTCATGTACAATCTGCGAATCCAGCGTATTTTCACCAATGTGTTCCATTGATAGACGGTAGCCCAATTTTTCCAGGCGTTGGGCTATTTTTATTGCATCCGCACGCGTTTCGCCTGTCACATAACGTTTCGCAGCAGTCAAAAGCAACGGATATAGCAAGGGCGATGTTCTGACCGCTTCCTTGATTCGTTCATCACGGGCGATTGTACGCAAAATGTCTGCGGTTCTTCTCTCTTCTGGTGTCATCCTTCTCTCTCCTTTGGCAGTGGCATATCTCTTCTCTTCTATCACCCTACCATGGTACGCTTGTATGGATTAGGTCCAGTTTCCCACAATTTCGAGAGGACCAGTTGCGTAAGGAGGCTCACACAGCTTGCTCTGGATAACCATTGACCGAGAGAAACCGATTCCGTTAATCAGACAAATTTATTCTGAATTGCGCACAAAGATTTTGAGCGGAGAACTTGCAGCCGGCTTCAAGCTTCCATCTACCCGAAAAGTAGCAAGCGAACTGCACCTCTCTCGCAATGTGGTACTAGAGGCGTACGAGCAGCTACTAGCCGAGGGCTACATCGAGAGCAGACGTGGCTCCGGGTATTTCATTGCCTCGGGCATTTATTTGGAACAGCACGCCCGGATGACAGGGGCTGGGGCTGGGTTGCCGAAAGTGAACCAGCATTTCAACGAAGACGAGAGCAAGCTAATCGATTTTCGTTCTGGTGTTCCTGCTCTGGAGCGTTTTCCTCGCAATCTCTGGGGCAAAACTGTCCAGCGTGTCTGTCAGGAAGCACCGCTGTCAGTCTTTGGCTATAATCGTCCCGAGGGACGTACGGAGCTGCGCACGATTTTATGTCGCTATTTGTATCGAACGCGCGGCGTGCAATGCGACCCCGAGCAAATCATTATGACATCCGGGGCTACTCAGGCGCTCACCCTGATTGCCAATGTGCTTCTGCGTCCTGATAGTCACGTAGTCATCGAGGACCCGATCACGCACGATATCCAAAGTATTTTCACCAGGACAGGCGCTCGTTTACTGCCTGTTCCGACAGATACCTACGGGATGGATATGGAACAGCTACCGTCATTGTCTGCCCATCGCCCCCGCTTCGTATTTGTCACGCCTTCCCATCAGTTCCCGCTAGGCGGCACCATGCCCATCCAGCGAAGACTTCAACTCATTCGTTATGCACGGGAAGCTGACTGCTACATTGTCGAGGATGATTACGACAGCGAGTTTCGTTACGAAACTGCTCCTATCAGCTCCATTCAGGGACTTGCCTCGGAGCGTGTTATCTACATCGGTTCCTTTAGCAAAATCCTTTCTCCCGGACTGCGCCAGGGATACCTCGTCCTGCCAAAAGCATTGGTAGCCTCCTATCAGCAGGCAAAATGGCTATCCGATTTGCACGCCCCTTCGATTGATCAGCTTGCCCTCGGGGTTTTTATCGAGGAGGGGCATCTAGAGAAATACGTGAATCAGGTAAAAAAGCTGTACAAAAAACGCCGTCAATGCTTGATTGATGCTCTTCAACTGGCTTTTGGTGATGGCATTCGCATTTGGGGGGAGGCCGCTGGACTGCACATCGTAGCTGCTTTTCCCACGGTTCACTTCACACCTGTCGTCCTGGCTGCGCTGGAGCAAGCCGGAGTGCGTGTCTACCCGGTCGAGGAGCACGCCATTGTCAAAGGCAATCATACAGATAAAATCATTCTCGGATACGGCAATACCAATGAAGCACAGATCGAAGAAGGGGTCGAGAGGATTAGGGCTGTTTTAACGAGAATGCTTGCAGATTCTCCATAATTTCCACCCTCTTTCCTTCTCAATTCCCCAAAAGAAGAGCCAAATCTCTCGAATCCATCTCAAGATTTGGCTCTAATTCTACTACTTATCTGTTAGCGAAAGCGTCTGCAGCAGCCAGGAGGGCACCAACGACAGTGATCCGGGCATCTCCGTCTGTGGTCAAACTCCCAACTCCGGTAAGGTCTCTGCCATCCTCCTCCACGATCCCATCCTGGTGGCCGTTCCCGATCTCTTTGCCAAGGGTAATAAGAAGAATGTCCTTCCCGCGAAGAATACGAGGATTGCCATTGAGAGCTTTGATAATTCACGCAACCGCCTTCTTTCCTCTTATTTTTGCTGACTATATGTGTATATGCACGGTGACGTTCATCCGCATAGACTACTGACCGTTATCCAAATAAAAGGGTATCTACCTATCTCCCCTATCATCGTCATCTACCTATTTTCTTGACGGACAAACACCAAAAAACCGGTATTCCTACAAACAGGAATGACCGGCTTTTGACTGCCCTGATGTGCCCTTATGATTTCGTCCACAGCTCTCTGCGGGAAGTGGTTACAGAAGTTGCACCCGCTTGAATGGCGCGATCAACATCATCCATCGTGCGAATAAATCCTCCAGCGATAACTGGAATTTTGGTTCGTTCAGTAATTTCTTCGATCAGGTGGGGAATGATTCCTGGCAAAACCTCGACGTAATCCGGCTTGGTTCTCTCCAACTGGGTAAGGCTGCTATCTAATGCCATCGTATCAATGAGAAAAAGTCGTTGGATGGAAATGAGTCCTTTTTTCTTGGCAGCAAGAATAGCACTGTTCCGTGTGGTGATGATTCCTTCGGGCTGTGCTTCTTGCGCAAGAAACTCCATCGCGTATTCATCAGACTTCAAGCCGTCAATGAGATCAGCATGGATCAGCAGTTTTTTCCCGAACGCTCTAGCCCGTTTTCCCAGTGGCTTTACTTGCGCTACATGGGCATTCAGCAAAATAATGCGCTCGTAGCAGCTCTCCATGAGTTCATCAAATTCTTTTAATGTCCGGGCTGCTGGAAGTATGACTTGATTGATCTGGTTTGCCAATCACGAATCACCCCTATTGAAATGTTTTCGCAAGATGATATTCCTCTTCAAACGCTTTTATTTCATGTTCTTTTCTCTCATCCGACCATTGCAGCTCATGAGCGAGCTCTTCTCCAACCATTCGATACACAGGCTCCAGTGTATCCCTCTCGAAGAATAGTCTGCCACTGCGACGAATCAAAAAATCGCTCATGGTCATAACCATTTCTTCCTCTACAGCGTAGCGCAGTTCTGCTTTCAACAGTGCTTCGATTGGAGACACATTTTGATCATTTTGTGTCAAAAGCTCCTGGCACATCGTTACGATTTGCTCACTGTTGCTTCCATATTTCCCAACCAGAACGCGGATTTGCTCCTCGGTGATTCCCCATTGGCTCAGCCGCTCTGCCTGTGCTTTCACAAATACAGGAATCTTGGCTGCTGAGTCAAATTTTCCGCCAGAGAGGACGATTTTGTCTGTCCGACAAGCTCCAAATGCTCTGCCCTCTTCTTCGGTCAACTGCTTGACCACTACATCGACAATGCGCTCGGCCATCTTGCGGAAGCCCGTCAATTTTCCACCTGCAATCGTAATCAGCCCGCTTTTGGAATAGAAGATCTCGTCCTTGCGTGACAGTTCGGATGGGGACTTGCCATCTTCATGGATCAGCGGTCTGAGCCCTGCCCAACTGGAGCTGACATCCTGTTCCGTCAGCTTCACAGAAGGGAACATCTCGTTCGCGGCATTCAATACATACTCCATGTCTTCTTTCGTCACCGTTGGCCGCTCCAGTACACCTTTGTAATTCGTGTCAGTTGTACCGATATACGTACTGTTATTGCGCGGAATGGCAAACAGCATGCGTCCATCGGATACATCGAAATAAACGGCCTGTTTCAGCGGCAACCTGTTATATGGCACGACCAGATGGACACCTTTTGTCAGGTGGAGGCGCTTGCCGTACAAGGAGTGGTCTTTTTCTCGAAGCTGATCCACCCAAGGACCTGCTGCGTTGACGATTTTTTTGGCATGGAGATTGTACTCCGCACCTGTAAGCAAATCCTTCGCGCGAATTCCGATGACCTTGCCGTTCTCATAAATAAAGCCAATGGCTTCAGTATAGTTCACACAGAGCGCTCCGTGCGAGCTTGCTGTTTTCATGACCTCAACGGTAAGTCTAGCATCATCTGTCCGATATTCGAAATAGAGCCCGCCGCCCTTGAGAATATCTCGGCGCAAAAGCGGTTCTGCCTCCACGGTTTTCTGCTTGTTCAGCATGATGCGTCGTTCTTTTCTTTCGACTCCAGCCAACACATCGTACACATATAAACCAATAGAGGTTGCCAACTTGCCATAGGTACCATTTTTCACGATTGGCAAAATCATTTTTTCCGGGATGACGATATGTGGCGCATTGCGATACAAAATAGCTCGCTCCCGGCCTACTTCCCGCACCAGCTGCACATCGCCCTGCTTCAAATAGCGCAATCCTCCATGAACGAGCTTGGTAGAGCGACTGCTGGTGCCCGCAGCGAAGTCCTGTTTTTCCACGAGTCCAACGCTAAGACCTCTCGTGGCTGCATCGAGGGCAATACCCGCTCCTGTCACCCCACCGCCAATTACCAAAAGATCGAGTTGCTTGTTTGCCATTTTATCCAGACAAGCCTGGCGTTGACTTGAAGATAATGCATGTTGATCGTTCATCGTTCTCCTCATCCTCTCTAAAAGAAAAAGACAGCCAATATCCAAAAGAAGCAATGCAATGTCATTGCCCTTCTGATACTGGCTGTCTCCGTAGTCTCCACAGCATGATTAACTTATCTCTAACTTTAGACCTCTTTTATGCAAAAATCAATGCCTAATCTTGTAACCCATCGTTGCCGTAACAGCTTGCTTCCAACCTGCGTACAGCTCTTGGCGCACTTCCTCTGCCATATCTGGTGAGAAGGAGCGCTCCACCACTTTGTTATTCACAATATCTTCTTTGCTGCCCCAATACCCGACGGCAAGCCCTGCCAGGTAAGCTGCTCCCAGTGCGGTCGTTTCATTGACACGCGGACGCTCTACCTCTGAATTCAGGATGTCGGACTGGAACTGCATCAAAAAGTTGTTTGCCACGGCTCCACCATCTACCGCCAGCTTTTGCAGCCTGATGCCGGAATCAGCCTCCATCGCTTCAAGCACATCCCGTGTCTGATAAGCCAAAGACTCCAGCGCTGCCCGAATCAAATGATCTTCCGTCGTTCCGCGGGTCAAGCCGAAGATCGCGCCTCTAGCTTCCATATCCCAATAAGGCGCTCCCAAGCCAACAAAGGCCGGAACCATATAAACACCATCTGTACTGTCAACAGCGAGTGCGTGCTTTTCCGAATCCGATGATTTTTCGATCAGCTTGAGTCCGTCGCGCAGCCATTGAATCGCCGCACCAGCCACAAAAATACTGCCTTCCAGGGCGTACTCTACCTTGCCATCCACTCCCCAGGCAATGGTTGTCAACAACCCGTTTTTGGATGCAACTGCCTTTTCTCCGGTATTCATCAGCATGAAGCAACCTGTTCCGTATGTGTTTTTGGCCTGCCCTTCCGCAAAGCACGCCTGCCCAAACAGCGCAGCCTGCTGGTCTCCGGCAATCCCGGCAATCGGAATCTGGAATTCGAAAAGCTTCTCGTCTGTGTAGCCGTACATTTCGCTGGAAGGACGGACAGCTGGCAGCATGGCTTTCGGAATTTGCAGCATGCTCAACAGCTCGTCATCCCACTCTAGGGAATGAATATTAAACATCAACGTGCGTGAAGCATTGGAATAGTCGGTCACATGCACCAGACCATTGGTCAGCTTCCAAATCAGCCACGTATCAATGGTTCCAAACAAGAGGTCGCCTTTCTCTGCTCTTTCCCGTGCTCCCTCCACATGATCGAGCAGCCATTTTACCTTTGTGCCAGAAAAGTAAGCGTCTATCAACAGTCCTGTCTTTTCACGAACGGTTTGCTCATGACCTTGCTCTTTCAACTGGTTGCAAATATCGATGGACTGTCTGCTTTGCCATACAATCGCATTGTGGATGGGCTTTCCTGTGTGCTTATCCCATACCACGGTTGTTTCCCGCTGATTGGTAATCCCGATTCCTGCGATTTCTTCCGGTTTCACATGATTCTCCAGTAAAACCGCTTTCAAAACATCCAGCTGTGATTCCCAGATTTCCTCGGCATTGTGCTCTACCCAACCCGGCTTCGGATAGATTTGCGTGAATTCCTTCTGGGCAACGCCGATAATAGCACCTGATTTATCGAATAAAATAGCGCGAGAGCTCGTGGTTCCCTGATCGAGGGAAAGCATATATTTATTGTCCATGACAACTTCCTCCTTCACTCATTTGGAATCGCATTCATTCTTTCCTGTATGTCTAGGAACGCGCACTTTCGGATGCGATTCGCTCCTTGCTGCCGATTGATTTTTTGGTTGTCATGCCGACCACGATAGCAATCACCATGAAAGCCGCTAATGCTATTACACCTGTCAGCGAGTGGTCTGTAAACGTCCATTTGTAAAAAAATGCTCCACTTACAGCTCCAATGATAGGTCCAACAACAGGAATCCATGCATAGCGCCAGTTGGACTTTCCTTTGCCGTGGATGGGCAAGAGAGCATGGGCGAGACGAGGTCCTAAGTCACGGGCCGGATTAATCGCATAACCAGTAGTACCGCCAAGAGACAAACCGATTGCAACAATCAGGAAACCAACAATAAACGGATTAAGTCCTTCTGCAAATTTATTCGCTCCGATCGCCAGTAGACCGAGCACCAAGAAAAACGTACCTAAAATTTCGCTGAAGAGATTTGCGACTGTATTGGGAATCGCGGGACCTGTTGCAAATATCCCCAGTTTGGCTCCTGCATCATCCGTCTCACGCCAATGCGGGTAATAAAAGATCCAGACGAATGTCGCTCCCATAAACGCCCCAATCAGTTGAGCCGCTATATAGCCTGGCACTTGCTCCCACGGAAATTGACCGATGCTAGCCAGTGCAATGGTAAGTGCCGGGTTCAGATGCGCTCCGCTAATGCTTCCTACTGCATAAGCTCCGCAAGCAACTGCCAGCCCCCAACCTAGCGTAATCACAATCCAACCGCCGTTTTGGGAATACGCCTTTTTCAAGTTCTGTCCGGCGCAAACACCTGCCCCCAAAATGATCAAGATCATTGTCCCGATCAGTTCCCCTACATAAATGGACATGCCCCATCCTCCCCCTTTTTGGAAAAATTGTAAACCGACTTCCGTAAAGCGCTTACAATTCGCCAACTCCTTTGTGGTTTGACTGGAGAGAAAATAAAAAAGCTAATACCCGCAACCCAAGAGCGAATGCTCTCATTTTGCAAATATTAGCTGATCTCCCAATCTCCACAGCGCTATTAACTTAAGACCTACTATATAGCCACGGCTTAAAATTTGTCAAGAATTCCTTTCCTTCACTTTTGCCAGTTCTCGCATCAAGCTCGGCAAAAAGAATAATGGGTAAATCAACAGGTACAGGTTCGGAATCCACCAGGACCAATCAAAATCTGCCTTGAACGCCCAAAAAGCGATTGCCTGCAAACCCGAACAGGACGTCAAAACGAGTGACAGCATGGCGAGCGGCTTCCAGATGTGCCGCCCTCTGCGATAAGCATACAGACTGGCAAAGCCCGTGATGGAAATGAAAATATCCAATGGAAAAAAGGACAGGTTCCATGCGAGCAAATTGGGGTCGTAGTAATCCTGATACAAGTATTCTACAGGGAGAAGCTCCAAAAATGTAATGAACCAGTACACGACAAAAGCCACATCGGTGACCCAGAAGAACACTAGCATTGTCCTTACATTTTTCTCACTCATTTCGCCTCTGCTACTCCTGTATCTTTAGAAGATTGTGCGTGAGAGCTGTCCCCCAGATTCAACAGCACACAGCCCACGATGATCAGTCCGACAGCAATTACTTTTTTGACAGTGAAGGCATCCTTGAAGATCACCACACCAATAACCGCAATGATCGCCGTGCCGAGACCTGACCAGATAGCATAGGCAGTCCCGACCTCCATTTCCTTGAGCGCCAAGCTCAGCGACGAGAAGCACAAAATATAAAAGATAAACATCATCACACTAGGGACAGGCTTGCTCAGTCCGTCAGACAGCTTCATCGATGTTGTTCCAGCCACCTCTAGTAAAATAGCCATTAATAGATAAACCCAACTCATTATGTTCCTCCTGCTTCCTTGTTTGAAGATGAAGAATCTACGATACCGCCTAGTAAAATGTCGATGACCGCATCCAGTGCATCGCCAATCGTCATATGATGCTGGTTCGCTAACTGTTGATCAATCAGTTGGTTGAGCGTCCCGGTATACATCTGAATCAAGATCGGGAGCCGGATACGACGAAACACGCCCTCCTCTACGCCTTGCTCCAGAATGATCCGAACATGCTCCCACTCCTGTTGATTGAACTCGTCGATCAGCTTCCATTGCTCGGGATAGTAGCGCTTCAGCTCGTACCACACGCGCAGGTCGGTTCGCGAGAAGTTGTTCGGAACCAGAGCCAGGAGCTGTCGCATTTTTTCTACCAAATCGAGGTCAGGATCATGCAAAATCCGATCTTCTGCTTTACGCAAATCCTCGATGTTTTCTTCAATGACTTTAGTGATCAAGGCTTCTTTGGATGGAAAGCTCGTATATAACGTCTTGGTGCTAACACCTGCGCGCCGAGCTAAATCGGACATAGTGAAACGGACGCCCTTGGTCTCAATCTCATGATAAGCGCATTGGAGGATTCGCTCCTGCATGTTCTTATCCCCTTTCGAAAACAAGGAAAATATTTTGTTTTTCATATTTTCCAAAACGTACTTTTAGCATAACGGTGTACGCTTGCCTTGTCAATAACCGTCAAACCACGCTTGGCTCAGTGCCTTGATACCGGGATCGATTTTTTCCAATGGAATGCCCGCGAAGCCGAGGAAAAACTCTTTTGGCAGGGGATTGGGTGGTACCAGCCATGTAAACGATGCCGACGAGGCTCTCACGCCTGCCTGAATCGCCAGCTTTTTCAACTCCTCTTCGCTTCGCTCACTGTGTACCCGCAACAGGACATGAAAGCCCGCATCAGCTCCGATGACTGTCGCTCTTTCGCCAAAATGCTTGTGCACAGCCAACAGCAGCGCATCATGCTTTTTGCGGTACAGCTTGCGCATTTTGCGAACATGCTTTTCGAAATATCCTTTTTCCATAAAAGCTTCCATCGTCCGCTGATGCAGACGGGATGAGGATGGTTCCAGCAGTGTCTCGCGCAGCAGGCTATAGTACGTATCCAGCAGAGATTCTGGCAAGACCATGTACCAAATGCCCATCGCTGGCGCCAACACCTGCGCAAAGCTTCCCATATAAATAACACTCGCATCTGGGAGCAAGCCTTGCATGGACGGAATCGGTCTGCCATGGTAACGAAACTCTCCGTCGTAATCGTCTTCGATGATGTACCCTCCCACACTTTTGGCCCATTCGAGCAATTGCAGTCGCTTGGATATAGGCATGATCATCCCACGTGGGTATTGATGAGCAGAAGAAACGGCAGCCAACCGAACCTCTGACTCATAAAGGTCACTGACGTTAATTCCGTCCTCTTCAAGTGAGATCGGCACCACGTCGTAGCCGTGCTGGCGAAACGTATTGGCAAACAGCAAATACCCCGGATTTTCTACGCCGATGCGTTGGAACTGTGGCTTTACCATCAGACAGATCAGGGACAGCAAGCCAAACTGGTCCGCCCCAATCACCACTTGATTCGGTGAACAAGCGACACCCCGATACCTGCGCAAGTAGTCGGCGATTTGGCTCCTGAGTCCAGCCTCGCCTTGTGGGTCTCCATAAAAAAGATTCTCCTGCTGCTCTATGTGAAGTGTCTCATTGTACAAACGCCGCCAAATCAAGGTTGGAAATAACGAAAAATCATTGCGGGAGAGATGAAAGTCATAGACGTATTCCCGCTCGTCACGCAGTATAGGCCGCTGGACGGCTTGAATGCTCGCACCAGCACCCGGCTTCACCTCAGGATCAGGCAATTTCTCCACATAGTACCCACTGCGCGGTTTGCTTTGGATAAAACCTTCCGCCAGTAGCTGCTGGTATGCCATTTCAACAGGTGTTGTGCTTAAGCCCAGCAGGTCAGCCAGCTTGCGAACGGACGGCAGTTTGCTACTCACCGCCAAGCGTCCTGCGACGATCTCCTTTTTCAAATAAGCATAAAGCTGTACGTATTGCGGCTCGTTGTCGCTTTCCTGCCAGTTTGGGGTCAAGAGCATCTCGATTTCCCCCTCCATCTGTCCTTTTCATTTTTACAAAACTGCATATTTTCAAGTATACACTTGCTCGTTATCCTAAGAAAAAGAAGTTTTGAACGAACAGGGAGGACACCGACTATGTCTATGTCACGACAAGAAAATACAAATGCAGCGGTTCGCTTTTTGGAAGGAGAACGCGTCTTTTTGCGACCGATTGGCACAGAAGATACCGAATTATACTTCCGCTCCTTGTTCAACAAGGAAACGCGTATGCTGACCGGTACCCAAAAGCATTTCACGCGTGAGCAAATCCACCAGTACATCGCAAACAAAGGCCAGGACTCTTCCAGTGTCCTCTTATTGATCTGCCTGCGTGAAAATGATCAGGTGATTGGCGACGTCCAAATTGGCGATATCGATCCGAATAATCGCAACGCTTTTATCCGAATTTCTATTGATCAGAGTGCCTATCAAGGAAAAGGCTACGGAAGTGAAGCCCTTTTGCTGATGCTCGATTATGGTTTTGGCATCCTCAATCTGCACCGCATCGAGCTAAATGTATTCGCCTTTAACGAACGCGCCATCCATACGTATGAAAAGCTCGGCTTCCAGCGGGAAGGCGTACAGCGACAAGCGCTTTATTACAACCATGCCTATCACGACTCCATTCTCATGTCCATGCTGGCAGATGAGTATCGGGCGAAGTATTTGAAATAGCAATTGAAAAACGCACCGGGGGATACCGATAATCCAACCCAGGTGCGTTTTTACATTTCGGCTTGGTCTCCACAGAAAAGGATTCACTGTAGGTAAATATGGCCAGGAAGGAGTATAATTATTTAAATGGTAAGAAAATCCACCCGTATCCCAGTAATCCCTTCAAGAAAGAGAGATTGATATGAAAAGAAAACTCCTGGTCGCCCTAGGCTTGTCCATCGTGCTGAGTGTATTGACGGGTTTCCAATCTGCATCAGCCAACACCTTGCAACAGTCTTTACAATCTACGCTTGTCCCTGTTTCAAAAATGGAGCTTCCTGCAAAAACCATCATCGGGTTTGGAGAAGCTACGCATGGCAACAAGCAATTCACTACGCTGAAGCTAGATATTTTTAAGCATTTGGTAGAAAAACAAGGTTATCGCGTATTTGCCATTGAAGGTGATTTTGGCGGTGGGCAAAAGGTCAATGAATACATTTTAGGCGGAAGCGGAACTGCACAGGATGCCGCAAAAGCCATCGGATTTACGATTTACCATACAGAAGAAATGGCCGCCCTTCTCTCTTGGATGCGCACCTTTAATGACCAACGGGATGCCAAAGATCAAATTCATTTTTATGGCTTTGACATGCAACGCTATCACCATAACAAAAGCGGGCTATTCTCCTATTTGAAAAAAGTTGATCCGACACTCGCCACCAAGTACGAGAAGCTGCTTACGAATCTGAATGATCAGACGGTGTATGATCAAAAGATCGCCCTCGTACAGGAAGCGCTCACTCACATAAAAAGCTTGATGGAGCAGATGAAACAAAACCAATCTGTTTACATCGCGAAAAGCTCTACGAAAGAATATGAGCTGGCTACTGCCTTCGCAGAATCCATCAAGCAAAACGCCACATTGCGCGGAACAAACACGAACTATGGCAACACCCGTGATCGCTATATGGCGGACAAAGCAATGTGGATTTTATCCTTTGAAAAGAAACATTACGGTCGCAATAACATGTTCATCGCCGGACATAATGGACACATTGAAAAGACCTCCACTACCGCAGGAATGACAACCTGCATGGGGGCACATCTCGCAAAAGCCATGGGGGACCACTATTACGCAATCGGAAGTGAATTCTACGAAAGCACCTTCCTTGCAAAGGACACCACTACCAATGAGCGCAAAGCATTTACTGTAAAAAATAGTGGCAAAGATCGGCTGGCTGTTCTGTTTGCACAGACAAACATGGCGGATGGATTCCTTGATTTTGCCAAAGCAAAGCAGCATCAGGATTTTTACACCTATCTGAATAAAGCCCAGTCCATCAGTGCAATTGGTGATGTTTTTAGTGGATGGTACGGAAAAATGGAGAAGACGTATACGTTGCAGATGGTTCCAGCAAAAGCTTTTGATGCGATCATCTTCGTGCGAACGGCTACTCCTTCGGTTATGATAACGGATTAACGGGTGGAGATTTGCCTGGTTAAAAAATTACGGCAGCCAATGAAACTGGCTGCCTTTTATTGTGGGTATGCGATTATTGCTCCAATACCTTTTCAAGCTGACCGCACCAATTGCTCCAGCCATACTTGGCTCCACCCAGTGCTTGAGCATTTGAGATTCCGGTTTGTTCGAGATGAAGGTTAACCTTTCCGTCCCCTAAATCCTGCAACGTCCAGGTGACCGTGTGCTTTTCTCCTCCACTGCACCACGTATAGGACAACCGGTGTGGTTCTTCCACGATAAGCACTTCGCCGTCAACAATTCCATCCCAATATTCGGTCGGCTGAGTGCGAAACTGAAAGTGATGTCCGATGACGGGCTTAAAATTATTTTCCATCGCCTGTCCGGTATGGATGTTAACCATCCACTTGGCAAGCTTGTTTGCATCGGTTAAAGCGGACCAGAGCTTCTCCATCGATGTCTTGTACTGAAAATCCAGGGATAATGTTAAACTCATTCTTCTTCCTCCTCTAAAAATTGGTTTAAGCGCAACATATTCGTATTCCAGAACTGGGTATAGAAAGCCAACCAATCTTGAATTTCTCTAAGTGGAGCGGCGTTTAGCCTAAATCGCGTTTCTCTGCCGACTTTTCGGTCAAGTACCAGTCCGGCCTCTTTCAGGATTGTCAAATGCTTGGATACCGCTGTACGCCCCATTTGAAACTGTGCCGTTAATTCATGAAGCGGCATCTCCTCTGCCTCTGCTAACAGGCGAATCAGTCTACGCCTGGTTGGATCTGCAATCGCATCAAACACATCCCGTAACGGGTTGTTCTCGCTCACAACACTCCCTCCAAAATCTGATTTTCTGTAGTATGGTGGGGACAGCCGTTAATTTCTGTAACCTCCCTAAAGTTTGCGGCTCATCGGACGTAGCGCCCACGACGCGATATTCAGCGTAGCGTATGAAAGCGGAAGGATCATGTAAAACCCGTACGCTCCATAATCGTTCGCCAGCGCATGAGATAAAGCCGCACCAGTCATTAAAAAGAAGATACCAGCGTGAACCCATTCTTTAAGCCGAGGAAAACCTGGGATGATGAGAGCAATGGCTCCAAGCACTTTCCAAATCCCGAGAATGGTCAAAATGTATAGCGGGTAACCAAGATTCGTCACTAACTCGATGTTTCCCCCAAATTGCATCAGCTGTCCAATACCACTTAGCATAACAGCTACTGCGAGTAGTAATGTGACTGACCAATAGGCAATCATTTTTCCTCGGGGATTGGTTTCTGCTTTCGCGATTGTTTCCACACCGTTACTTAGACCCATATGTTTCCCCCTCATAATGGTTTCAAATGAAACTTATTCAAATTCCAAACTTTCCAATGACTAATTCCTAATTGGACACCAAATAGTGTCACTTTGATAATACGACACCATTTGGTGTCCTGTCAATAACGTTCTTTACCAAAGCCAGTGTATTTGTCCCCTGACTGCATGCTAAAAAGCCCCGGCGCGTTCATGCCGGAGCTTGGTGATTGTCACTCGATTCTGGATAACTGCCTGTTAACGTAACCCTTGACTAAGTTCTACGAGCTTATCCTTCACATTTCCAGTGCTAAGTCCCCCGTGGTAACAAATCACAGATGAAATGTCGAGGTCTACATACTTTTTCAACGAGAGTCTAGCTGCATTCATATCTGGTGTGGTCGGGACATGAATACCTTCGAGAAACCCATTTACACTGTACATCGAATCACCGGCAATGAGGGTCTTGCTTTGCTTTACATACAGGCTGATATGACCGGGAGTATGCCCAGGAGTATGGATGACGCGAATCCCGCCGCAAAACGGCAGTTCCTGACCGTCGCTCACGGTATAGTCCACTCTGCCTTTTGGAGGATTCTCAAGGTGCCCGTCTTTTAAAAGTGGGAATTCCCCTTGAATATACGGCTTATCTAGTTCGTGTGCATACACGTGAACCTGATCCCCATACTCCTGCAAAATCTCTGGAAGACTACCGATATGATCCACATCCTGATGCGTCAAAATCACAGCTTTTAGTTTGTTGAACGGTACCCCTGTCTTTTCCATGGCCACGCGTAAATCTTCCATTTGTCCTGGGAATCCGGTGTCTATTAAAACAGCCATGTCTTGATCCCACAAAAGAACGGGATGAATGATATTCCCATGAAAATCTAGATGAAGCATTTCTACTCCGTTTGAAATTTTCATTAATCAGACCACCATTCGTAAAATTTGATTTTTACGTAATTTTATATTATTATGTTGGTTCCGTTTTTGTCAACATCTGTAAACTCTTCTGTATAAAGTGCTCGAGATAGCAATCCAAAAGAAACGAACTTCGGTCAGATTAAGCAGCGGGCGCTCGCGAGGCGAATACCTTACGCTCTTGAACATGAAGTTGAAGACATGGAAGCCATGATCGATGCCGCTAGAGGTACGGCTTATCTTACGGTCATTCTTCGGGTGCTATATTGGCACTTGAAGCCGCCCTGAAGCCACTCCTCGTTAGTTTAAAGAATCGTTGAATTTATCGCTTTAGTCTTCCGGTGAATACTGGGAACGTGCTTGTTTCGAACCGATCATAAAAAAAAGCCATTCCTTAAAGGAATGGCTTCAGACTGAAGAGAAACCCCCTTTTTGGGGGATTTCTTTTTGGTATTGTTCCAG